>JAYVXT010000084.1:0-8613 GCA_043785065.1 Bryobacterales bacterium | reverse complement strand
GCGTTGCCATTCAAATCTTTCGACGCCATGGATTGGCCGCACCAGGCCGCGGTGCGTGCGAACGATGCCATATCCAGTTCTTCAAGGCCCCAACCACTGCGCCTCAGAAGATCCAGCAACACCCACGCCGGATTGTTGTTGAAGTCCGTGGCAATGAATGCCCCATTCTCCGCGAAGCGGTCCAGTTTCATGCCTTGCAGCAGAACTTTTACCACAGGAAGCGTTTGTCCGTTGGAGATTCGATTGGGCACAACCACGGAGAGGTAAGCAAGACTTCCATACGGATCGCCCAGCGGATGCCCCGCGCCGTCGGAGAAATCCAAATTGAAATTACCCGTGCGATTTCCGGTGCTAACCACGTTGAACCATCCGGTAGCCGTCATATTCTGGCCCTGCCGGCCGACGGGTATCTCAATGCCGTTCACGATAACCTTCAGCAGCCCTTCAATTTCACCGACTCCCAGCAGCACTTCCATGCGTGTCAGATTTCCGTCGTTGCGGGCCAGCGTAACCGGCGGTTGATACCATGCCGTTCCGTAAACTAATGGGACAAAGTCGTTGAATTTGGCTTCGTTCTCAAGCACGGCGGATTGGGTGGATTGCCTGTCCCCATAGCCGCGGACAAGAATGGATGACGGAACAAATTCAATGCCGCCAAATCTCCGCGTGATGTTGGTAGACCCATCGGCTGAAAACATGCCCCGTTGTTCACACGCGCTTCGAGTGTAGTCGCAGGATGTGAAGGGAGCGGCCCCATTGGCATTCCCCGCGCCTTTTGTTTCTCCCGCCGAGTACCCACAATGAAAGAAAGAGGAGAATTGTCCTTTCGGGCCTCCGTCAATCGCTTCCAGCCGTTCGGCGTGCGTAGCCGGAAAAGTCCATGGGCAACGCTTTTGGATGCGGATATTGGGAAGCAGCGTTCTTTGCAGGCTCAGCCTATTGTTGAAGGACAAGCGAAATTGCGATTCGGTGATTGCTTCCGGCGCGTTGGCGACCCCGCGAAAAAGGGCGATGATTTCCGAAGCCGGCGCATGCGTTCTAAGGTTGTAGAACAGAAACTTTACTATTAACTTGGCGCCTTTAAATCCTTGCGTTGACTCCAATTGCGAATAATAGGAATCGGCGTTGGCCAACGTTAAACTTAAACGCGACGAAGCGTCAATGGCATCGCCGGATAGTGTCCGGAAGTCAAAAGTATTGTGAGAAAGCACCGCCGCGCGATAGGTTACGCCTTCAATCGTCAGACGGTGCGTGCTGAATGCTTCCGTATGCCCATCGGCGAACTGGCACTCAAACAGAAGTACCGGCGTGTCATGAACTTGTGATTCTTTTTGTTCCGTGATGGAAGGCATGGTTTCGTTATCCTGTTGTAGTGAGTCGAATCGTCATTGCTGTGTCGTCGGGGCCGTTTGTTGTAAATGAAAGCCGGTCGTCGGCAAATCTCACGCCGCTATTAACCCCGCTCGCGTATCCTGTTCGCACGTAGTCCCCCGGACCCGTCTGTGGCGCGCACTGCATTCCGAAAATGTCGATGCTTTGTCCTGCCGGCGTCTCTATTCCAAACTCCACCGTCTCATTGGTCGATTGAAAACTGCCGGAAACCCAGTAGCTTCCCCATACTGCTATGGCGCTTAGTTCTTGCGCGATTCTGCTTGATCCCTCGGCCATGAACAGAACAAACGTTGTTGACTGCGTCGCCCGGACCCTGACGCTAAAGCTGTAGGTAAAGCTGCCCGATGCGGAAACGGTCTGCTTGATCCGCTGCGCGATCGCTGTATTATTTGTCAACCGCGATGCACGCAATCCCCCCTCCGGAGAAGCAATGCCACTCGTAACGGTCAACCCCGCATCGCGCGTCCAAACCGTCTTGCTCAGATCCTCCGACCATCGCAGCAAATTGGACATCGGATCAAGAAACGTGAATGATTGTAGTCGGCCTTCCGACTGCGAATGAAACTGTTCAAGCGCAACTCGCTCCGCATCGGTCAGGCCGTTATATCGCAGTTCCCACCCGGTGACTAAAGGTTGCAGACCGCGCTGAACAATGCGCGAACCGTCCATCATCCGGTTTTCAACCGTCCTCAGGTGCAGCTGTTTTCTCAAGGGGAATTGTGCGGCATTTCCGGTTTGGAGTTGTGGAAAGAAAAGCATGGCTAGCTCCCACTCCCGCGAATCACAAGCTTTGTCGATCCCGACTGCGCCCCGTCAAGCCGGAACCACACCTCTGAATTCTCTAGCGTGCATCCGGAATGAACGGTTTCATCCCATGGGTCAGTGAAGTCAAAAGGATTCAGAGCACCGTCCTGCTCTATAAAAAATTCCTCAAACGCGGCCATCTCGTCGCGATCAAGCAGGCTTAGGTCTATTGTCCACAGCACTTGCGGATTGGAAAAATCGCGAAATCGTTCCTCCTGCCCATCCACGAAGCTCAACACCTTGGTGCTGTAGGTTCGGTCACGGCTGCTTGGATATTGGGCCACGGCTTGCGTCTTTAGTTTTGGAAAAGCACTCATGTCCTTGTCACCATTCCTACATGTCTTGAATTACTTCGTTCAACGCACTTGAGTTCAACATGGCGGAACGAACCGCCTGCGCAATGTCCCCGCTACGATCCATGAAGGACTGCGAATCCATCGCATTCACTTGAACGGTTATGTTTGTCGACCCCGTCGCGTTGGCGCCCCGCAGATCGCCGTTCAAATTGCGGTCAACCAAGCTCAATCCGCCTGAACCATTTAGCCCCGCCTCCGCCTGAATTGACGGTGGAAGAGCGAACTTTGGCAGCGGATCAGGCGGCGTACTCGATCCGCCGGAGAAGAGATTGATCAAACCTGACGCCAAGGGAATCAGTCCACCCGTGACTGCTGTTGCCACCCCTTTCAGCACATCCAATCCCAGATTGCCCGAATTATTGCTGTTCGCCGCTTGCTGCGGCTTGGATCGCGCCGCCACTGGCGCGGGATGGGTTTCCGATGCGATCTGTTTGAGTTGTGTCAGCAATTCATCCAAGCCGCTCGAAGCCGTCGTGGAGTCCCCGTTCGCGGCCATCAGGTGGTTTTGGACCCCTCCCCCAATGTTGTTTAAGCTCGCAAGATTAAAACTATTCGCGCTTAACGTTTCGACTAAAACCGCCAAATCATTTAAACGTTTCATTGATCTCCTTCCTCCATTCGTTGTCCAGAACCGCAATGGCTTCTCCCTCTTTCGAAGGCAGTCCCATTAAGTCTGGTTTGGATGAAACTCTCCACAGATGGAATTCTTCGATCCATGCCGAGCTCTCCGCCGTTATGTAGCTCACCGGACATTCCGTTGAGCCAACCTGTCCTCTGGCCCAAACCACTGTCTTCGGGCTTTCGGCCCGAACGTCCACGTATCCGCAATTTCTTTTTATTTCCAGTCCGGCCTTCCGGCATTTGTCGCACTTCCAACCGGACTGGTTGGCGAATTGGAAATGGAAGGCGACGATCAGTTTTTTCTTTCAGACTCAGTTAGAAAGATCTCAGCTTTAACCGCTTCTATAACTTCCTTGCAGAGTTGTTCCGGCCCACTTTCATAAAGGGATTCCTTGTTCGCCGGCTCGCCGTCTATCTCAAGCCCTTCCACGTTGCTCAGGCCCCACTCGAAATAGATCCTCTCGATTTCACAAGTCAACAAGCTACTGCTTAAGACGTCCTCAAGGGAGTTCCCCGCTTGATGGAACTCCAGTCGCTTGGCCCGCTCCTTCACCTGTCGAATCATTTCCAATCGCCGACCAAGCGTCATTCGCCGAATGGTAATCCGCACGCCAGGATACACGGCGGATGGAATCGTCCTTGTGCTTTCGTAATTCATGGAATTAAGCAAACGCCATGAACAATTCGTCGCTGGCCGCGCCTTGCGCCCGGCTTGCCGAAAATTGCCATTGCACGCGAGTCTCGTGGTCATTATATTCGGGAACTTCCAAAATGACGCTCTTCATGTAGAGCCCGAAAAGTTGTCCGGATTGCTGGCCGAGTTGAAAGAATACGCTGATGGGCGAATGCTGCTTGGCCGCTTGATAAAGGGCGACCGTCGCATCGTCATCCTGCTGGAAGAGGTTGAATTTGACGCTTACATGCCGTTCGCCGGCCGTAATGTACCGCGCCGTAGTTGTTCCAAATTCTTTCTTGCGTAAATCCAGACTGTTATGCACCACAATTTCGGCGTCGGTCAAAGTCAGAAATTGGGATGCCGCCGTGCCCAGCCAGGCTTGTCCCAGATTACCCGGTATGGCCGAATAGTCGAAAGCCGCCAAATCGGGTTCGGCCGGGAATGAAGTTAGGCTCCCTAATCCGGCCGTGAAAGTTGCGCTATCCACCACGTCCCGCGCCTCGCCCGAAAATACGAACGAGTGATAGTCGCTGTTAACCTTGATTTTCAGTTTGTCCACGGCCGCGCCAGTCAGGATACGCTGCAAAGCCGTTGTTGGACTCCAGTAGTCAAATAGACTGACACTGCCCAATGTTTCTCCCAACGAATAGGATGCCGTTGGGCTGAGCGCTGAACCCGCCGTTGGCGTTATGGAAAAGGGCGCGTTTAACAACACGGTCGTGGTGTTCACGATCGCTTCAACAAACCGGATTTCGCTGCCGAAGCTTACGGCTTTTCCCACCGTCAGATTGTGGGCCGCGGAGAATGCCAACTGTTTGTTGGTGGGCGCCGACGCCATCGTGCCCGGCGTAACTTTAACCCCTTGCCCCCCAAGCGCCGCCGTGAATAATGGATGCTGCGCCGGCATCTGATCCTGCCCATTCCAGGAGGTCATGTAAGTTTCCAGATCAAATTCCGTGCGCGTGCGAAAGCCTGCCGGTGAGCCCACAAAAGTCCTGCTTCCGGTTTTGTCGCGGCGATTCGGCCTCTCCACTCTATGGCGGATTGACAAGCTTACGGCTGGAATTCGAGCAGCCGCCGTTACTGCGGATACAGCGCCATAGGAACCCTCCGGCGCCACGTAAAAACGATTGTTGTTTGACGATATAGTAGACATTTGGATTAATTCACCCTTCGCTTACATGCTTACGTTCACGGCAAGACTAACCTTGGCCGTCTGCAGGAAATTCTTGCCGCCATGCTTCACAGGTTGATAGGAAATCTCGTATCCGCCAGTGAACTGCACCCCAGGGGCCCAGTCGCCTCGATTTTGATCCAACACTAAAGTCAGCGCATCCGTGTACTGCTTCAACGTTTCCTCAATGCCATCCAACCGATCCTGGCTAACGCGAACTTCGGCTGTAATTTGGACCGTGCCGGAAAACGACCGGAATTTTTCCCGCATCGTGTTTGAGACTTTGTCGCAATATATATGGACCGACGGATACTTTGCCCCAACCGTTTTCTCCAGCAGATCGTAACTTATATTGCTGCCCAGAATCTGACGATCGGTGAGTTCGGAAATATCCAGGCCCGCGCCAGGACTTAAGAGTCTCAGCGCACCCAGCATCCCGGATTCAGCCCGTAGCATTTCCAGAAATCTGTTGACGCATATTGTTGCCGCTGCTTGCCCCATGCTTAGCCCCTCCGGAAAACGTTGCGCTTTCGCAACAGTGTTTCCATGCCTTGCCCGCTGCCTGGCATAGCATCATTCGTTTGAAATGCTTCGGTCATGGTCCAAAGCTGGTCCAGCGGATTTACGGCTTTGTTTTGCCGGTAAAGCGCGTCATGAGAAATTCCCGCGTAGACGTGCCACCCAACTACACCCGCCGGCGGCGAGGTCACACGGGTGGTGAGGGCGCTTCCTTCTTGCGTGGAAATGGACCCCATCACGCCCGCCGCACTTTCCTGGTTCTTCGCGTTCACCCAACTCGTTTGCACAAACCACGTCATCCCTTGGCTACGGCCTGCTACCTGCCCCAACACAGGTGCTTGGGGTTTTGGCATTGGCTGCAAACACAGACCTACTCCAATCAGAAAATAGACGCCGGAAGCCTCCGTGGCCAAATCGGTATATTCTTTCCACTTGCCTTTGTAACGATCATTTAATTGCTGGTTAAATGCATCGCGGTAAACCGCCGCGATTGTCTGCAAAGTGTGCCATTGCCGTAAGCCATCCGTTACTACAACATTGCTGATTGTGTAAGCCGGTCCGTACCCTAACCCTCCGTATCCAAGGGCCAAGGATTGATTGCCGTCGTGATTCTCCAAGAGAAACTTTTGGATGGCAAGGCTGATCTCCAGCTTGGCGACAGACATCTTTGCCAGCAGGTCTATCCCCTCAGTGACCGCAACGTCGGTGAGTGAACTCTCGTATTCTGTCAGTTCATTAACTTTTGAAACGTTTCCGTCAATTAAAAGGCTCATAATTTCGGCTATTCCTTTTTGGCGCCTTTCAGCACCGACTTAATGGCTTTTAGTTCACTGTCCGATACAAGGCTAAGTTGCACTCGCCCAGCTAGCGCCGCCCGCTCGGATTCCTCTTTCGCTTGCACCTTGCTCAGTTGAAACGCATCGGCCTCATCCTTGGTGGCAAGCTGCGCTTTCCCTTCTACAATCAATTGCGCGGCGGATGCCTTATAAACTTCGGTTAAAACTCCAGGGATGCCGCCGTCCGAGGTTTCTTGACTCACAATGACCGCAAAGGCCCCTTCAATGCTTTGTTCTACTTGCTTAATCTTTTGAAAATAGACGCGCAGATCCATGTTTGTTTCTCCTAAATCGGTTGAATTGCAAATTGCTGAGAAATGCAGGGCCGGTTGACCGGCCCTTAAAGCAGCTACAAGCTCTGAGGTGCAACACTGTTCACTTAGGACCCGTCGACTCGCCCCCGATGGGAATCGGGGGAGTCTTCCGAATCAGGACGCCGTTGGGCTCCGAACAATCCCCCGATTTCCATCGGAGGATTGTCAAAATGCCGTTCGGACAGCAGCGCTGATGACGCTGCGAAACTAAGTGATCAGCATTGCTCTTACGTGCGAACCTGCACGCCGAAGGAGTTGCGCAATACGCCGACACCGTAAAGCACGTCAACAGTAAACTGCTGAGCCAGTGTGTTCGGTTCATAGCTCATCACCACACGCATTCCAAAGTTGCCAAGCTCGGCATACTCCGCCACCGCGCCCGTCCCCGGTAAGGGTTGAGGCAACCGGCGAATCACTAAGCCCAACGCGTCCTTGGCGAACGCCAGATTGTTGGTTGTAACAGGACCGCTTCCGGTCTTCGGCACGAATTGCGATCGGAACACGAAGAAGTCTTTCAGCTTGCCGATGTTGCCTTCGATCAATGCCCGCACGCCGGCATCAAGAGCGCTGTTGTACTCACTGAAGCGCGGAATCTGGCGCATTTGAGAGTAGGTGTTGGAATCAACCACCAAATACTTCGGCATGCTGGCCGGTACCTTCGAGTCAAACAAAGCCGTTTCCGCAAGGTCGATCGTGGATTCGGTGATCGGTGAACCCGCCGTTCCCACCGGGAAGTGGTTGGTGAACTGCGAATACGTGGCCAGTAGGTCGCTCTCAATCCGCTCAGCCAAGGCAATCAGTGCGGGTTGCATATAAAGCTTCAACAGATCGGGAACGGCCACTACTTTTGTTATGTCCGGGATCTGAAACGAAGCCTCCGCATGAGTGTTTAATACAATCTGTGCGTTGCCAAGGTTAGGATTCTGGAACTGAACTGTTCCTTGCTGCGCAAGGTTGTTCGCTTGCATCACCGGGGGTATCGGCACATTCACTGTGTCGCCGGCGTTAGCCAATGTGGGCTCAAAGTCCCGGTTAACAAGGTTTCCCATGATGAGGTTTCCCATCAAGGAAGGCAGCGCCTCCGCGGCTACTAGCTTTACAATCGCATTCGCCACATTCGCTGAAGTAATCTGAGGCATTTCTTATCTCCTGTTACAGTCAATTTGCCTTGAGCTCATCAAGGCGGTTCGTACTAATCTGTTCTCTGTAAAAATGATTTATGCGAGGGCCGTGCCGGCTCCCGCTTGCTACGACAACTCGCCGGCTAAGCGCAATACTGTTCACTTAGGACCCGTCGACTACCCTGACTAGCCCCCTATGAAAATAAGGGGATTCTTCCGTACCAGGTCCGTTGTTGGGACTCCGAATAATCCCCCGATTTCCATCGGGGGCTAGTCGAAATGTCTGTTTGGACAGCAGCGCTAATCAGGAATCTAAGTGAACAGTGTTGCGGCTAACCGCGCATGGTTTGAAGCGCCACTTTGGCGATGTCTTGCCTTGCGCGCTCCAAATCTTCGTTTGACATTCCTGGCCGGATCTTTTCAAGTTCAATCGTCGCCGATGGCGCGCTTGGAGCTTTATGTCCCGTTCCCACGCCCGCCCCTCCGGTGATTCTAGCCGGCAGCAACTCGGGGTTGTCTTGAATAAACTGCTGCAGATAATCGGCAACAGGCAATTCGCCGTTAAGGTTCTTGGCCACCAGCCGGCCGTCGTCCGTGCGTTGGATGTCGTCTCGGATTGCCTTGTACGCCAAGTCAATCTTTGAGACGCCCATTCGTTGAAGTTCACTTCTCACCGCAACGTTCTTGTCCGCCTCCAAGGCCATAATACGGCTTTTGCTGTTCTCCTCCGCCAGCTCGTTGATTCGCTTTTCCAGCGACTCCCTTCTTCTTCTTTCTTCCACCAACTCAGCCTTATAAGC
>JAYVXT010000083.1:0-8614 GCA_043785065.1 Bryobacterales bacterium | reverse complement strand
GCGCAGTTCACCCATTGGGTGGCAACTGCTTTCCGCATAACCACTTGCACCTGTAACAATTAGCCATTTCAGTACGTTCCAACTGCCGTTTTTAGGTTAAAGAATTCGCAATCCATTACAACCGAGGCCGCCTCACTCATCGCTCGGACCAGAAGTCCCGGAACCAATCGGGGCCAAAGTTCCGGCGGGTCCACATCGACACAAGCTACCTGCTGGGTATGAGGTTTCTAAAATTCCAATCCTCGGTGGATTGCATCACGAATATGTCCTGAAAAAGGAGGCTGCTTAGCGACGGACGGAGTTTTTGCGCACCACAGCCGTTGTCCTTCAGATTTCACCTTCCGCGCTTTCTTCCATGTTCTTATCGCTTTTATGAAGAATTCCGTTCATGAGGCACAGAGAACAAGATGATGAGTTTCGAAACAGCCATTCCATGTTGCTGTCGCTCGCAGGAAAGACATCCAAGGCGTACTCTCCAGCAAAGCCGATTCTAAATCCCCCGAACACGTCCCCTACTACAGACTCGATAAGCAGACCTTCCACGCCTGCTAAGGAACGAAGTGTATCCATTTGGCGCTCCGCATTCCGTTCCAACACATCGAAGTCTTCTGAGCCAATAATAATCGCATCACCCTTGGTAAATCGCCAGCCGCACTCGACTGCCAGATAAAGGCGGCTGCTGTCGTGGCCCGGCGATCCCACGCTTTCCCGACCAAAATAGAAATGCCATGTACCCTCCAAGATCACCTGACTTTCGGTCAAGCGTTGATTGATCAGGACAGAAAGCGCCTCGCCGATTTCAGGTGCCTTCTGTTCGACTGGCGTGTACTCTTTTCGCTTCAACGGCATAAGATTGCTTCCCAAGCCTCTCGTATTAATTCCAATACTACCGTTTCACCCACACCCTTTTGCGATGCGATGTAGTCGTGGACTCTACGTGCATCGCCGGGAGCTGGGGCGTGGCATCCCAGTTGTCGACGCGATTCTCATTATTGTTCAAGGCAAAACTCCTTCTAGATACGCTGGATCTGTCTTGGTATTAGAACTTAAATGCGGACCCAAACCGAATCTCAATATCGACTCGGTTCGCGTTCAGTCCTCGCCCGTCGTTGTAAAAAGAACGAGGACTTGTCCCAGGCGGATAGCAGCCCTGTCCCGCGCATCTACTGATCCCTTTCGCGGCGTATCTTTACGGAAGTTCATTTCCAAACCCTCGGGTCGAAGCTGAACTTCTTGGCGCGGGAAATGGCGACCTTACGGAAGTCGGGATGGGCCGGGTTTAATAGATAATTCTTTTCGGAAGGGACCAGGACCGAAGGAACGCACAACACCGCGCTGCGCTGCTCCTTCACCCACTTCGCCCCAATCCGCATGCTCGCATCATGAGGAGTCGCCGCACGCCAGCCCTTTGGAAGACGTTCCAAGGTTTCCACTAGCGACGGAGGTATTTGCACTTCAAAGCTGACGAATTCGAGTTCGCGGCCTTCGTCGCCCATATGGACAAACGTCTCAAACGCCGCCAGCGCCAAACTGGCCGAGCAATAGACTGCCGCTGCGCCCGGCGGGTTCCATCGCCCCCCGGCAATTCTAGCGCCATGGCCAGTAAAGGCCAAGCTTGCGTGTTTCGTTTTGGTGAGGCGAAATGCCGTGATCAAGAATAGACGCCGTACTCAATGCGGTGCAATAACTGCTCCACCATTTCGATCCCCGCCGACGTGGAAAGCAGACTCAACGGCGTACGTCCGCCAAGTCCAGGTTGCTTCCGCTTCAGCCAGCTCAACGCAGCTTCGTGCTTTTCAAACACATCCACCGCCAACGCGGCCACCTTCGCCACGCGGTACACCCGGTCGCTGATGCCAGGATCCAGCCGCGCGCGCGACTTGCGTGTCCGCGCGAGCGTCTTTTCACTCACGCCCAGAAGCGGGCTTAGCGCATCGTCGGAAACTTCTAGCTTGGCCTTTAGCCGATCAATGGATCCGGACTCGGCGCCCTTCAGCAGGAAATCATGCCACTGATCGCCAAACACAACCGATGGAGGAGCCCCGCTAATATCGTACATTGTTAATTCGGTCATCTGTCCACAGTATAGCAGACATCTGTCGCCCGGGAAAGCCTAAAGCGTTTAAAGCCATGTTTTAACCCCCGAGTAACGGCAAAGGCATCCGTACTCCATCCAGTACCATAATCAGTCTCGTCCAGGCGTTACGCGCCTGTGAAGTGGACGGATGCGGTCAGAGAGGGCAAATGCACAAACTCCATTCCCCCTATTTCATGGGGGGCTGGTCGGAATCCCATTCGTCGGGGACCTAGCCAGGCGCGCCCCCAATACCATATGCGCCACGAACCCAACACCAGTTCCAAAACCGCCCACCCCCCGTCCGTTGTATCCTAATATTTTCGGGGGATTTCCAATATTGTCACGCTTTTCCGCAGCTTTCAGCATTCTCTTTAGAGGCAAGCTGTCCGAGGACGACGCTCGCGCCCTGGGCTATGTCAGGCCAACCGTAGTCAAACCAGTCGCGCCTGTCAAAGAGGTCAAAGCCTCTGATGGAGCACTGCAGTTGCTCGGCATCCTGCAACGCGATGCCCGTCTGGTGGACTTTCTGATGGAGGATGTCGCCGCCTATTCCGACGATCAAGTCGGGGCCGCTGTTCGCAATGTGCATGAACAATCGTCCACCGCGTTGAAACGTTACTTCACCCTGCGCCCAATCATCGACGGCGTGGAGGGGACCAACACCAGCGCCACCGCCGCAGGCGACCTTGCCGGGGAAGGCGTCAAGTTCCTGGGCAATGTCCCCGCAAAAGGCAAACCGCAAGGCGGCGTTTTACGCCACAAGGGCTGGAAGATCGACAAGGTTAACCTGCCCTCAGTCCCCGGTGGCCAGAATTTAAATGTTTTGGCGCAAGCCGAAATCGAAATCGAGTAGCGCAAAGGGGCCGGCGGCGGCCGTCAAAATTTGGAGCAACACGAAAGCCGCTCGCCGCTTCAGCTTCGTTTTGCGCGTGTTCATGAAGAGGGTATTCGAATTTGTCCGCACAGTATGTCGTTGGGATTGATCTAGGAACCACGAACTCATGTCTTGCCTTCGCTCGTCCGGAATCGGGCGGCGAGGCAACGCCGGTGGAACTGTTTCCTATCGCGCAACTTATCAACCGAGGCGAAGTTGGCGAGGAGGCTTTGTTGCCTTCAGCGCTCTATTTGCCGCAAGAAGCGGATATGGCGCAGGGCGTCAATGGGTTGCCATGGGATCCGGCGCCACGCTTCATCACTGGCGTCTTTGCGCAAAAACGAGGGATTGAAGTGCCCGGCCGCTTAGTGACCTCCGCCAAGAGTTGGTTGTCTCACGCCGGAGTTGATCGCGCTTCGCCGCTGCTGCCGATCAATGCGCTCGAAGGCGTTGAGAAGATCTCCCCGGTGGAAGCATCGCGGCACTATCTGGAACACATGCGGCACGCGTGGGATCAGCAGCATCAGGAAGCCCCGCTTGCCGCCCAACAAGTTCTGATCACTGTTCCTGCTTCGTTCGATGCGGTTGCCCGCGACCTTACTCTTGAAGCCGCCAAGGCGGCCGGTTACGGTGAAGTGGTGCTGCTGGAAGAACCGCAAGCAGCCTTTTATGCCTGGCTGGAGCGGCATCCCGATTGGCGCGGCCGCGTCCATGCAGGCGACTTAATTCTGGTGGCCGATGTTGGCGGCGGCACCACCGATTTCACGCTGATCACGGTTTTCGACAAAGACGGTTCGCTGGAACTGGAACGCGTCGCGGTGGGCGAACATATCCTGTTGGGTGGCGATAACATCGACTTGGCGCTGGCGCGAACAGTCGAGCAGGAACTGGCCGGCCGCAACGTTAAGCTGGACTCCATGCAGTTGCATACGCTATGGCAGCGCTGTCGTGTGGCGAAGGAAAAGCTGCTGAGCGAGGGGTCCACTGCGAAGGAAGAACCGGTCACTATTCTTGGCCGGGGAACCGGACTGATTGGCGGCACAATCAAAGCTTCGTTGAAGCGCCACACCGTTGATGCCGTTCTGCACGGCTTCCTCCCGGAAACCGGCAGCAGTGAGATGCCCGAAAGATCACGGCGCATCGCCTTGACGGAAGCTGGCTTACCCTATGCGTCCGATGCCGCGATTCCCCGCCACCTTGCCAAGTTCCTGCGGCAGCCATCCGCGGTCAACATCCGCCGGACGGCCAGCGGCCTGGCCGCGCCCACGCACGTATTGTTGAACGGCGGAGTGTTTCGCGCGCCATTGTTCCGGGAAAAGATCATGCGGATCCTGAACGGCTGGCTGACGGCCGAATCGACCGCGCCGGCGGCGATCTTGGAAGGTGAGGATTTGATGCATGCCGTGGCGCGCGGTGCGGCTTATTACGGCCAAGCGCGTCAGGGCCGCGGCATTCGAATTCGCGGCGGAGTGCCGCGCACTTATTACGTTGGAGTGGAATCGGCCATGCCCGCCGTGCCCGGCATGCGGCCTCCTCTTAAAGCATTAGTTGTGGCGCCCTTCGGCATGGAAGAGGGAACGTCGGTACGCATCGAAGGATCAAGCGATTTCGGACTGCTTGTGGGCGAGCCCGCCGAATTCCGCTTCTTCGCGTCATCAGCCAGAAAGAAGGACCCGGCCGGGGCGATGATCGAAGTGATTGGCGATGAGCTCGAAGAGTTGAGCCCGGTGGAAGTGTTAATGGAAGAGGCTTCCGGCCAGCCTTCGCAAGGCGTTGTGCGGGTTACTCTGGAAAGCCTTGTCACCGAAACCGGAGTGCTGGAATTATGGTGTGTCGCCCGCGATGGGCGGCGTTGGAAGTTGGAATTTAATGTGCGGGAACGAGTGCAATGAAAATCGGAATTGACCTGGGAACCACTAATAGCGCGCTGGCGTTCATCGATCCGCGCGAGGCGGAAGAAGCGGAGTTTCCTCCTATCCACATCTTCGAGATTCCGCAACCGGTGTCGCAAGGGCAAGTTGAGCCTCGCCGCACGCTACCATCGTTTCTGTATCTCGGCGATCGTGAACCTGCTGTTGGCGTTTATGCCCGTGAGCAAGGCGCGTTGGTTCCCACCCGATCAATTCACTCGGCAAAGTCCTGGTTATCGAACAGCGAAGTGGATCGTACGGCGAAAATCCTTCCCTGGGATGTGCAGGAAGGCGCGCGTGAATTTTCACCCGTTGAGGTGTCGGCAAAGTATCTGGCGCACATGCGGATTGAATGGGATAAGGCGCATCCTGGCCTACCCTTGGCGCAGCAGGATGTAGTGCTTACCGTTCCGGCTTCGTTCGATGCCGAAGCTCGCGAGTTGACGGTGATGGCCGCGCGCGAAGCTGGGCTTGAGAACGTTACGTTGATTGAAGAACCAGCCGCTGCGTTTTATTCCTGGATCGCTAACCACTTGGCGCAGTCCCGCAAGAGCCTTTTTGATGGCATGGTGGTTTTGGTGTGCGACGTCGGGGGCGGAACCAGCGATTTCACTTTGATCAAAGTGACTCGGAATGGCGACCTGGTCGATTTCACGCGCACCGCCGTCGGCAAGCATCTGCTGCTGGGCGGCGACAATCTGGATCTAACATTGGCGTGGCTGGTGGAAGCTAAGTTGGGCGCGCAGCTTTCTGTTCGGCAACGTAGCGGATTGCGCCGCCAATGCGGGGCGGCGAAAGAGAAAATGCTTGCTGATGCATCTATTGAGAAGGTGGAGATCACGGTGCTAGGCGGGGGATCCTCGCTCATTGGCGGTACGCTGCGGACGGAGATCACGCGGGCTGAGACGTTGGAACTCGCCCTTGATGGTTTTTTGCCTGTTTGTGAATTGGGTGATCGGCCCAAAGAAGACAAAAAGAGCGTCTTCCGCGAACTGGGTTTGCCCTATGTCTCCGACCCGGCCGTGACCCGGCACTTGGCTGCGTTTCTTGACAGCGCCGGTGGCGCTGTGCCCGATGCGATTCTCTTCAATGGCGGCTTTTTCATTCCAGCCATCCTGCGTGATCGCGTGGTGGATGTGCTGGAAAAATGGTTTTCCAAACGGCCCGTCATTTTAGAAAACCACGACTTGGATTTGGCTGTTGCGGTTGGCGCGGCGTATTACTCGAACGTGCGGACAACCGGGACCGGTGTGCTGGTGCGCGGCGGGTTGCCTCGAACCTATTTCCTGGGAGTGGGCGATGCCGGCGAAACGATTCGAACCTTGTGCCTTGCTCCGCGCGGAGTGGAGGAAGGTTCGACGCTTAATCTGGACGTTCCGAATCTGAAATTGGTGGCGAATAAACCTGTGTCGTTCCGGCTCTACAGTTCGTTGACGCGGACCGAAGATAAGCTGGGCGATGTGGTGGAGTTTCCCGCCTCGGCGCTAGAAGGAGATTTATATTTTCACGCGCCGCTCAATGCTCTAATCCGTTTTGGGAAACCGGTCGGCGAACGGCTGATTCCAGTCAAAGTAGGCGCCAAGTTGACCGAAGTTGGAACATTGGAAACCTGGTGCGATTCGATTGAGAGCGAGCATCGCTGGCGTTTGCAATTTGAGCTTCGCAAGGCGGCCAAGTCCGCCGGCGCGGTAGCGAAGCGCGCGGCGGCGGTTGTGAGTGACGAGTCCGTGGAGCAGGCTCTTGAATTAGTGCGGGGCGTGTTCAACGAATCCGGAAAGGTTCTCCCCGAGGAGCTGCCCGCAAAGCTTGAAGCGGCGATGGCACTGGGGCGCTCTTCTTGGCCTTTGGCCGCCATTCGCCGGTTAGCGGATCTATTCCTCGAACTGTCGGAGGGGCGAAAGAAATCTGCGGCGCATGAAGCACGTTGGCTGAACGTGTGTGGGCTTTGTCTTCGTCCAGGTTTCGGATTTCCCGGCGACGAGTTGCGGATTGAGCAGGCCCGCCGCGTCTATGCCCAAGGTCTGACGTTTTCTAATCAGATACAGAATCAATGTGAGTGGTGGATTTTCTGGGGCCGAGTTGCCGGCGGCTTAAACCGGAACCAGCAGGTGGATCTGTACCAGCGCGTTTCCATGAACCTGATCGTGAAGGGCGGCAAGCCGCCGCGTCTCAACAATAGTCTGTTGCGCGAAATGTGGCGCATGGCGTCGAGCCTGGAACACTTGCCCAACGGCACCAGGACAGAATTGGGCGACACGTTGCTTAAAAAGGTGAAGACAGCAGAATCGCGAGACAGCGAGTATTGGTGCCTGGCGCGACTGGGGGCCCGCGAGCTTTTCTATGGCCCGTTGAACCAGGTTCTGCCCTCGTCCACAGCGGCGCGTTGGGCCGAGGCGCTGGTTACTTTGGAAGGATCGGGTGAGACCGTCGCGCGGATTGCCCGGCGGACAGGCAACCTCACTATTGACCTTGCGGCAAATGCTTTCGCGGCTGTCCGCGCACAACTCGAACGGCAACCAAATGGCGCAAAATGGCTTCCGGTTCTGGATGGCGAAGGCGGCAAAGATCTGGACGCAATGGGCCGGATATTTGGGGAAGAACTCCCCGCCGGTCTTGTCATGGCTGCACTCCAAAATCTAGAGTAACGGCATCTATAATTTAAAATCAAAGGCAAAACTCGCCACCGCGCTAGCCGCCTTTCCGTTCGCTTCAACCGGCTTGAATTTCCACTTCTTCATCGCATTGGTGATCGATGATGTAAATAGAGGATTTCCGTTTAATATTTGCACCTTTTCCACGGCTCCGTTCGGGTCGATATAGCAATCCACCTGAACTTTTCCCGATAGCCTCAACTGCTTAGCCATCGCTGGGTATTCCGGATCCACTTTAGTCACCAACATCTTGCGCGCTTCCCCCTCTGATACTCGAACCAAATCCTCGGCCGCGTCTACCCCTAAGGAAAGGCAGGCGCCCAATAACACTAATATTCCATTTGTGTAAAACACTGTCCCTCTCGTGGAGTCATTCTTTAGAATGATGGATTGACTCCATACCCAAACCTTATCGGTGAGAGATGGGGGAGTTTTAGAAAAAGATGGTTCTAATACTTACCCCAGAATTCCCGATGTGGCTAGATAAGAGCTGTCTGCTTGTAACCAAAGACCCAAGGCAAGAGGTGATTGAGATGGAATTGTTCCAAAACCGGAAATTGATCGTTAAAATGATGGGAGGATTCGTCATTACCTCGGTGATCACGATGGCGGTTGGCCTATTTGGAGCTCGAGCGATCGAGACCGAAAGCGGCGCCATCAAAAGGATTTATACCCGGGATGTGGAGCAGGTGAGTGATCTTAAGGAAGCTCAGATTCTGTTGCTGCGCGCCTTTTCAGGCCAAAAGAATGCGCTGGTCGCCTACACCCCTGAACTGCGAACGTCATTTCTTAAGGAGGTGGAACTCAGCCGCAATGGATTCGACCGGATTCTCGTTCGTCTGCAACAAGCGACGTTTTCCAAGGATCAGGATCGGATCGCAACTATTAGCCAGGTTTGGGGCGAATTCGAAAAGGCCAACGATCAGGTTGTCGCCAAGCTCAAGGCTGACCAGGTGGAGCAAGCTTTCCTTGTCTCAAACGGAGAGGCCTCTCAAAAGTTCACAGTCACTCAAAACGCTTTGCAAGCGTTGGTCGATCATCGCAAGGCGGAGAGCAACCTCGAATATCAAAACTCGATTGCCAGGAACCAGCAATCTCGATT
>JAYVXT010000082.1:0-2614 GCA_043785065.1 Bryobacterales bacterium | reverse complement strand
AACAGTTTGGCGGTGCCGTCGGCGAGCAGGTCGAGCGCGTCGCGCACGACGTCGCGATAGAAGCGGCCGGCGTCGGTGATGATCAGGCGCTGGTTTTCGCGGTTGAACAGTTTCAGGGCGAGCTCGGTTTCGAGGGCTTTGACCTGATGGCTGATCGCACCCTGGGTTACGTTCAGCTCGGTGGCGGCGTGGGTAAAGCTTTGGTGGCGGGCGGCGGCCTCGAACGCTCGGAGGGCGTTGAGGGAGGGGAGGTTTCGGGGCATGGGGGTGCCTGGGTCATTAGATTTTTTCAGGCTTACCTTAGAAACGATGCTTTGGGAAAGGTGGGGGTGGAGGGGTAGTTTTGGGGCGTGGCTTTTTGCGAGTGGGAGGGTGTTATGGTGGGTCGGGTTGTTCCGGTTGTGAGTGGGTTGGGGTTGGATGTTGGGGTGGCGTGGGTCTGGCTGCGTTTGAGGGGGTTTCCGGGGTTGTGTTCGGGGTGGATGGCTCGGCATGGGCAGCGGCGGGCTTTGGGGGAGTTGGATGCGCGGTTGTTGGCGGATATTGGGGTGGGGCGGGGGGAGGCGGCGCGGGAGGCGGGCGTGCCGTTTTGGCGGTGAGGTTATGAGGGGGATTGGGGTGCGCGTTCCGGTCGCCGTCCCCTGTATGGCAAGGGGTAAATGATGCAAAGGCACGGCAATTCGAGTTTGCTGCGTATTTCAAGAAAAGCGGGCCGGGCTAAGCGTCCGCCATCCTCGCTTTTGCCATAACTTCTCATAAAGCATTTTCGCTATAGATGCGAAATGCTACAGCATCCATTTTCCGGGATTCCCTCAATCACCTCCTCCATTGCTGCCTCCGTTAACACCACCTCCGCTGTTAGCACTGCCGCCAGCGCCGCTCCCTCCACCGCGTCGAGAAGAAGGTTTGGCAGCTATAATTTGATTATTTGTAGTGCAACCCCCACAATCGCCGCCTGCGGGAGCGCCCAATCCATTGAGATCAATTGATCCGCCATTATTCAAATAAAGGTCGCTTCCATCGCCTACCCTCGAATTAGCGCCATCACTCGCGTATTCACCATCGCCACCCTGGCCATCCAATTGAGGGCGAGCGCGAGATACAGGAGCGCCACCAAGTTGAGGAGAAGTATTGGCCACCATAGTCCGGTTGGGTGGCTTCCGACTGGTTTTAGTTGGGTTAGGCGTGGAAATACGTATATGGCGTTCGGGCGATATTGCTACATTCCATGCGTCCGTGGAAATATACTCAGTGGTATTAAGCTGGGCAGTTATTTGCTGGGGGCTCGCTATCCAAGCAAGATAAAGGCCAGCAAATGTGCCAATTAGACCGATAAAAGATATCAACCCTCCCCGCCGTGCCCAAAGGCCACCGATGCGCGTCCAATGGTCGGTATTGTAGGATTTTTGATAAACCAGCGGACCAGCAAGCCGCTGCAGTTTGTCGGCTCTGAGAGGTTTCCATTGTCCATGAAGACGTGACATGCGGTTGCATCCCTGGAGCTTCGGATGAAGCGGTATCACACCGGCGAGCTAATTTCAAGCAGGCTTCATAATGATATGTTATAACATATTGTTTATGCTTTTTCTTTGAGAACACATTGTCCGTCCCGTAATTCAAGAATGACGCAGCACAAATTGACCATTGATAAATACGACTCTTTCCGCTGCATAAATCCGGTCCGCAATCGCCCTCGCCATGCCGGAGCCAACCGGCCAGTGCGAGGGCGGCGCAGCCACTCCGTTATCCCCACTGAGCGATGTTAGTGTCTCACAAGGTATCCTTTGCTGGACTTCATCTCTACAATTGACACACGCATGAGGCGGCGAGCGCCGTCCAGGTCGACCACCTAGTTTGGCACTTCTGTCGAGTTCCCAAGCTTGCAATAGAGTGGGTTGTCCGGGAACGAGGGATCTCGGACATTCTTCGCGACAAGACTCTTTCTGTAGGCGCTCCAAGTTGCATCGGGTGGAATATCACGATATTCGATAGGAATCACCCGAGGGAGTTGCTTCTTTCTTTGATCCCCGTTCGCCATCCACGAAGGGCGTCCGCCAAGACGTACGCCATCATATATTATAGTTGCCTTTGTAAGACCAACATCCGACTCTTTCATCGCCATAAAAAGAATGTTGTCCGACTGCTCTTTAGTGCAGGTTTGAGACCAATAAAGATAATCATGGATTATCGCGGCCTTACTGTATCGCCCATTTGGCGATAGACCAAAAGACCATAGGCTTTGCGGAATGCTGGCGAAATCGGTGACAAATCCAGCGGGGACAGTTACCTTAATTTTTGATGCCCCTATGGAGTAATCCAGAGCCCTGTAAAGCATAAAATCCTGGTTGTCAGAGAATGGCATCAAAAGCGGTGCCCCGATCCTGTCCTCCACGCCTTGAATAGGAAAAAGCGGCGTCGGACCCGGTTGGCACCCGGCTGCCAACGCAATTACGAGGGCCGAAATGGAATATCTCGCGCAAGCGCCATTACCTCGACAACATTTGCATATGATATAGTATACCGCGACTCATTGAGAACCCGCATTCTTCGCTTGCCAAACGCCAACAAGGCGATTCCACTGCATTCATGATCCGCCCCCGCTTCCTCGACAGCG
>JAYVXT010000081.1:0-2614 GCA_043785065.1 Bryobacterales bacterium | reverse complement strand
GGGCGTAACCGGATTGGGGTGGCAATCACTCATTGGAAATGCGGACCCGGCTATTTCGAGATAGAAGTTAAGAACAGATGGGAAGCCGTTTCAAGGCGCAGCGCCACTTCAGCCCCATCCACTCTAAACACACGCGGATCGCCCCCTGGAGCCGCTTTGGCGGCCGTGACTTCCATGCCCGGAAGAAAGCCAAGTTCCATCAAACGGTGGGATAAAGCCTCTGGTAAATCCAGCCGGTCTAGGACGCCGCTTTGACCTTCCTTGAGATCACTTAGGGAAAAACTTACGCCCTTGTTGAAACTCAGTTGCATTAAGTTTAGGATAAACCCGTGGCTTAGGGCTGTCAAGGAGAACGGTGTCAGACATTAGTAATGAATTTGGCGCCGGACACCGTTCTTGAGGTTAGCTCTTAATCTTGTTCAGGAACTTTCCGTCGGCGCCCTTTTCCCGATAAGCTTCGTGGCAGGTCTTGCATGTGCCGCCAACCATCTTAAACGCGGCATCGGCCTTGGCGGCATCATTTTTCTTTAGAGCCTTGACTACATTCGCCGCCCCGGTGGAAGCGGTCTTCGACCAAGTAGCCGCATCCGCCTTGCCCGCTTTGGTCCAATACTTTTCCATGGCTTTGAATTCAGCTTTAAGCTTAATGGCTTCGGCTGAGGTCTTGGCGTTATCTTTATCGGTCATCGCCTTGCGGACATTGTTGTTGGCGCCGGCCGCTGCTTTCATGATTTCTTGAAATGGCCGGTCGGCGGCAGTGGCGAGGGCAACGGATACTACCGCGCCGGTCAATATTTTGATAAAACGATACATAGCTCTCCTAGAGGCTCCTTCGATTAGGGTCAGGGGGACAGACCTCAAAAATTAGGTCCACAAAAGAATTTAACAGATTTCAAACCTTAATAAATGATCGCCTGTTGCCGGGCTCCACGAATCGCCCTCGTCAAACGTCATATTATTAAACTATGCGCAATGTGAACTTGTCCCAACGCCGACTAAGAACTAGCCGGGGCTTTTCCTTGATGGAATTGCTAATCGTTATCGCCATCATCTTGACGATTCTCGCCGTTGCTTTACCAAAAGTGAATCAGGCCAAGATGAGCGCCAATGAATTGACGGTTATCAAGCAGATTGGGACCATTCACACCGCCCAGGCTCAATACAATTCCCAATTCGGCAAATTTGCGATTGCCATGACTGAACTTGGCCCACCGCCGAGCGGCGCTCCGTCGGCTAGCGCGGCTGATCTGCTGCCGAGTGAACTCGCCACCGGCAAGAAGAACGGGTACAGTTTCCAATTGCAAGGAACGCCGGGCGGATACACGGTTACTTGCAACCCCGATTCCTACAACGGAACTGGCCGCCGCAGTTTCTACTCTGATCAGACTTTGGTCATCCGCAACAATTGGGGACCGGAACCGTCCACTGGATCGAGCGCGGAAATCAGGTAAGCAGCAGCTTCCATGTTTGGCTTGCTAGCATTCGCGATGATGCAGTTGCCGCAGAACCCGTCTCCCATGACGGATTCGACGCGCGAGCATTTCCGCGTGGAAAGTGCAGCCGTCGCGGGGGTCCACCATACTATGTCCGTGGGTACGCTGTTGGTTCCTTACGGACGCATGGCTATACGGCCCCTGGTGGTTCATTTTCACGGAGAGGCAAATCTGGTTGAGACGGTTGTTCACCGCTGGCGGGAAGCCGCCGCCGTCATCTCAGTTATCGCCGGAGGTGGCTCGGACGTATATGCCGCTGCCATTGGATCCGGCGAGAAATTCCGCCAATTGCTAGCCGAAGGGCAACAGAAATGCGGGTGCCTGTTTCGCCCCATTTACTTAACCTCTTTCAGCGCCGGGTACGGGGCGGTAAGGGAAATTCTGCGCGATCCGCTCAGCGTTAAGCGGGTTGATGGCGTGGTTTTGGCGGATAGCCTTCATGCCGGATATGAAACAGGGGACAAGCCGGGGCCGGTGATTGCGGAAGATCTCGATAGCCTCTTTGACTTTGCAAAGCTGGCGGCGAAAGGTTCAAAGCGAATGTTGGTGACCCATTCCGAAATATTTCCCGGGACCTTCGCCTCCACCACCGAGACGGCCGATTATCTGCTTAATCAGTTGCATTTAAAGCGGAAGGCTATCATGTGCTGGGGGGTGCTGGGCATGCAGCAATTGAGTGAAGCGCATGTGGGCAAATTTCAACTACTAGGATTCGCGGGCAACACCGCGCCGGACCACATCGATCATTTCCACGCTATTTTTGATTGGCTGAAAAGGCTCTAATTAGAGTTTAAGCTGCGGGAAACTCAGCTAGCGCGCGAACTTCATTCATCTGCGCCGCATGCCGTTCGGCGTGCAAAGCAATCATCCACATCCATTGGCCGCCGTGTAGCGTTTGGAAAAACGCATGATCGAATGCCCACCATCGTATGTCTTGCGGTGTATCCAGCAAGAACCGTATACTGCGATCCCGCGCCTGTTCGAATTCCGCCGTGAGCTTATCCGCCTGCTTGGTCCCCTGCGGGTAATCGAACTGATCGGGCATTAGGACTTTGCGCTCGCGGCCCGGAATGCGTTTTTTCAGCAATTCTTCTTTCCCCGCCAAGGTTTCCAACCACGAA
>JAYVXT010000080.1:0-8649 GCA_043785065.1 Bryobacterales bacterium | reverse complement strand
CATCGTTCCGCCGGCTGTCTCCTTGTTCGCGGCCAACTTCAGGAGTTGGTTTCTTTTTGAATTTCTTCATTTATGTTTTGGATTCTATACTCGAGTATCGCCAGTTTTTGGGTGAGCGCGATGTTGGCGTCCTTCAAGTCGGAGATGATGATGGAGAAGCGGTAAAAGACAGCCAGAAACAAACTCAAGCCAATCAACAGCAGCGCGGTCGGGGCGTATTCAATCCCCAGCAGGCGCGCGATTGTGTCCAAAGCCACGGTTGACCTGGAAAGGATCAGCATGGTTAACCCGGCCACAAGCCAACTCACCGAATATTCCACGCGAATGTGGGCCCTTCTGACCGAAAACAAAACGGTGGCGATCAGCAACAAGCTCATCCCGAAAGTGACGCTTAAAAGGCGGTCAATCATTGTCGCGTTTTTTCCTCCGCTCTCCGTATTTTAAGATGTTCACGAACACTCCGAGTAATACGTGAATAATGTAATAGATGGATTTTAATGCGGTGATGCTGCTGCGGCCTGCTTGCCTGTTCCTCATTTTAGTAGGAACTTCTTCAAACCGGAAGCGGCGGCGCTGCAGCACAACCAACGCTTCGATCTCCGGATATTCCAGCGGAAAGCTTTTGGCGAAAACGGCAATGGCTTCTTGGTTGACGCCCACGAATCCACTGGTGGGGTCATGCACTTCCTTATCCAGGATAGGGCGAAGAACGGCGCGAAAGAACAAGATCCCCAGCCGGCGCCAAAAGCTGCTGTGTTGGCCGTCGCCTTTCAAAAATCGGGAGCCAATCACCATCTGGCAACCGGAAGATTTTAGCTTTTCAAAAATAACCGGAATGTCTCGCGGGTCGTGTTGGCCGTCGCCGTCAATGCGGATAACATAAGAAAACCCCAACTCGAAAGCCAGCCGGTAGCCGGCTTGGACGCCGCCGCCTAATCCCAAATGATAGGGCAGGGAAAGCACATCGGCCCCGGCAAGGAGCGCATGGCTCCGAGTGCCATCGGTGGAACAATCATCGACGACAAGAACCGGGACGCCGGGTAGGACGTCGTGCACTTCTCGAATCACGCCGGCAATGGCGCCTTCTTCATCGAGGGCGGGGATGAGGATCATCAGGGAATCAGGTCCGGTGGCTTTGATCATAAAGCCGCTACCTGCCTGACGGAAATCGCATGACGCCGCAGGAGTTGACGGAATTCGGAGGGGGAGATGCGCGCCTGCCGGCGGATTTCATTTCTTTGTTTAAGTAATTTGGGTAAGGCGGGCAAAAGCGCAAAATGCGCTTTCAGCGCCAGCCAGGCAAGTTGAAAGCCTGAGTGGGCCGCGGCGAATTCGCGCGCTTTTCCCGTGCCCGACCGAATATCCGCCGCGTGCCAGCAGAATCTGACTAAGGTTGCCATGGGCGCTAGCAACAACTCCATTAAAGGAAAGTTCTTCACGATCACGCGCAGCCTGTTGCGCTCCACAAGATAAGCTTTCAATGCCGAGGCGCGGCCGGCGCTTTGCGAATAGCGATGTTCGACAATCGCATCGGGCACATAACGGCACTTCCATCCACTCCAACAAGCGCGCAGGCCAAGGTCGGTGTCCTCGCAATATAAGAAGAAATCAGAGTCGAATCCCCCGGTTTCCTCAATCATTTTGCGGCGGTAAATGGCGGCGGACCCGCTTGGCAAAAGAGCTTCCGAAGATTCTGAAAATGCTTCCGCGGGCTGGCCGTGGCCGCGTTGCTTGCTGGAACCATCGCGGGCGATCAACATTCCAGCTGAATCCAGCGTGCCGGTTTCCGCTAACCTCACGGAACTGGCGCAGCTTCCCAACTGGGCATCTTGATCCATTGCCAGCAGAAGGTTTTCGAGCCATTGGGGCGACGCCACCGCATCATCGTTCATTGTGGCAAGATATTCAGCCGCACTTGTTTCGAAACCCGCGTTAATAGCTCCTCCAAACCCCAAATTTACGGGCAATTCAAGGATCTTAACGTGAACTTCGGCCGGCTTGGCCCGAGCCACTTCGCGATTGCCACTATTGTCCACAATCACGATTTCCATATCTCTGATAGTTTGCGCCATCAGCGAACGGATGCACAGCCAAAGAGCTGAGTCGCGGCCCAATGTGGGGATGACGACTGTTACCCGAGGTATCTGCAAGCTAGTATTGTACGCTATTCTGTTCATTAAACTATGAACGAGCCTAAACCTACCCTGGGACGATCATTGGCTGAAGCAGCCGACAAAGCCGATGAATTAGCCAGGTTCAGAAACGAATTTGTTTTCGGGGAGGAGCACGTCATTTATTTGGACGGAAATTCCCTCGGCCGGTTGACGAAGAAAGGGCAACTGCGTCTGGCCCGCGCCGTCGAAGAAGAGTGGGGTTCCCGCTTAGTTCGAGGCTGGGTCAATGGCTGGCTGATGGAGCCTCGTCGCTCGGGCGATAAAATTGCGCAATTGATCGGAGCCAAGAAAAGTGAAGTTGTTGTGTGCGATTCCACTTCCGTCAATCTATTCAAGCTGGCATCCGCCGCTCTTCGCGTGAAGAACCGCAAAGTGATTCTTAGTCTGGCCGGCAACTTCCCATCGGATTTATATGTATTGAGTGGCGTCGGCGAACTGCGGACTTTCGGAACGGTGGAAGAGTTGCTTCATGCCTTGACGGAAGATACAGGCTTGGTCTCGCTTTCGCATACCTGCTATAAAACCGGCCAAGTGCACGATATGCGTTTAATAAGTGAAGCCGCGCAAAAAGTTGGAGCGTTCGTGCTGTGGGATCTCAGCCATTCAGTTGGTGTGATGCCCCTTCAAATGAATAAACACAACGTGGATATGGCGGTTGGATGCACCTACAAGTACCTGAACGGCGGACCTGGAGCTCCGGCATTTCTTTACGTTCGAGAAGAGTTGCTTCCCCATTTGCGTAACCCGATTCGAGGTTGGTTTGGTCATGCCGACCCGTTTGGATTTCAACCAGAGTATAAGCCGTCCGAAACGATTGAAAAATTCATGACCGGCACACCACCGGTGTTGTCGATGGCTGCCCTTGAGCCTGCCCTTGATATCATCCTTGAAGCGGGAGTGGATCGGATCCGCAAAAAATCGTTCCTGCTAACCGAATACTTGATTGCTTTAGTAGAGGAACGTTTGGCCAAATATGGTGTGAAGGTGGCATCGCCGCTTGAATCGCGAAAGCGGGGAGCGCATGTTGCTTTGACACATCCCGATGCCCGGAAACTATCACAAGCCTTAATTGCTCATGGAGTGATCCCCGATTTTCGTGAACCGGATATTCTGCGGCTTGGGATGGCTCCGATTTATACGTCATTCGTGGAAGTTTACGATGCGATTTCAATGCTGGAAAATATTTTGGCGAATAATCTGTACGCGAAATATGAGAGCTCGAGAGTGGGGATCAGTTAATGGCCGGTAGTGTCTAGACGTTTTGTGACTTCGGATCCTGCATTGTGAGCTAGGACCCTATACTGTTCACTTAGCCCCGATGGGAATCGGGGGATTTTTCCGAACCCAGTCCACTGTTGGGGCATAGAACAATTCTCCCGATTCCATCGAGTCAAAATGCCCGTTTGGACAGCATTGTTAATCACGCTAGGAAACTAAGTGAACAATGTTGCTAGGACTCGACGCCGTGGAAACGCTCTTCAACGGCATGTTCTTTTTTCCTATGGGGAACGTGAAGCGGGAGTAGCGCGAGTGCCTCAAAACCCTTCCTAAACGGCGACTTCGATTTCTTCGACGTGGGGCGTCGGTGCCGGAACGACATCACCGTGCATTCGCATGCCTTCAACATGGAATTCAATCGCCTCTCTCATAAGTTGACGAGTTTCCTCCAGCGTCGAAGAAGCCGCTACGCATCCAGGAAGATCAGGAACGTGAGCGCTATAGCCCGATGGGGTTTGCTCAAAGAAGACGGTGTATTTGCTCATTTCAGACCTGCTTGCTTTATTATAGAGTTCTCGGACTTGGATCCAAGTCCGCCGAAGGATGGCCCGCTATGGTTACCGTCCCCGGCTTGTTGGAATGGTGATATTGACGATGGCTTCCGCGAGTGCGGCTCAGCCGCCAGCCGTCGGATTCGATCCGCTTGATTGCTTCCCTGACCTTCATGATTACTTATTCTGCCCTACGACAGTCCTTGAATTTGGAAAATTGCGTGAAACTCCGCATTGATTTAAAAGCCTGGGAAGGGGCGATCTGGAGCCGCCCGCCCACAATGCGTGTGCCCTACTCCATGCTGGAATTACCACTATTTGCCCAAGTTTTCATACCATTTCAAATTCGTGGTGGCGGATCCAATGCAGACGACATCCTTTCGCCCGTCTCCGTTTAGGTCAAGTGCAATACAGGCTGCCGCCGCAATTCCGCCCTTATCCAAATCGCGCCGCGTCCATTTTCCCTTCACCAGGGTATAGATGTAAACGCTGCGCCCCTCGCCTCGAAAACCCGCGATAATTTCATCGCTTCCATCCCCGTCAAGATCGGCAGTCACAATGGTGTGCCCATCCACCAACTCCGTGTCGATCACTTGACGCTTCCAAGCTCCGCTCTGCTCCGTATAGACCACGACTTGATTGCCATGCCACGGTTCGATAGCCGTCAAGAATCTTTGCTTACCCAAGTGTCCGATGGCGATATCGCTTGATCCGCTTTTGGGCCATGGCGCCGGATCACCGCCGGTTATCTTTACGCGTTTCCAAGCGCCATCCTTCTGCGCGAGGTTCACATGGATCCCAACGAAACTTGCCGTAAGGATATCGTCCAGACCGTCGTGGTTCCAATCGTTGATGAGGATGCCATGGACCACGCCTTCATCTTCGGCGGAGATCAGCCGCCGGTTCCAATCCCCTGGCTTATAGGCGACCAGCGGCGCCTTGTCGCGGTAATCCGGCGCATCGGCGGCGGCGCCGGTTAGCGGCGCATTGATGAACATGCCGTTAGCCACCCGCAGCCGGTGGGAAGTTGTTAGGCGATCGATCTCGCGAACCGTCCAAGGCTCCAGTGGTTTTCCGTGGGATTCAAGCAGGCTAACAATGCCGATGGAATTTTTCGTCAGGTTCGCGAATTCATGGGCCACCAGAATTTCCGGAATGCCGTCGTCATCAATGTCCATAACGGCCAGGTTGATCATCCGCTTCAGCCCGGTTGCGATAACGTGACGTTGCCAGCCGGGATTTTCAAACCAAACCAGCTCCGTCATTCCGCTGGCCAGCGCAATCAGATCCGGCTTGCCATCATGATTCAAATCGGCGGCCACCACCTGATAGCCGCCCTTCAAATCCGTAGCGATTACATGTTCCAGGAAGCGTGGTTGGGGCCCGGCAAGCAGTGTCAAAGGTAAATAAAAAGCGAAATTTATTACTGTAGAGGATCGCAAAATGTTTTTGTCTCCGAACGCTTCAATATACAATGGATCGTTTATGGGTATTTTGACAACGGTGGTGGGAAGCTACCCAACCCCGTCCTGGTTGTTGGGCCAAACAGCCCGCGGCGTGCTGCGTGACGCCATCATGGTGGTGCTAAAAACGCAGGAATTGGCCGGTATTGACGTGGTTGCCGATGGCGAATTGAACCGCTTCAATCCGAGTCATCCGGAAACTAACGGCATGATTGATTATTTCGTCAGCCAGATGGATGGCATTCGCACGCGCTTTTCTATCACTGACATTCAGAGTTTCCGCGCAGGCGAGAGTGCGGGCTACCGGTCTGATCCGGCGGCCATTGTGCTGAGCGAAATTGGCGAAGGCACGCTAAACCTGCCGCGGGATTATGAGTTCACCAAAAGCCTGACTCGTTCTAAACTGAAGTTCACTTGCACTGGTCCCCACATGTTAACCAAGGTGACCACGGACCGCCACTATGGCAGCTACGAAAAGTGCGCCATGGCGATTGCCGCCGTGCTTCGCAAACAGTTGGAGGCGATTCCGGCCGAGGTGGTGCAGATTGACGAGGCCAACATAAGCGGGCACCCCGAGGATCGCGAGTGGGCTTTGTTGGCCATCAATCATGTGCTGGACGGAGTTCGCGGCGAGCGCGGTGTTCATATCTGCTTTGGAAATTATGGGGGCCAGTCAATTCAGAAAGGTTTCTGGAAAGACTTGGTGCCCTTTCTAAATGGTTTGCACTGCAACCACTTGATTTTGGAATTTGCGCGCCGTGGCTATGGGGAACTTGAGGCGTTCAAGGAACTTGATCCGAAGATTGGCCTTGGCCTTAGCGTGATCGACATCAAGGATAACGGCATTGAGACGGCGGACTTGATTGCTTCGCGGATGGAACAAGCGGCTAAGATTCTTGGAGAGGGACGCATTCCCTACATTCATCCCGACTGCGGTTTTTGGATGTTGCAGCGCAGCGTCGCCGACGGCAAGATGAAGGCTCTGGTAGCGGGCCGCGATTTATTTGAAGGAAGGAAAAAGAACTGATGCGTTGTGCCGGATTGTTTCTATTAGCTCTAAGCGCCTGTGCGCAAAGCAGCCACATCTCCAATATCAAGCAACTGACCCAAGGCGGGCAAAATGCCGAAGCATATTGGTCCCCTAACGGCAAGAAGCTTGTATTTCAAACTACGCGCGACAAGTACGAGTGCGATCAGATTTTTGTAATGAACGCCGATGGTACGGATCAGCATCTGGCGTCCACGGGCAAGGGCCGCACAACCTGTGGGTACTTCATGCCGGACAACAAACATATACTTTATGCCTCAACGCACGAAGCCGGCGATGGCTGCCCCACACCGCCTGATCGCAGCAAGGGTTATGTGTGGGCCGTGTTCCCTACTTACGATATTTTCGTGGCGAATCTGAAAGGCGAGGTGGTTAAGAAATTAACGAAGGCTCCAGGTTATGATGCCGAAGCAACCGTGAATTTCAAACACAAGAAGATCGTCTATACCTCCATGGCCTCGGGCGACTTAGAGCTTTGGACCATGTCCACGCAAGGCTTGGCCAAGCATCAGGTGACCAAGTCGTTAGGGTATGACGGCGGCGCCGTTTTTTCCCGCGATGGCAAGCAACTTGTCTGGCGCGGCAATCATCCCGAATCGAAAGAGAATATCAAAAAGTATCAGGATCTACTTCGCGACAATTTGACCACGCCGATGAAGATGGAGATCATGGTCTCCGACAGCAAGGGGAACGACGTGCGCGAGATTACCCACTTCGGGTGCGCCAGCTTTGCCCCCACATTCACTCCTGATGGGAAGAAGATTATTTTTTCGTCGAACAAGAACAAATGTGATAGCCGCGATTTTGAATTGTTCATGATCGACGTGGATGGCAAGAACCTTGAGCAGATTACGAATTTCGGCGGCTTCACTTCTTTCCCCGAAATCTCTCCCGACGGGAAGAAGATTGTGTTTGCGTCCAGCTATCAGGCCAAGGAACGCTATGAGTTCAACATTTTCGTGGCGGATTGGAAGAAGTAGGCCTCACGAACCCAAAAAGGTTTCCGTTATCTCGATTTTGCCAAGTACCGCACTAGACATACGGAAAGCGGTACGGTCTACTCCGCCACGCTAATCTTTGAAGTCCGTTACCGGCCCGGGGCTCCAACCCAAAGCGAACAATCGGACCGCCACATTCGTTTTTTTCGGAGCGATTGAAACCTTCTGGAAATCTTCCTTCCGCACATCGAACTTGGTTTGCAGTGCCGCGATTTCGGTCTGCACTTCCGCCTCCATATCGCTTTTCTGCTTAGCCATGGCGTTTGCGTCGTCTTCAGCGCGGCCCACGTCGCCGTGCTCTTTTACCGTCCTGCCAATTGATTTAGCCGCTGTGGCGACCCGGCTCATTTCCGTAGTACTAATAGCCTTCTTCCCCAGAAACGCCCCCAGCAGCGATGTGCCAACCGCAAGCACCGAAGAGAAAGCCTGCGACGTCATTTGCGATTTTTCCTGCGCTACGTCTTCTTGCGCGCGGCGGATCTTTTCATCCAGCTTCGCCAGCTTGTCGGCGTAGTCCTTCCGCAAATTGTCGACAGCCTGGTCCCGTTGCTCTCTGGCCTCAGTGGAAACTCGAATGCGGAAATCCCCTTCGCTCTCCCCTGGATTCGATTTCTTTCTCGTGCTGGGACTGATGAACAATTCCAACCGGCGATTGGAGCAAATGTAAGTGATCAAGTCCTTAGTCCACCCCGCGTAGCTCTTGGGTTGCGTGGCCGCGGAGGTCAACTCCTGGAACTGCGCGTCGGCGACGGGCTCCTTCTCCAAACACTCCAGGTCGAACGACATCACTTCGGCATCTTCCCACTTCACGGGGATTACTTCCGTTGTCACCGGCGTGCCAATCGTCACGTCCTCTGTAAAGTCCACCCCTGACTTATCATCCGTGAAGCGTGCCTGCAAATGAGCTAACAGCACGGGTTGATAGACCGGAGGCGTCGGACTTTTCTTAGGCAGGAAGTATTGCGGGATTTCCCCAGGAAGCACAGGGCGGGCTGAGGCGACTGCCGCCGACATAGCTTGCGCGGCCGTAGGCGCCTCGCTCTTCGCACCGCTTCCCGCCGCCGCCGGCTTGCGGTCCGCCATCAAGATTTTGATTTGCGCTTTGGTCACAGGGCCTGCAAGATAACTTAAGGCCCATCGCGTCTCGAACACTTCCATTTCACCGGTGTGGACGTTGTTTATCAGGAAGACGCGCTT
>JAYVXT010000079.1:0-2620 GCA_043785065.1 Bryobacterales bacterium | reverse complement strand
GTCCACGCGTATCGCGAGATCCATCCGCGTCCGTCCATATTCATGGTTGTTGAATATGGCTCTGCGGTGTTATAGAGTTTACCCACAACCAATACAGACTTGGCCGACGGCAACAAAGACCGGACATCTCTCCGCTTTTGGGCTCGCTCACCGGTAAGGTACTTCATTTCACCGGCTAGTCCTCGAGAAACCCAATCCAGGTAATGTTCCGAATCCGGAACATCGCCGGCTGTTGCGATTCCGGCCAGTTCAAAGCCGCTCTCACGGGCCATGTCCATGAGTTCAGCCGCAGTCATTTACTGAATTTCTGCCTGCAGCGTTACGTTCGCCGTAACATCCACTAATCCAATTTGCACTGGCGTGGAATTGGGAGTGGCTGCGGTTCCAACCGCGAAAGTGCGAATGCCAACGGATCCCGATTCCTCCAAAGCAATGATCGCTCCCGTCTTCATTCCTAACGCCGAAGCTATGGCGTCGGCTTTCTGCTTTGCCACAAGCGTGGCTTTCTTTAAAGCATCCAAGCGGACTGGTGTGGGATCGCTGAGCCCGAAGACAAGCGACCCAACATTAGTAGCGCCCGCCTGTACCGCTGTGTCAATCACCTTGCTGGCCAAAAGGATGTTGGTCAATGTAACCTCCACCGTGTTCTGGGCGGTGTAACTGGTGATCACAGTGGGGCCGTTGTTCAATGTGCGCGTCACGGGATAAACCGAATAGCCCGTGGATTTGATTGCGTTCGGCGAATTGCCAACAATCGTCTGAAGTTGGTTGATGACCTTGGTCATGATACCGGCATTGGTGTCGGCTGCTTCCTGGGCAGTGCTGGCCGAATTGACAACGCTTGCGGTAAGCCGGACCTGATCTGGCCGTACGGAGATAACAGCATCTCCGGTGGCGCGCACATAAGGCCGGGAGGTCGTGTTTTGTGCAACCGCTAAAGATGAAATAACTGCAATGGTAAGTATGAATTGTTTCAAAAGAACTCTCCTTGCTACTATCATCCCGCAATTAGATGGGCACTGGAATCGTAGTAAGAATTTCTTCAATTAATTTTTCAGAGCTGTCAGTACTTGACCTGCCCGGTCCAGCGAAGCGGCTATTAAGCATCAGCCTATGAGCGAATACGGGGATGGCCAAATGTTTGACATCGTCCGGGATCACGTAATCCCGGCCTTCTATGGCGGCCAAAGCTTGCGAAGCGCGAAAAAGAGCTTGCGCACCTCGCGGACTCACACCTAAACTCAAGCCTTCGTGCTTGCGGGTGCTTTCCACAATGGCCAGCATATAATCCACAAGATCATTGTCCACCCGCACATGGGCAACCATTTTTTGTAATTCAATCACTTCATAGCTGGAAAGAACGGCGGGCAAGACGGCAATGTCCTCAGAGGGGCTTTGACGGACAATTTGACGTTCACTTTCGCGGCCTGGGTATCCAATGCGGATCCTCATCAAAAAGCGATCCAACTGGGATTCAGGTAACGGGTATGCGCCATGATGCTCCACCGGGTTTTGCGTGGCGATAACCATAAAGGGATGCTCCAGCGGATAGGACCGGCCTTCCACCGTCACCTGACCTTCGTTCATCGCTTCAAGCAGCGCCCCTTGAGTCTTGGGAGTTGCGCGGTTGATTTCGTCCGCCAGTAGGAAATTAGTGAAAATTGGCCCGGGTTTGAATTCAAACTCCTGCGTGTGGGAATTGAAAATGGTGACGCCCAGGATGTCCGAAGGAAGCATGTCGGAAGTGAATTGCAACCGCAAAAACCGGCCGTCCACCGCCCGCGCCAGCGAAAGGGCCAGAGTTGTTTTTCCCACGCCGGGAACATCTTCAATCAGCAGATGGCCCCGGGAAAGCAGGCTGACCAGAGCGAGACGCACAACATCGCGCTTGCCCATAAGCGCGGAGGAGAGCCGTCGTTCCAATTCACCTAGCAATTCAAAGGCCTGCCGATCGTCAATTGCGCCACGCCCTACGGCCACTACTTCGCGCTGAGCCATTATGGTTATGATAATCGAAACGGTCGGCTATCAGCCACTGATCGCCGTTTAGTAAAGTGAAAGACATGCTTACAATGTTGCTGGCGCTGGCCAGTATTGGCGATTGGGTCCCAATGCGATGGCCATCGGTGGATCCGTCGACGCTATTATTGCTTCGCGGCACGCCTGTGAATTGCTTGCTGGTCAACAAGGTTTCCGTCGAATTCACCGAGTCTGCCAAATCCATGGGGGTTGCCGTCTTATTGGAATTCTCCAAAGAAGGAGTCGTGGTGGATGGCCCGGATAAGGCCAAACGCGCGGGCATGGCGGGAATGGTTATCGCAGGAGCCAGGACGGAATTTCTAAAATCATTGGACTCTGAGGAATTCCATGTTCTGTCATTACCCGCGCGTTATGATTTGGCCGTTTTGCCCGATTCCAAATTGGTTGGTACATGGCAAGGTGTTTGGCCGGGCATCAACCAAATAGATGCCGCCGACAAAGCCAAAGCAGCGCCCAGCGGGGCTCCGTGGATCGACACTAATTCCGGGTTTCTGCGTTTCGTAAGGGCATGGACTAAGGCTCCCGTGTGGATTGCGAATCGCCCTCCGGAAAAACAGGTGATCAATCCCGTACGCTACCT
>JAYVXT010000078.1:0-2621 GCA_043785065.1 Bryobacterales bacterium | reverse complement strand
CCCGTGCTTGTGGTGGTCTTATTGAAGTTATACGCCATGGCCGGGTCGATGTTTTCGGTGACGACGCGTATGAAGCTGTCGCGATCAATGCGCGACTGTTCATGCCACAACCCAAGCGCGTGGCCCAATTCGTGAATAGCGTTGCCGGTTCCGCAATAGGATCCCAGGTTCACTGTCTGCGCGCTCCCGATCATCCCCACGTAGGAATTGCATTGGGTGGGGGCGCCGGGGTCGGTGATCACAACGTAGTTGGATTGGTTGGTGCGCGGGACCATTTGAATGCTTCCGGCAAGCTTTGAGTTCCAGTGACTGATGGCATCGGTAACTCGAGTAGGGTTGGGAAAACCGGTCTGGATTACGTAGGGCATCACGCCGCCGGCCCATCGATACTGGCGGCCCACGATGGCTGTTCCCTCCCGCACCGGCGCATGGGATTCAGTGGCGGTGGCCTGCAAATCAGCCGCGTTGCCCAAGAATATGTCGCCCTCGAAGATCGCCATTCCATTCACGATCGCGTGATCGAACGCTTGACCACGAAAAGTGGAGATCCGCCGCGCCAGACTAGCGCTCTTCAACTGTGCTGATGAGGCGGCATCGTTGTTTGCCACGGCCACCAAGGTGAAGGGAATTGCCTCCAAGGATCCTTGGCCGATTTGAAGCTCGATATAAGCTTCCGAGCCGGAGACCAGCAACAGTAGCTCACCCGATACGTTATCACCGTTTCCGGTGAACGGACCCATCACTTGCAAATCGCAATCGGAGTTGCTGTTGTGGACGAACATGGAAACGCCTTCGGGAAGGCGCAAGCTTGAGAAGCGTAGTTCAAGCCCCGTCGCGACGTCCTGGTGAACTCGAAATAGCAAGTAACGATCCTGATTGGCATTTTCGAAAACGGGCACTAGTTCCGGATAGGATACCGCCGTAGTCCATTCAATAGCATCTTCCAGCTTGCCGCCCGCGGCGCCGAATGGTTCTTGGCCCAAACAGGCCAATAAAAAGAGAGAAGAAAGCAATACAATACGCATTTCAATTTTCCTTGGAAAAGGGTTTTGGTGTGAGTCCAGATTGCACCCGAAAGGTTCAAAAACGAATTGGTTAATCTCCGAGATTTAGCGCTGCGACAGCGTAGTCTAATCGGGCAAACCCGGAGTATGTTTTTAAGGAGGGTGGGACTAGGACGAAATTAGAATATGAAGCTAAGGCCGCCGCGAATGGTTTTGGGGGACTGCATGAGCAGCAAAACCTTGCCATCGGAACCGGTGACGGGAATATAGCCTTGATGCAGAAGGTTGCGCAGTTCGCCTATGGCTTCCACACGCCCATTCCATATTCCGAACGAAGGAAGCGGTTGCCGGAATTGAAGGTTCAAGCCCATTTCAGGAGAGATGCTGCCGGTGAGGGTGCGATGGACGGGCATCAGGGCGGTGTAATCGGCGAATTGATAGCTGGCCGATAGGCGCGTGCCGGTTGCGGGAAGCACGCCCATGACGCGGGTATAGGCCCAATGACGGCGGCCGTGACGGAAGGCGCGGCGTAGATCGTTATTGTTGTCCGCCGTGTCAAGAACGATGGAATCGGTGTTAAGCGTTCCGTTGCTGCCATAGCCACCGATGACGGAAAAATGTTGGCCCATCTTCTGCGTGTACGCGGCCATGTAGCCCTGGCGGGAATAGCGGCCGATGTTGACGATGGCGCCATTGGTGAACATGTCGGGCAGCGCTTCCCCTGAAGGCAGTATGGAAGTGTCTCCAACCGCGCTTAAGGCGCCGTTAGAGACACTTTCGTGCCAGGCCACCGCAGTGAATTCTCCGCTCCCGATCTTACGCTCCAGCCCCGCTTCCCAATTCGTGGAACGCTGTACCCGGATGCGGCCGCCGGAGGAAGAGACCCTGGGGAACATATTGAGGGCGGATAGGTCGCTTTGCAATTCTTTGTCTGCTGGAGAATCCCCTTGGTGGGTTGTTGCGGCGTTATAAATTTCCTCCGGTGGCAAGCCGGAGCTGTAGGCGAGCTTGATGGAAGTATTTTGGCCGACGGGTACCGACAACCTGGCGAAAGGGCTGATGTAATTCAAATGTTCGAGGAAGGTTACCGATTCAAGTCCCGTGCCATAAAGCAATTCCATGCCTTCAAAGAAGGTGATGCGATCAATGAAACTACTTGACAAGGATCGGAACATCGGCGTTTCGCGGCCAGTGCCGGGAAGGCCGAAGCCGGTTCTGGAGGGGGCAAACACTTGGCGCATGGTCAGTTGCAGTTCCGGGGAACTGCTGATGCCGCCAAAATCCGATTCAGCGCGTTTGAAGCGGGTACGGAATCCGGCCGCGGGCAAGCCATTGCGCGAAGCGTATCCGACGTTTCCACTAAATTGCAGGTGGTTGGTTCCTAATACGGAAGTGGCGAAGGCGAAGGCCGTTCCCAAGTCCGGCTGACTGGTCTGGTCTCCACCGGCCGCGCCATCACCCGCCGAAAGTTTCAACATCCCGCGATTGTCGCTAAACAAAGATTTGCTTTCCGTCTGGCCACCGGTGTTCCAGCCAGGAAGGAAACGCAACGCTGGGCGAGTGGACATGTTACCGCGCAGCACCCACTTCCAATCATCGCTCATTAGGGAAGATGAG
>JAYVXT010000077.1:0-2623 GCA_043785065.1 Bryobacterales bacterium | reverse complement strand
TGGATCATCTGCGGCGGCAAAAGTTGCTGACTCGGGAAGAAATTGCCGCGAAACTGCATTTAGATTTATCCACTCCGCCGATTCTCGTCGCCTTCCATCCGGTCACTTTGGCGCGCGACACCACCGAGGAAGCGGACTCATTATTCGCTGCGCTTGCCAGCCTGTCCGATCAACTTTTGTTTTGCTATCCCAATGCGGACGCCGGGAGCCGTGCGCTGATCGAGCGAACCAGATCGTTTTTGGCATCGCGGGGACGCGGCCAAATCTTCACCAATCTGGATGCGATTACCTACTGGAGTTTGCTTCGGCAAGCGAAAATGCTGGTAGGAAATTCCAGCAGCGGAATTATGGAAACAGCATCCTTCGCCTTGCCCACCGTGAATATCGGAACCAGACAGCAGGGCCGCGAACGCGCCGGCAATGTTCTGGACACTGCTGCCGACAAATTTGCCGTCATGGAAACGATTGCAATCGCCAGGACCGCTGGATTTCGGCAATCGCTAGCAGAATTGGTCAACCCCTATGGAGACGGCTGCGCGTCGGAAAAGATTGTTGAGGTGTTAACAACTGTTCCCTTGACGGAAAAGCTTCTGCTCAAACGCCATGACCCCATGAACCATTCCCCGGAAGCCGCAGACAAGGCCGGCGTCAGTTGAAAATCCCGCTATCTGCCCCCGACGTGCGCGAAGAAGAAATCGAATTGGTCGCTAATGTACTTCGCACATCACACTTGAGCCTCGGGCCGAAGCTTGTGGAGTTCGAGCACGCCTTCGCTGAATACCTCGGAACGGAAAACGCCGTCGGGGTGAGTTCCGGGACGGCAGGACTGCATCTGTGCGTGCGCGCAATGGGCATTGCTGCGGGCGATGAAGTGATTGTCCCTTCTTTTGCGTTTATCGCGGTGGCCAACGTGCTTCGCTACGAAAATGCCGTCCCGGTTTTTGTGGATATCGAAGCCGATACATTAAATCTGGACGCCCGCCGAATTGAAGCTGCCATAACTCCGCGTACGAAAGCGATTCTGGTCGTGCATACCTTCGGGTGTCCCGCGGACATGCCGATGATCCTTGATATTGCGCGGCGCCATCATCTTTATGTATTGGAGGACGCGTGCGAAGCCATCGGCGCCGAGTACCAAAGCCGGAAAGTCGGGAGTCTTGGCGACGCGGGGGTATTTGGTTTCTATCCCAATAAGCAGATCACCACCGGCGAAGGTGGAATGGTGGTCACCCGCAATTCGCAACTGGCGTCAAGGATTCGCGCGCTTCGTAATCAAGGCCGCAGCAGTACTGACGATTGGTTCCAGCATTCAGAACTTGGATATAACTACCGATTATCGGAAATCAACTGCGCGCTCGGAATCGGCCAACTGGGACGAATCGAAGCGATCCTGGCACTGCGTGAGGAAATCGCAAAAAAGTACCAAGATCGATTGCAGAAAAACAAAAGTCTACGCTTACCAGTTCTGGCGCTATCCGATCGAAAAATAAGTTGGTTCGTCTATGTGGTGCGACTATCTGAACAATATTCGCAGGTTCATCGCGACTGGATTATGCAAAAAATGAACCGGCGCGGAATCGGCTGTGGAAGATATTTTGCGCCGATTCATTTGCAACCCGCGTATCAAAATGCTGCAGCGCAGTACACGGATTTGCGGGTTACCGAAACTGAAGCTTCGCGCTGTCTGGCATTACCATTTTTCAATCGCTTGCAAGCTCAGGAAATCGATGAAGTCTGTCACAGCTTATGCGAGTTAATTCTACTGGCTGGACAGATGGCCCGGTAGCCACGCAAGAAGCGCATTGACAACGTTCCTCGCGCCAAATAGGCTTCTTCTGCCAGCCTGGGGCAACTGGTACCGTCCTGCACCGCTGCTGTCTTCCAGGCACGTGTCCTCAAGAAACGGACTCAATAGTGCAAACCGATCCGCAGAACATTCCGTGGTATTGGTTTGAAAACTTCGCGAAGACCGCCAATGCGTTTTTACCTTAGCCTATTTTTTCTAATTGCCGGCGTCTATATGCTGACGACCTCTGGCCGTCTGGGTCTATCCGACGGTTTCGCGATGTTTAACGTAACGCAATCTATTTGGGCGGAGCGATCACTAAGCTCATCTCCTTGCGACCCGCAATTAGACATGGTGAAAAATCAATGTGTTCCCGGCACCGACGGGCGATATTACGCGGGATATGGTTTGCTTCCGTCGATACTAGCCGTGCCGCCCGTCATAACTGCCAAACTCATCTCGACGTACCTGCACATGCCTTCGATGACAATTATGAAAGTGAGCGTTGTACTTTTTACTTCACTCATTTCGGCGCTGCTATGCGTGATTTTGGCTTCATGGATACTAAGGCTTGGATATAGTCGCCGCACCGCCGCGTTGGCCGCTTGCATTCTCGCGTTCGCATCGCCGTTGTGGAATTTTGGAGTGAAAGGCTTTTATTCCGAACCATATTTCATATTGGCTTTGCTGTTGGCGTCCTATTTTATCTCCGCTCCAAGGATTCCGCTGGCTTCGGCTCTTTCCGGGCTTGCCTTCGGGGCCGCTTGTGCTTGCCGTATCAACGGCGCGATTCTGCTTCCCGTCTTCCTGCTATCGTTGGCGGTGCAAGATCACGCG
>JAYVXT010000076.1:0-2642 GCA_043785065.1 Bryobacterales bacterium | reverse complement strand
ACTATCTCCAATTCTGGACCGTGCTGTTTATGATAATTGCATGCGCTCCGAAGACATTTAAGCACCTGAAGTTCTTAACTAATATCATCGCAATCGCTGCGATTAGTAACATCATGATTGCAGGCCGTTTCGAAAGCCAATACCGCTTCGAGATGAATGGCACTTTCGCCAATTCCGACGATGCCGCCATTCTAGCGGGGTTCGCCATTCCATTTTGGATGCTTCTAGCCAGCCGATTCAATCTGTTTTTGCGCATACCGTTGGCTGCTGCCGGAATCTTGTTTCTGGTTCGAATTATAGTTCTAACAGCAACTCGTTCGATCATGATTTCATTGGCCTGCCTGTTTCTGGTCTGGTTTTTACGCTCAAAGATGATGTATCGGATTTTGGGAACCCTAACAGTGGGAATTGCGATGTTTGCGATTCTCGATAGCGCCCCAGTATCCGTTCAAGAGCGGTTGTCGACAATCTCTAGTGCCTTTACTGCGACCCGAGAAAACTACAATGACGAAGCTGCGGGATCGGCGGCTGAACGACGGAATTTGCTCAGAGCCGGCATTTGGGCAACGTTAACACATCCCATTTGGGGAGTGGGTCCAGGCCAGTTCGACCAATATCACTGGGGTGAGGGCCAGAGATCTGGTGGCCCGAGACAGGCATGGATTAAGACGCACAACACATATGTGGAAATATCATCGGAGAATGGCATCCCAGGACTCTTGCTTTATCTGTTTTTGATTTGGACTATTTTTAAGACTATACAAAGGGTGCGAAAGGCCACTATCTCACGGTCTTCACCCAATTTACAGCTGGGGTATCAGTTGGCGTTATGCCTGGAAGCCGCATTGGCATTCTTCCTAGTCACAGCATTGTTCATGACAGTGGAAGCGCACCCCTATTTGTTCATCTTGGCGGGGGCGGCTGTCGCGGTCGAGCGGTTAACGCAGGTTGAGCTGGCGCATATCAAAAGACCACAAATGACGCTTGGCAACCGGGGCCAATTGGCTCCAAGTGGCTTCAAAAGAAATTAACTCAGCCCAAGGGAAAAAGTGACATTCATCAAACGGCAGATGCCTCCGCTTACTGGCATGCGCTTTTTTCTAGCGATGTGGGTGATTGTCTATCATCAGAAGACAGGCTCTGATAAGCAATGGTTTTTGGAACTCGATTTGCCACAGCCGCTCGATTCTCTACTTCAGACGGGTTATGCCGCAGTCAGCATCTTTTTTGTGCTCTCCGGTTTCGTTCTCGCCTATAACTATGACCTGAGCGCGGTATGGCCCCGGCGCGACCGCTGGCGTTTTTTAATCGCCAGGTTTTCCCGCATCTACCCCGCATACTTTCTCGGCCTTTTGTGTATGGCGCCGCTGATTGCATTCCGGCTTACAAAACAGTTTTCGTCCGAACGCGCCTGGACGGAAATCACCACCGGACTGTTGCACATCACGCTGTTGCAATCCTGGCTGCCACAAGCCGCTCTTACTTGGAACGAGCCGGGCTGGTCTTTATCGAATGAAGCATTCTTCTATCTTTGCTTCCCTTTTGTTGGCGTACTGCTCTGGCGCGCTTCCAGCCCACGCGCATTTATCGCCTGGATGGCCGGATTATGGGTGCTGTCCCTCGTGGCGCCGCTGTGGGCGGTTTGGCTGCCGGTGGCTGATTTCGGCGACATGCCGGCGACCGGATCGACGTTGTCAACTTTGCCATGGGCTAACATGGTCAGATACAATCCGCTAAGCCGGCTCCCGGAATTTTGCGCTGGGATCCTAACTGGGCGTATTTTCTTTTGGCTTCAGGACACGAGAACGCGCCTGGACGGACGGGGTTATTGGCTCTACCTTCCAGGAATCGCCGTCACACTTTTGGTTACATGCCAGGCTCACCGGCTTGCGTTTCCACCCGTTCACAATGGTCTATTACTGCCCGTGTACGCTTGTATCATCCTCGGTTTCGCGCTTTCAGGTGGTCCGCTGGCGCGCTGGTTATCGTCGGGAGGGATAGTTTTTCTAGGAAACGCAAGCTATTCGATGTACATCCTACATGTGCCAATCTACGGTTGGATGAGTATCTGCTGGAGGCGGATTCTGTTGCTCGAAACCACCGGCCCGTTGTGGCATGCCGCTTATATTTCTACCGTTGTACTGATTTCCTCGCTTGTTTACAAAGCTGTGGAAGAGCCTCTGCACTACTCCCTCAAACGCAAACTCAATCAGGTGTTGGACAATAATCGCAACATCCTCAGTGAAAGCTCCTCAGCCATGACACGTCCGACCTCTTACTTGTAACTTTCAGAATTATTTGGCGTGTTTGCCCTCTGGGTTCGGCTTTCTTGCGCCACCACGGGCACCGGCAGTTTAGCCGCTGTGGCGTAATGCTACTTTATGCGAAACGGATCTTTTACGAACTGGGCCGGGAAAAGCGAGAGTATTACCACGACCCAGAACATTCACCCACCCACATTACATACTTGAGGTTGCGGTCTAGGATGGTTTCTTCATCACTTCTATGCCGCGCACCCCAGTTACTTAAAAAGCGCACAAAACGGGGCGCGCCAGCGCCCGGTAAAGCGTCGTCCGCCCTTCATTCCAGAGTGCGGCCACAGCATCCTCCGGAAAGCCACATGGGTTAGACTGGTAAGTGTC
>JAYVXT010000075.1:0-2645 GCA_043785065.1 Bryobacterales bacterium | reverse complement strand
GTACATCGGCAATTTTCCCCCGTTTCTTTAGTGTGCCTTGCGCCTGTGATTATGCAATTGGTTCAGCAGTGGGTACGCTGAACTATGGCAATAATTGGGGACCTCAAAGTAGTTCTAGGCGCGGACACTACGAACACAGGCGAATTGGTTGACGCCCTCGGTTCCATAAAAGATGCTGGCGCTTCAACGCAGGAAGCGTTACAGGCGCTGCTGGACAAGCTTGCCAAATATCAAACTGGTCTTGCGGAGGCGACGGCGTCCACGAGGCTGATTCAAACGCAGATGACGGCGCTTTCTCCCCCAGTGCAGAGAGCGAAAGAGGACGTAGACGCGTTCAATACACGGCTGGAAGCTTGGACGAAGGCTCAGGCAGCTTTGCGCGTGGAGTTGTCCGCGGCTATCGCAATTCAGGATAAGTATCGAGTGTCGATTGCCGACACTAACAAACAATTAAACGCTCAAGTGAACTCGGTCAACCAAGCGCGAGTAGCACAGGAAAAAGCATCCGCCGCTCTTCAAACAGAAGCAACCCCTGGTTTGAAGGCTTTGTTGTCCGCCACGAATGATTCCGCCTCTGGATTTACCGCTCTCACGGATTCGATCGATGCGACGAGCAATTCAATCTTCAATATTGGTAAGCGCCTAATCATTCGGCAATTGCTGATGAATTTGGCGACGGGAATTTTGGAGACGGCAGGGGCCTTCAATGATGCAGAGGCTCAAATAACGGCTTCGGTTGGTGCTATCGGGGAAGCCTTAACTGCGTATGACGAAGGGTTGCGGACTTTAGCGAGTACCGCTGGAGTGTCATCGCTGGATGTAGGTAAGGCAATGGGCGCCGTCGCGGTGGCATTTGATTTGCAGCCCGGCGATGAACTCACTGCGGTGAGTAAACAGGTACTGGATCTGGCTCGAATTACTGGTGAGTCGGCAGTCAAGATCGCGCAGGACACAGCGAAACTGGCTCATGCGTACGACATTGACCCTGGCGCCTTAGATTCACTGGAATTACGCCTACTTACCGTGGTTCAGACCAGCGGTGTCGCGTTTTCTGACCTGGAAAAAGACCTTACAAAATTCAAGGGTCTCTTCGAAGGATTGAAGATACCGATCGAAAACGCAGCTCAGGCTATCGGAGACATGCAGAAAGCGGGATTGGAGGTCCCTCAAGTCTTGGCTGCAATGCAGTCAGAGATGAATAAGCTATCCAAGGATGGCGCCACTAACTTGGCAGATGCGATGAGCCAATTGTTTACGCGGATTCACGATGCTGGCACTGCTGCTGAGGCATTTGAGATTTCCGCCAAAACCTTTGGTACCGGGGCCACAGGTATGGTGGAGCTTATCCGGAGCGGGAGGTTCGACTTCGAACAGTTCTACGCCACGCTTCGCAGTTTGAAGCCCACGATTGAGGATCAGGCTGATTCCATGCGGACTCTAAAAGAGTCTTGGCAGGACATGAAGAATGAACTAGCCAATCACCAACTAGGTGAGTCGGTCACCGAAATAGCTGTTTTCTTTGTTGATTTAGCAAAGGGCGTAGCCAAGGCGATTAACGACATGATGCAGTGGAATGATCGGCTAACGGAGTCGATTAGTGCAACTGGCGCATTCGCCCGAGAACTATTGAACCTTTCAACCAGGATTCCAATCTTGGGCGCTCCAATCCAAAACATTATTGATTTGTGGGTAAAAGCCGGCAAAGCTTTAGATTTTTACGTTTCGAAGTACAACTTATCGTACGGGACGTACTGGGGTGGAAGCGGCATGTCCGATCCAGGTGCTGGGAAAACTACATCTGGCGCTAAGGACATGAGTGGCCCGTCGACTCTGCCTGTAGAATTACAAGCCCCGGGCGACGCAGCCAAAGAAGCCACGCCCAGTGAATCGAAGGCTGACAAGAACGCAATAGATCTGCAGTTATACGGCAAGGAACCGACTAAGTCAAAAGGTGGTGACCCCGAGTACAAGGCGCTCAAGCAGGAAGTCGACGCTCTTATGCGTCGGGTGGACGCGAAGAACAATATCGATTTCCTGAATCTTGAGAAGGCGATTTACACGCAGATTCTGAAGGCGCCCACGGAGACGGACCAGATCAACCGGCAGGCGCTGGCGCTCGCCGAACAGATAAAGATCAACACGAAGTTGAACCGGCCGAGCACTGACGCGCAGTACGACACGTCCGCCAGCCTTAAGACCAGCCAATCCCTCGCCGGCATGGACCAAGCGCATGCTGAGAAGTTGCTGGGCTTGCCGGATCCGGCGGAAATTACAGGCAAGATCCAGGAGATAACGGCCGCTTTCAAGTACCTGCAGGACCAAGGCACACAAACACCTGGATTTATCGCATTGGCCTGGGATCATGCGCAAGCCAAGATCTTAGCCGACACGCGGTCGATCGGTGGGTCCGTGTCGGATGCGATGGTGTTGACCGCAGATTGGGCAAAGACGGCGGAACGAGTCACGAACATGGACCTGGGGTTGGCCAGGCAAGAACTTGGACTCACTACAATCGACGAAGCTCTACAAAAAGTCGTAGTGAATAACGCTGCGTACGCCAAGATACTCGCGTCGGTGGCGGATGGCACCTCGACTGCGACTGATGCGACTAACGCTCAGATCGATGTCTTGACCAAGAATAAGGC
>JAYVXT010000074.1:0-8744 GCA_043785065.1 Bryobacterales bacterium | reverse complement strand
AAGCTGGTTCGCCCAACTTGGGAACACAGTCCCCGGGAGACTTCTCTCTTTCAGGTTCCGAAGATGTTTCGAGAACCTGAAGAATTCCGTCAAAAGCTCTCCTCTTCTACCTTTTATCACGTGCTCAACGTAGATCCTCGTTCTCCTGTTCGTCTCCCTCAAGCTATGCGTCCAGCCGAAGTTCCAGGTAAGGACGGGGAGGACTTGGTCACTTGCTTGTACTATCTTCGCGAGGCGGTACCAGAAAGGTTTGAAGCCATCGAAGATGCTTTGAAATCCGCCTTTCCCTCATTCAAGCGGCTCGATTTTCCGCCCGTCGCTGCGGGAACTATCACCATGACTTGGCGCGACTCTGTATTTACCAAACCTGTCTATCTTCATCAGTTTTCAGAAGGGATGTTGCGTTTCCTATGGCTCGCCACCTTACTTCAAAGTCCCGGCCTTACCGCCATCACTTTGCTTGATGAACCCGAAGTGAGTCTCCATCCTGAGTTGCTAAAACTTTTTGCTAACCTGTGTCGCGAAGCTTCGTCCCGTACTCAACTCATAATTGCAACCCACTCTGATCGATTGATCAGTTTTCTCAATCCGGATGAGGTCGTTGTTATGGATACCGCTGAAGACGGAACCTCTTCTCTTACTCGGGCGGACCAACTCGATATCGGCGAGTGGTTGAAGGACTACACTCTTGACGAACTCTGGCGAAATAAGAGACTAGGAGCCAGGGCATGAGAATTGCCGTCCTTGTCGAAGGCGATACAGAGAGGGTTTTCCTTTTCTATGTACGGCAGTTTTTATCCAGTAGACTTGAGAGCAACATGCCCAAGTTAATTCCCATCACCTACGATGGCAGAATTCCAAAGGAAGGTAAACTTAGGCGACTCGTGGGCAACCTGGTGCGCGATGGGAATGATCATGTAATCGCCCTAACCGACGTCTATACGGGAACCAGCGATTTTAAAGACGCGTCAGACGCCAAGCAGAAAATGCGGGATTGGGTTGGGAACAATAGCCGGTTCCATGCACATGCGGCTCAGCACGATTTTGAAGCTTGGCTTCTCCCATACTGGACTGACATAAAGAAGATTGCCAAGCACAGCATGAAAGCTCCTTCCGGCGAGCCTGAATCGGTGAACCACAATCATCCACCCTCCTGGCATCTGAAGGAAATCTTTCGCGTTGGCGCTGGAACGAGGGACTACATCAAAACCAGAGACGCGAAGAAAATACTTGAGGGTAAGGATTTGAGGATCGCAGCTGATGCCTGCCCTGAGCTGAAAGCTTTCTTGAATACAATTCTGACTCTGTGCGGATCGAGTCCGATTTAGATTTTTCTACTGCTTCTCCACCTTCAACCCCGTACTCGGCGCCGCCAAATCCAACACCGCTTTCGCCCGATTAAGCCCCGCTGCCGACTTATACCGAAGATCTGTAACCTGCACCTTCGCCCCGCGCCAAGCCACTCGCCCATTCACTTCTTCGATCTCCTCCGCTCCCACCTTCAGCTTACCGACGGTGAATTCCCCATCAACCCGACGCGCCGCTACCCACTCTGGAATCTTCGCCTTGCCGAATGCCAACGTTCGAGCCAGAAAACTGCGTTTTCTCTGCAACAGCGGCTCCAGAATTGCCTCTAAGTCTGAGACCGAAGCCGCCGGAGTGCTCAACGAAAACACTCCATGCTTCGGATCCTCGCGATACTCCCCATGCCATCGCAACGCGCCCACCTCCGCATCTTGCGCAACCAGCCGAATCCGGTTGGGAGCCATGTCAAGCGATCCAAGATGTAATAGCAGCGGAGCCCCCAAATCCGGAATTCTCGTCTGCATGTTCTTGAACTCCAAATGCCCCTGCCATTGCTGCTCTTCCCCAGTAGCCGGGGAATGAATCAAAACGCCGCTCCACGATCCGTTCTTCCAAGCAGACAACCAAGGCACCGCGGGAGCGGCGCACAATCCTCTAAGCTTTTCCGTGTTGGCCATATCCAGCATTTTGGTTTCCCACTTATACGACCACCGCGGTTGCGCAAAGTTGTATGACGCATCCACCACCACCGATTGGTCTCCCGCCATTTCCAACCGCGAATCCCGGGAGGCAAGCTTGCCATTTTCAAACAATAAATCCGCTTGCGCCAATACCACTTCCGGTTCTTCACCCATCGCTATCGCCGCATCGCGCACAGCAAGTAATCCGTTCAACCCGTGGCGTGAAGATGTGCCCACTACGCCTGTCGCCGTCCCTCTTAATTTCCAGCTTGCCGGCAATGCAATCCCCACGGCCCTCGCGAATCCTGGAAAAGGCTCCATCGGAATGGACGCGAAATCCGCCAATATTCCCCACTGCGGCTGCCCTAGAAAATTCTCGGCGCGGAAGCGCAGTCCCACCGGCCGCTTGCCCGCCGACGGCGGATCGGTTGCGATTGATAGCAACTGCGCCTTGTAATCGATCACGCCTTTATAATTCACCACCCATTGACTTCCCGATCCAGGCAGAATCGCCCACCGCGGAATTTCGCCTACTTCCACGCGGCCAGTAATCCCGATGTTCGAAAGAGGCCCCTCGAGGCGTGTCCGCGAGGTAAGCACCGTGTGCAACCCAAAATCGCGTCCCATTGTCAGGCGCATGATCTCTTCTAAAAAACTTCGCTCCAAATCGAAAGTGATATCGAGCCGCGGTTCCGACGATTCCGGCAGCCAAAACCGGCCCCGGCTGCGAAATTGTCCAAAGGCTTGCGCCGGCTTATCGCTTCGTGCCGGCGAGGCGGTGAATCTTACCGAATATGCTCCGTCTGAATCCGGCGAAAGCGTGATAACCCCGTCCACCTCCGTGAAATAAAAAACAGACTTGCGGTTAGCGAATTTGAAATTCACCCGCCCACCCCGCACCTCAATCTCAGGAAAAACATGCGCCACCGGAGCCGCCCCAGGCGAGGGAAGAAAGGCGTTCCAATTCCAGCCGCCCTGTTCGCCGCGCGACAAATTCAAGCTTGGCTCTTCCAATCGAAGACTTTTGATTTCCACCTGCCCCAGCAGCAGTTTCCACAGAGTTGGACGAATGGTGAGCGTTGTAACATAGGCCGCCGGTTCAATCCCGAATCTGGGTTCTTCATGAATCACGACATCCGTAACTATAATCGCCGGGCCGGACCACAAACTAAATCGTACTGAGCCTGATTCCACCTTTCTCTGCAACGCTGTTTCAAGGCGGGCTTGAATTGCCGGACGGAATTGATCCGCTCCATTGTAGAAAGGGGCATAAATCACCACGGCAAGCACCACACCTGCCAGCAATAAGGCAAACTTAGTTTTTGACATTCGCCGCCTCTTCTTCTAGCAGTTGCCGGTAAGCCTCGGGATCGTCAATATCCTCAACCGTTCGTTTATCCTCAACGGCAATCAGATGGGCTTCTCCAAGATGGCTGTGAATAACCTCTTTTGCGGATGCCGTCAAAGCCAAGGACATCAACTCATCTGCTAAAGCGCGCGAAATCAAGCAAGGATGCCCACGGCTCCCCTCGTAGACCGGTAAAGTCAGCACTCCGTTGAATCCATCAATGATCCGCCGGATTGAATCCGCTTCGACCGGCGCATAATCGACCGGGCAGAAAAGGATCCCATCCGCCGCGTTGGAAACGGCAGCCAATCCACATTGCAACGAACTAAGCATACCCCTTTCCGGATCGTCGTTTGTAACCAAGCTTGCACTTCGCTTTAATGAAGAGAGGTCAAGCCCGGGCCGCACCACCACAATAACTTCCGAACATTGCTCCGCGAATAATCCAATCAAGCGGTCCAAAAAAGCTTCTCCCCGATAGCGCAGTAAAGCTTTGGGTTGCCCCATTCGCGACGACGCGCCGGCAGTCAGTATCACTCCCGCAACATTCACTTGGCCAGAGACCGGGATTCCTCGCCCGAGAAAACCGATTTGGACAGCTTTCGCCAATCCGCGTTGGGCTGGCGGCGAACGGCAATCATTTCAGCCACCACCGAAACGGCGATCTCTTCGGGCGTGATGGCCCCGATCTCGAAGCCCATGGGCGCATGGATCCGTTCGAACGCACCGTGTGGCAGACCTTCCCGTTCCAACTCATTTATGACGCTAATCACCTTGCGGCGGCTTCCGATCATGGCAATGTAACGGGCCGGCGTATTCACCGCCCATTGCAAAACCAACATATCGTCGCGGTGTCCGCGGGTAACTATGATGATGTAGCTGGTATCGCGAATATCCAGTTTCGGAAACACCTCATTGTACTCTTCAGCTAATACTTGTTCCGCTTCGGGGAAGCGATCCTGGTTGGCATAAGTTTCCCGGTTATCCACAATGATGCTGGCGAAGCCCGCCAGATTCGCTACCTTGGAAAGGCTCTTCGATATATGCCCGGCCCCAAATATGAAAGCCTTTGGACTGGGAACCACCGGTTCGATAAACACTTCCAATTGCCCTCCACAAATGAGGCCATTGTCGTAAGCCGCGTCTTGCCCCAAGGAAAATTTCATTTGCTTCGACCGCTCGTTGGCAATTACTTCCCGCGCCGCGTTCCAAACCTCAGCTTCCACGCATCCACCGCCAATTGTCCCCAGCATGGAGCCGTCTTCCCGCACCACCATTTTTGCGCTTTCATAGCTGGGAATGGAGCCGTTTACTTGAACAATCGTCGCCACTGCGCACTTCTGCCCCAATTTGCGAAGGCGCACGATTTCGTCGAATATGTCCATTGCCTAAATTTTAGCTCATAGGGGAAACCCCTGCCTTCCAAACTTTTTTCTCGCAAGAGCTAAAGTCATTTCCCTATGCCGACGATAGATTACCAGTGAGGCAGAAATGTACAACTCAAGCGCCCCTGAAAATGTAGTGGATATCAATTCTTATCTCGCCAATCCGCTCCCATCAACCTCCAACCCGCCTGTAGCCCACACAACGGCTCAGGCATCCACTGTGGATCTGGTGCAAACCAATAAACGGCTGGTGACTGTCGTCATGGGAATGACGTTAATGATCGGTCTTGTGGCCTGCATCGCCTACTTGGCCGGAAGAGCGATGACCATCGCCCGCTCCAATGGAAATCCCCAAAGCCGCCAGTCCGGCCCGATTGTTGTGGATTCGCCCAGAGTGCAAGAATCAAGGGTTGTAACTCCGGCCCCGGTGGCTGCTTCAGTCGCTATCCCGATTACTCCGGCGCCCATTGCCGCTGCGCCTTCAGCACCGCCCGCTCAGCCTGCTCCTGTTTTGAGCAATGTGGCTCCAATCCCAGGCAAATGGTACGTTCAAGTGGGGCACGTGGAAGCAGCTCAGTTAAGCGCCTTCCGAAGCAGTCTTGAGGAAAAGGGCTTCAAAACATTCGCCATTAATGGAGAAACGGCCTATACCCGCCGTGTCCTGCTTGGCCCAGTTCAAGATGACGATGCCCGCCTTGCGATGCAGCTTACGCTGAAGGCCGCGGGCTACGAATCATTTCAACGCCGCTTTTAGGTTTTATCGCTTCGTTCCGTTCCGTTACTCAAATTTCTTCCTGCGAGGCCCGCTTTCCTGTCCGCCGTCAAAAGCGAACGCGAGGCGGGCAATTTTTTTGCCCCTCTTACGCCAGCAACTCTTTCACCACCTGCCCGTGCACATCCGTCAATCGGAAATGCCTGCCCTGAAATTTGAAGGTTAATTTCGTATGATCAATTCCCAAGCAGTGCAGCAATGTGGCATGAAGGTCGTGCACGCTTACCGGATCTTTCACAATGTTGTAGCTGTAGTCGTCTGTCTCCCCATGGGTGACCCCGGGCTTGATGCCCCCGCCCGCCATCCACATGCTAAAACACCGCGGATGATGATCCCGGCCATATTCCTCCGGCGTGAACTTGCCCTGGCAATAAACCGTCCGGCCAAATTCGCCGCCCCAAACCACCAGCGTCTCATCCAGCAAGCCGCGCTCTTTCAAATCCTGCACTAATGCCGCCGAAGCTTGGTCCACATCGTAGCACTGCCCTCGAATCGCAGGCGCAAGCGTCGTGTGATGATCCCACCCACGGTGGAACAACTGCACGAACCGCACGCCCCGCTCGGACAAACGCCTCGCCAGCAGGCAGTTCGCCGCAAATGTACCCGGCTTGCGCGACTCCGGCCCATAAAGTTCAAACGCTGCCGCCGTCTCCTTGGACACATCGGTCAACTCCGGCACCGAACTCTGCATCTTGAACGCCATCTCATATTGCGCGATACGAGTCGCAATTTCCGGATCATGAAACTCTTCTTGCTTAATGTGATTCAACTGCGCCAAGTCATCAATAAACCGCCGCCGGTCCCCTCCACTGATACCTTCAGGGTTCGACAAATATAAAACCGGGTCGCCCTGCGAGCGGAACTTCACCCCCTGATACTTGCTCGGCAAGAAGCCGCTACCCCAAAGCCGGTCGTACAAAGGTTGATCCGCGCTGCGCCCAGTCCCCTGCGAAACCATCACCACAAAAGCCGGCAAATCCTGATTCTCGCTCCCCAATCCATAGTCCAGCCACGAACCGATGCTCGGCCTCCCAGCAATCTGAAAGCCCGTTTGGAAAAACGTGACGCCTGGGTCATGGTTGATCGCTTCCGTGTTCATCGATTTGATGAAGCTCAACTGATCCACGGCCTTGGCCGTATGTGGCAACAAACTGCTAACCCATGCCCCGGACTGCCCGTGCTGCTTGAAATCAAAAATCGGCTGCGCCACAGGGAAGCTTGCCTGTGTGGCGGTCATGCCAGTCAACCGCTGCCCCTGCCTGATCGATTCCGGTAACTCCGACCCATGCAGTTTCTTCAATAGCGGTTTATAGTCAAACGTTTCAATCTGCGAAGGTGCGCCGGATTGAAATAAATAAATGACGCGCTTCGCTTTCGGCGCAAAATGCGGCGCCCCTCCCGGCGTATCGGCATGCAGCAGGCTCGCCAACGCCGTCGCGCCAATGCCTCCAGCAGTTCCGCCCAGCAACTGCCGCCTTGTAACCTGCAAATTAATCTGCGCCCGTTCCATCGCGTTACTCCTTCGAAACCACTTCATCCAAATTAAGAATCAAGCTGGCTAAGTGTGCATAAGCCGCCAATTCCTGTTGATCCAGCGCGGAGTTCACCACTGAATCGCCTTGCTTCAAAAGCGCCATCGCATCCGCTGGCTTGGTCTGAAATCGATCCCGTGCCCGGTCAAAACTAGCCCGCAAAACTGCCATCTCCCGAGTATTCGGCGCACGCGCCAACAGCAATTTAAACCCATAACCAATCCGCGACCCCACATCCCGCCCGCCTTCGAGCACCATTCGTTCAGCCAACTTGCGAGATGCCTCAAGATACGTCACATCGTTCATCAGGTTCAAGGCCTGCAGCGGTGTATTCGTGCGCGTCTCCCGAACCGTACATGCCTCGCGCCCAGCCGAATCAAAATTCATCATAAACGGAGGAGGAATGGTCCGCTTCCAATAGGTGTACAAGCTGCGCCGGTAAAGCCCCTCGCCCTTGTCCGCCACGTAATCGCCGTCATTCGATAGCTCTTTCCACAAGCCCGCCGGCTGATACGGTTTCACCGAAGGACCACCCAGTTTTTCCACCAATAATCCCGCAGCCAGCAACGCCTGATCCCGCACCATCTCGGCCGCCAGCCTTTGCCGAGGCCCCCGCGCCAGCAACCGGTTTTCCGGATCTTTCGCAATCAATTCATCCGACGCCCGCGAGCTCTGTCTATAAGTCGAGCTAGTAACCATCGTCTTGATCATCGCCTTCACATCCCAGCCCGTCTTAACGAATTCCGTGGCCAGCCAATCCAGCAATTCCAGGTTCGACGGCCATTCCCCTTGTGAACCAAAATCTTCCACCGTCTTCACGATCCCCACGCCAAACACCATCTGCCACATGCGATTCACCGCAACGCGCGCCGTCAACGGATGGTCCGCTGCGGTAAGCCACTTCGCCAACGCAAGCCGGTTCACAGGCCCCGAACCCGGCAGCGAAGGCAACGCCGCAGGCACGCCACGATCCACCTTAACTCCCAGCCGGTCGTAAGCCCCACGAATCAACACATGCGTATCCGGACGATTCGGCAGTTCCTGCATCACCATCACCGAAGGCAGCGACTCTTTCAACTTCGCCACCGCTTCGCCCAACTCAAAGGCATCGCTCCAAGCCGATCGCAACTGAGCTGCCGCAATATGCTGAATGAAGTAAGCGGAAAGCTTCGCCCGCTGAGCCTCTGTCCTTTTCGCCGACGCAATCGCCAAAATGCCACTCACCGATTCCAGGGGAGCCAGCGCCTGCATCTCATCCTCATGCAGCGCCGCCGTAAACACGCGCACATCGCGAATCTCGCCGCTGAACCGCCTGCCGGACCCGCCTCCAATCCGAAACGGCGCCGTCACAAAAAATGACTGGTTCAACATATCCAGCAGCGTCTTCAACTTCGCCTGTTTGCCATCCACATCAATGCGCACGCCGGAAGCAAGCCGCGTCGCATCGTATCGAACAGTCACCTGATGCCACTGGTTCAACGTCATCGGCTGCTCCGTCTCCACCCGCAGTGCATCATCCAGCCATCGCTGCGTCAAATGAAATTGCAATTTGCCATTGATCAGGTATAACCCGTACCCAAGCTCTTCCGTCGCATCCTTGCCACGCGCGAAAACCGCCCCAGTCGCCGCCGCTGGCTTCATCCACAAAGACACGGTGAACTTATCTAAATACCCAAAGCCCCCAGTCTGCAAGCCCGCGTTAACTTCCCGTATCCCATCGAA
>JAYVXT010000073.1:0-8747 GCA_043785065.1 Bryobacterales bacterium | reverse complement strand
TCAGCCCGTCGCTGATTAACAATCTCCGATTGCAGTTCCAGGTTGGTTCGCCAATTACCAAATTCGATCCGATCGTTAACGGCACACAATACCAAGTGCCGATCTCGACAGGCGGAACGTTCATCACGGGCACATCACAATCCGCACTACTCCAAAACCGTCAATATCAAGTGATTGATACGCTTTCGTCCATTCGCGGCCAACATCAATTGAAGCTTGGCGCCAGTGTCATCGCGGCTCACAACGGCGGCAACAGTAAGGAGTTTGGCGGACCGATCTACTTGGGCCAGTTCATTTACAACACTTGCACACAAGCGCTCACCGTTTGCGAAAGCGGCGCCTACTTAAATAACATCGCCAACGTGCGCAGTTACACGCAGAGTTACGGTAACTCAAGTTATACGGTGAACGATACTCTGTGGTCGCTGTTCCTGCAGGACGATTACCGCGTGCGCCGCGATTTGACCATCAACCTTGGCCTGCGGTACGAACAGCAAACCTTCACTGATTCGCGCAAGAATTTGGCGCCTCGCGCCGGCTTTGCGTACAACCTGAACGGTGCAGGAAGGACAGTTGTCCGCGCCGGTTTTGGGCTCTACTATTCGCAGGTAGTCAACAATAACGCAGCCAATTACGCCCTTACGGGACCAACCGGTATCTTCAATTACACGGCTACGCCAGGCCAAATTGGCTTTCCCTCGTCGGTTGCCGCTGCGCCGCTGCCCGCGTTTCCCGCCGGAGCTCTTGTGCCATTACGTAGTTTGTACATCCGCCCCGGCCGCGCTAGCGAACTTGACCCATTATTTCCCACCAGCACATTGCTTGGCTACCAGAACCAGTTACTCAATCCTTATTCCGAACAGTGGACCTTCGGCGTGGAACACCGTCTAATGACTAACTGGGTGTTGCGCGTTGACTATGTTGGCTCCCACACGCTGAAGATTAATCGCCCCCTTGATGTGAACCCGCCAAGTTCGTTCCTGCGCACCGCCCCCAATCAAATTCGCACCGCGCAAGCGGCTAACTGCACGCGGCCCTACTGGGTGTGGTGGTATCAGCAACGCAACCAGATTTGCAACCCCACGGGCGCTACCAATCCGCAGCCTCCCTACAGTGTAATTACCAGCGACGTCAACAACGGCTATGGATTCTATAACGCGATGAATCTAAACTTGACCCATCGCTTCAGCAGCCGGCTTTCCATGCTTGCCAGCTACACTTGGTCCCACGCAACCGGTAACGTGGACCCCGATGTTCCCGGACAGAATCCAAATGACCCGCTTCGAACAGGGCGCATTGAACACGGCAACGCCATATTTGACCAACGCCAACGTTTCGTTCTCAGCGGATTTTACGTAGGCCCTTGGAAGCTTCGCTTCGGCGGCGTCAATACAATGGCGACAGGCCTTCCCTTTAACTACGTAACCGGCACGAACAACAGTGGGGATATCGGCGCAACCGCTGATCGTCCGGTAATCGGAGGAGTTGTAGTGGGACGCAACATCGGTCGCGGCCGCGCGATTTACGATTTCTCGCCATTTATTGACCGCGGCTTTGTCCTAAAGGCTGACTTACTTCATTTGGAACTAAGAGCTGAATCCTTCAACGTCTTGAACCATGCCAACTTTGTTGGCTATAGCGGCACGTATGGCAATGGCGCAACCGCCGGCGCGGGCTTCGGCGCGCCACTGGCCGGTATCAACGCGCAGTTTCCCGCGCGCTCTTTGCAATTTTCGGTGAAGTTGGGCTTCTAATGTTTTTGGAAGCGCGCGGCATCAGCAAGACGTATGGACCAAGGGCGGTGCTTGATCATGTTAGCTTCACAATCCTCGAAGGCGGCATCACGGGGCTGATAGGTCCTAACGGCGCGGGCAAGACTACTTTGTTCGAGGCGCTGGCTGGCTTGCTTCCCGTCGATTCCGGAGATGTGTTATTCCGTGGCAAATACATACGCGCCAGGGATCGAAAACAGGCTCTTTTCTATATACCCGATGGCATTCAACCATGGGTGGATCAACCCGTGGGCTGGCTTCTGCACTTTTATGCCGGACTCTATGGAGCGCCGCCGCATCGCAGGGAGCAATTAACCGAGGCGCTGCAGCTTAGTGAATTTCGCGCTGCCCGCGCCGGGTCGTTGTCGAAGGGCGAATGGAAGCGATTGCTTTTGGCAATGAGCTTATTGACTCCGCAGCCATTGCTGTTACTCGATGAGCCATTCGATGGACTCGATTTCCGTCAAACGCAAGAGGTGATGGGGTTGCTAAAGACGGTTCGGGATCGCACGCTGTTTTTGAGCATCCATCAGTTGAGCGATGCCGCCCGTGTTTGCTCGAAGCTGATTCTTCTTAGCCGTGGGCAAGTAGTTGGGGACGGAACCCTGGATGAATTACGCGCAACCGCTAATGTAAATAGTGGTGGGCTGGAGGAGATTTTTCTTGCTCTCACCTAGAATCGGCTGGTTGCTGGAACACGAACTCCGTCAACTGCTGGCCGCCAGGCCGTTCTGGTTCTTGCTTGTCTTGATCGGCCCACTTGTGGGGCAAGGGTTCATCGCCGCCGTGGAAGCATACGCTGAAGCAAGCGGAATTGGTGGAGGGCCATCGGCACTGGCGCAAGGCCTATCCCCGTTGGATGGGATTTTTGTTCCCTCTTTCGGAGCCTACGATTTGGCTGCAACGCTGCTATTTCCCTTCGTCGCAATTCGATTGATCTCCAGCGAGAAAGAATCAGGTTCCTGGAAGTTATTGTTACAAGCTCCCGTGGAGGTATCGGTGATTCTGGTATCCAAGTTCGTGGTGCTCCTCACTGGTTGGTTGATGATTTGGATTCCGGGGCTAGTTGCCATTATGTTCTGGGCCAGTTATGGTGGATCCATCTATTGGCCTGAGTTACTGAACTTACTGGCTGGACATTTTTTGCGCGCCATCTTAAGCACGTCCGTTGCCTTTGCCGCCGGAGCGATTGCGAAGAACGCAGCTAGCGCGGCGATTTTGACTTTAGCCTTCACCGTTGGCGCCTGGGCTCTTGAGTTCATCGCCGCTGGACGGGGCGGGTGGCTTGAATGGTGCGCATCCCATACACCCACCGCCGCGCTGCGTTTGTTTGAACATGGATTGTGTCAAGCGGACGCCCTCCTGGTATCCCTTTCGTTAGCCGCCTTCGGGTTTCTGTTGACCCGGTTGTGGTTGCTTCCATTAAAACGTCCCTGGACTCATACCGGCATGTTGGCCATCGGATTGGCGGCGCTTATCTTGGCCGGCACGCGAATCCATTCTGTATGGGATGTCAGCGAAAACCGGCGCAATTCGTTTCCAGCGGCGGATGTGGAAGCACTCAGCCGGATCGGCGCGCCATTACGGATTACGGTGCACCTTGCACCAGAGGATCCGCGAAGAACGGATTTAAATCGCAACATCGTCGACAAATTGCGGCGCGCGTTGCCGCATCTCACTGTGGAATACGCCGCCCAAAGCCAGGCCGGAATGTTTGAAGCGGCAGGCAGCCACTATGGTGAAATCTGGTATGAAGCCAATGCGCGAAAACAGATGAGCCGGTCAACGGCGGAGCCAATCGTGCTGGGTGTTATCTACCAAGTGGCGCAAGCAATTCCACCTGTATCGCGTGAAGAAGCAGCCTATCCAGGGCATCCTCTGGCCACACGACCGGTGGGCGCGGCGGTGTTCTATTACTTAGCATGGCCTTGCCTGGTAGGCCTCGCATTCTGGTTTGTATCTCAAGGAAGAAGGTAACTATCTTAAAAACAATCTGCTGCTATTCGTGGCAACCTCCATCGCGCTGGCGCAGCGCATTGACGTCTCGAAAGAAAAGGTGGGAGCCGAGCCCACGCACTTCATTCCTGTTGTGGGTAACTGGGCCGTGGCCGCCGATGAAGGCAAGAACATTCTTATGGTGGATGGCCGCCAGTGGAAGCGCGGTCAGCCAGCCGGAGGTTTGGCCGATAAAGCCCGGCTGATTTACGGAGCACGTCATGAAGAAGTTATCGACAACGTGAAGGCCTTCGCCTACTTCCCATATGCCGCGGCGCAAGGCGTGGACGATTTCCGGAATGGTGAAATCAGTATGCGTTTTAAGTTAATGGATGGCGCTCTGGATCAATGCGCGGGCATTTTGTTCAATCTGAAAAACAACGGCGATTACCTCACCGTCCGGTTTAATGCCAAGGAAGACAATCTGGTTCTATGGACCTTTAAGCAGGGCAAACGTTCGTTCGTCAAAAAGGGCGCCGAGGACATGTCGTTGAAGATGAAGCAATGGCACGCAATGAAGATTGTAGTGCAAGGAACGAGGCTGGAAGGCTATCTGAATGGGAAGAAATTGCTTGATTACACTTTACCCGAAGAAGTCTCGGGCAAAGTGGGGTATTGGTCGAAGACCGATAGTGTTACGTACTTCGATGATTTCACAGTGCAGGCGGCGAAATAGCTATCATGACTGCGCCGTAAACAAATTGCTGTTCCCGAATTTGTTTACCTGATTCCGGTTCGGGAGCTTGAAGCATGGCTCCTTTTTGATGAGAAGTTGATTCGAAAAGCCGCAAGCAATTCCGCTGGCCAACGCCCTTTGAACCTTCCGAATTTGTCATCCGTGGAAAACCTTGTAGACCCGAAAGCGCATGAGCTGATCCGCGATGCCAGCGGGAAGACTGGAAGGAGGCTCAAACAGTTGAACATCTCGCAAGCAGTACAACGAATCGCGGAACTTGCCGATGATTTCAGCCCTTTGCGGAAACTAACAGCGTTTCAGGAATTCGAGTCAGAATTGAAAAACTCTATTGGACGTCTGGATCTCCAATGAGCGATAACGGCAGGCCGTCGCACTGTTGTATGATAGCGTTGCTCCTATGAACACTCCGATAATGATGACCCGCCGCGCGTTGATGGCCTCGCTTGCCACCGCACCGCTCTTTAGCCAAAACGGCAAAAGCAACGATCAGCACTTACTCTATGTCGCCAGTCCCGGCATTCGAAACTACCTGGAATTCGGCGGTATGGGAATCCTGGTCTATGACATCGACGCCGGCTACAAGTTCGTGCGCCGCATTCCAACATGGAAAGAACCTACAGCGAGTGAAAAGGCGGAGAACATCAAGGGCATCGCCGCAAGCGCCAAGAGCGGACGCGTCTTTGTCACCACAATTAACCGCCTGATGGCGCTGGACGCTCTCTCCGGCAAAGTGTTTTGGGATAAAGCATACGAAGGCGGCTGCGATCGGTTGGCCGTTTCACCAGACGGAAAGACTTTGTACGTGCCGCAACTGGAAGGGCCTTTTTGGACGGTAGTCAATGCCGCCAATGGCAACGTCATCACGCGGATCGAAACCAAATCGGCGTCACACAACACGATTTATTCCAACGACGGCAAATGGGTGTACATGGCAGGCTTGAAGTCGCCCTTATTGTCCATTGCCGATGCTTCCAAACACACGGTTGCAAAAACCGTGGGGCCGTTTTCCAATGTGATTCGTCCGTTCACCGTGAATGGCTCAAACACGCTTTGCTTCGTCAATGTCAACGCCCTACTTGGCTTTGAAATCGGCGATATCCGAACCGGCAAAATGTTGCACCGGGTAGAGGTGAAGGGCTTTGAGCAGGGCCCGGTGAAGCGTCATGGTTGCCCTAGCCATGGTGTTGCGTTGACGCATGACGAGAAGGAGATCTGGGTAGTGGATGGCCACAACGAATACGTCCACATTTTTGATGCGACGGCGATGCCGCCCAAGCAGATGCAGAGCATCAAACTACGCGAAGCGCCCGGCTGGGTTAGCTGGAGCATTGACGGCAAGGTAGCCTATCTTTCGACAGGCGAGATCATTGATGTGGCGACGAAGAAGATTATTGCGTCCCTTGCCGACGAGCAAGGCCGGCAGGTGCATAGCGAGAAGGTTCTGGATTTGATTGTGTCGAAGGGGAAGGTTACTGTCGCCGGCAATCAGTTCGGCGTCGGCCAAAAGGGTTAGTGGGCGGAGCTTTACTATTACTCGCGTTTTGGGGCGCGCCCGATCCGGCGCGCTTCTTCGATCAACGCATTGCTCCGATTTTGACCAGGCGATGCTTGGGTTGCCACAACCATGAGCTCAACGATGGCGGGATTGCGTTCGACAATCGCGAGAGTTTGCTGAAGGGCGGCCAGCATGGCGCGGTGATTACTCCCGGTAAGCCGGAACAAAGTTTTCTGCTGGAGGCCGTGCGCCATAAAGGCGATGTGCGCATGCCGCCAGGGGCTCCGCTTCCGGAAAAAGAAATCAAATTGTTGCGGGACTGGATCGCCGCCGGCGCGCAGTGGGGCAGCAAGTTACGCCGGTAGTCGCCGCCGCGCGGAAACGGAGTACGGATGAGATTGCTGTCAAGAATCATATGTGTTTTATGCTGGTAGTACATGGCCTCTCTTTCAGTCAAAAATGTGAGCACCGAAGCTACATCCGCCATTGATTTCCCGCAAAGGCTGGCCGGGCTGCGCAAACAGCACAGCCTCACACAGCAGAAGTTCGCTGGCCGCATTGGCATGCATATGTGGTCCAGTTGCGCCGCTACGAGGCGGGGACTTCCCAGCCCACGCTTGACGTGATCCGAAAACTCTCCACTGCTCTACAGGTGAGTGCGGATGTGCTTCTTTTTGGAAAAGATCAGCGCGGCCCCGATGACGACGTGCGTTTGCAGTTCGAGGCCGTGTCCAGATTTGATGCGGAGGAAAAGAACGTGGTCCGCAGTTTGCTGGAAGGCATGATTCTGAAACACGAGGCCCGCCGCTGGTCCGGCTCGAATGGAGAAAAGAAGTAAGTTATGGAAACCAACGTTCAACAGGATCTTCAACAGGCCCACGCGTTGCTCGATCTGCTGCCGCCGGCCAATGTCGTGGCTGTTCGCGGACTGCTTGAAGTCATGGTCGATGAAGACGACGAGGAGTTGACCGAGGAGGAGAGAGCCGATATTAAAGCCGGTATCGATTCGCTCGACCAGGGCGGCCGCGACTCGATGGAAGAGGTGTTGACCGACTTTGGGCTGACCATGGCCGACTTAGAGAAGATGGGCGAACCGGATTCCAATTAGACATGAGGCATGTGATTTGGTCAGCAGAGGGCCGCGCCGATCTCCGGGATCTTGATCGCGACACGGCGATGCGTTTACATAAGGTGCTGCCGGTTCCTGAAGACTGACGTGGGCAACGTCGAGCAACTGGAAGGATCACAACCGCCGCTGTTCCGGCTCCGGGTTGAGCCTGGAGGTTGATCGACCGCAAGATGGGCGGCGGCGATATTGAGATTGTCCGCGTCCGCAATCGCCGCGAGGCCTACCGTAGCTAAAAACGACTTCGCGGAACGAACCCAATCAAGAGTTGCTAAAGGAAGGTACATTTGAACTTCCGGGTTTTCGGGCTGAAGAACTTCCGTCTTTGGATTTCAAACTCGTATCTAACATTGACATGTTGTGCATCAGTTCATGCGCGACCTCGTGGACCATCACCGTGAAGGTTTCGGCGTCATCAAGGTTCGGAAGAAGTATAATCTTCCCGCCGGAGGACATCCCTTTAGCTGGTGATATTGTGTCCGAGTATTCGAGTGTGATTCCCATCTCCGCAACGAATGCCGTTAGCCGATCTGTGAAATCACAAGGATCGCCTTTGGCGGTGGCGAACTCTGGAAGTGGGTCGCCTTCTGTCTGCCCAACGTCTTATATCGAGAATTTTGTGTTTTCCGGACTTGTTGGCAACTGATTATGGGCGTGGGTATGGTGGTTGAGCGTCCAATCCCGGTACGGCTTGAAAATGTTTCATGTTGAAAGTATAGAGGCGGGAGCCACGAGAAATCGCCATGGCTGCGATCAGGCAATCCGGGATGCCGAGCCCTGTTGACAATCGAAGGAAGAGCAGCAACTCGCAGTCTCGTTCGAACTCAGAGGACTCCGGCCAAATCACGTTGAACGCGGCGAGAAACTTCTTTGTTTGATCCAGTTCTGACTTGTTTCGGCATCCCATCAGGAGTTCCATGACAACAACTACCGGAATTCCGACTGCCTCCTTTTGAAAACTCGTAAGCCATGTTTTCGCAGCAACGGAGCCACGGAGACACTCAATCAATACATCTGCATCGACGAGGAACATTAGGCCGAGCGCTTCCAGGCTTGAGATCGAAGTTCGCGCGCCAAGTCGATGCTATCCGAAATGTCGGTGCGGTCACGCCACGTTCCAAAAAACTCAGAATTTAACAGATCTCCCAGAGTGGACGACTTGGGAGCCGCAACAGAAGAAACGACCAATACGATTTCTGCAGGCCTACCAGCCTGTGGCTAAAGTCGGAAAAGACCGCTCGCTTGACGTGCGCGGGGTTTATCCGCGGCTTTCAGGGGAGAGTGCGGAAAAAACACTATTTCCTGTTCCGCGGAGCAGTTTGTTTTGTCTCAACCACTGTGCACCCTTTTAGCCAGAAGCTATTCGGCTCCGTGACGCGTGGTTGTCTCGCAGCTCTCTTCCTTACCACCTTACCCGCCGTTGCTCAACAATACACGGTTAAAAACCTCACCCCTCCAGGCGCTCGCGCCGCGATTTTGAACGGAGCCGCTAACGGCAGCCAAGTGGGAACAGATGGCTATGGTCATGCCATGCTTCTAACTGGAGACGCCTCCACTTCCGTCGATCTAAATCCTCCAGGCGCGAATCAATCTCTAGCTATGGCAACGGACGGGACCACGCAGTGCGGATCGGCCGACGGGAATGCGATGAAGTGGTCGGGC
>JAYVXT010000072.1:0-2652 GCA_043785065.1 Bryobacterales bacterium | reverse complement strand
GCGCAATCAATATGGATGAAGAGATCCACCGGTTTGAACGGAAAGTGGCTGGAGGGGCCGAATACGTAGTAACGCAACCGGTGTTTGACTTGAAGCTGCTTGAGGAATTTCTGCGGCGCATTGAACATGTGCGGATACCGGTAATTTGCGGCATTTGGCCGTTGACCAGTTACCGCAACGCCGAGTTCATGGTGAACGAACTACGTGTTCCGGTGCCGGATCATTACATGCAGCGGATGCTTAAGGCCGATGATGCGGAAAAGGCTCGGGCCGAAGGCGTTGAGATTGCGCGCGACATGGTGCGCCAGGTGAGGCCGATGGTGAATGGCATTCAACTGTCGGCCCCCTTTGGCCGTTATCAGATGGCGATTGATGTCGCCGAAGCGATTGGAGACAGGTAATCTTGGCCACTGACTTGATTGAGATCAATGCCGAGACGCCTGAAAAGGCGGCGCTGGACCGGGCCGCTACGGCTGTGTTGCAAGGCAAGATTGTGGCGATTCCCACCGATGGCTTTTATACACTGGTGGCGGACCCGTTCAATTTGCAAACTGTGGTGCACGTGTTTCAGGCCAAGGGCCGTGAATCTGTCAGATCCCTTCCTTTGCTGGTGGGCGGCATAATCATGGCCGAGGAATATGCTAAGGAAACAACGGTGCGATTCAGCATTTTGGCGCGAAGATTTTGGCCTGGGCCGCTGACGATTATCGTGCCCGCGTCGGAGAAGGTGCCGCTTAAGGTGACGGGCAATACAGGGCGGTTGGCGTTGCGGCAATCGAAGTCGCCGGTGGCAGCGGGGTTGCTCGAAAGAGTAGGGCGGCCATTGATTGGGACCAGCGCCAACATCAGTGGATCTCCTACGTGCCGTTGCGGCATAGATGTATTCGGAACTATGGATGGACGGGTGGACCTGGTGTTGGATGGCGGAACGATTACGGGCACTGGGGTGACGACGATAGACATTACCGAGCCGTATTGGCGGGTGATCAGAGAAGGCGCCGTTACAGAGCGGGAGTTGGCGGAGTTGCTGCAGGGCAGTTGACGGATTGCGCCAGAATTGATTGCGGATCGGGTCGGCATTGAAGGCATGAAGCGGGGTGCATCCTTCGATTCCGCAGGGGCTCCCACTCCTGAGGCGGGCGTCCTTGGGGCCGCCCTCTTACGAGGCGCCGGACCTACTTGCCCTATTCCCATGCGATGGTAGACTTGAAGTTTAGACTCACCAAAATCCCTACTAAAGGCAAATCCAACTGGAAATGTTATCTGGTTTGTTCGGCTCCGGCGAAGGCGGCAGTCTCCTTGACCGCCTCAAGCAAGGCATTGAAAAGACGCGCACGGGCTTTAAAGAAAAGCTCGATGATGTCATTCAAGGCAAGAAGGAGATTGATAGCGATGTTCTTGACGAACTTGAGTATGCGCTGATTACGGCGGATATTGGCGTGCGAACAGCGACGGAAGTGCTGGAGACGATTCGCAAGCGCGTGGACCGGAAATCAGTGGGCGATGCCAGCGAGTTGAAGGGACTTATCCGCGACCATTTGGGCGAGGTTATGGCCACAGTGGACCGTCCGTGGAGGCGGCCGGCGGAAGGGCCGGAAGTAATCTTCGTTGTTGGTGTAAACGGGGCCGGCAAGACAACTACCATTGGCAAACTGGCGAAATTGTGGGCGGACGAAGGGCAAAGTGTTCTGCTGTGCGCGGCGGATACGTTTCGCGCTGCCGCCGTGGAGCAGTTGGATGTTTGGGCGACTCGCAGCAACGTTCCGATTATCAAGCAAAACACTGGAGCCGACCCCAGCGCGGTTGTGTTTGACGCGATGCAAGCGGCGAAGGCTCGTAACGTCGACCGGTTAATTGTGGATACCGCCGGGCGGCTGCACACGAAAGAAAACCTGATGGCGGAATTGGAAAAGATGCGCCGCACAGCGAAGCGGGTGATTGCCGGCGCGCCGCATGAAGTGCTGCTTGTGCTGGACGCCACGACGGGCCAGAACGGCTTGGAACAGGCGCGTAAATTTACCGAGGCGGCGGGAGTGACGGGCATTGTTTTGACCAAGCTGGATGGTACGGCGAAAGGCGGCGTCGCTATTGCTATTTCGCGGGAATTGAATCTTCCGATACGCTTTGTTGGCGTTGGGGAGAAGGCTGAAGATTTATTGCCGTTCGACGCTCAGCAGTTCGTCGCCTCTCTCTTTGATTAGGAAAGGTTTGATTAGGTTACGGAATGGACAACCAATACATGCTAGAAGCTTTGGCGTTGGCCAGGCAGGGATTGGGAAGGACCAGTCCGAATCCCGTGGTTGGGGCGGTGGTCGTAAAAGACGGCTCCGTGGTGGGACGAGGGTTCCATGTTTGGGCAATGAGAGACCATGCGGAAATTGGAGCGCTGCGCGAAGCGGGGGATGCGGCGCGCGGAGCGACGATGTACGTGACGCTCGAGCCTTGCAGCCATCAAGGCCGCACCGGTGCTTGCACGGAAGCGATTGTGGAAGCGGGAATTTCCCGGGTGATTGCCGCCGTTAAGGATCCCAACCCGAACGTTTCCGGCTGTGGGCTGGAGCGGCTGCGGCAGGCTGGTATCGAGGCGGTGGTGGATGAAGCCTATAGCGCGGAGGCTGTGCGGATTAACGAACCATTCTTCCACAGCATGGC
>JAYVXT010000071.1:0-2653 GCA_043785065.1 Bryobacterales bacterium | reverse complement strand
TTGAGAATGGCTATCAAGTGGCGGTGCTGGCGCCCACGGAAATTTTGGCGCAGCAGCATTTCTTCTACTTTAAGAACCTGTTTCAGAAGATCGGTTATCCGGTGATTGGGCTGACCGGTTCGATGTCCGATCGTGAGAAAGGGCAAGTGAAAAAGATGATTGCGGCGGGGCTGGTGAAGATCGTGGTGGGCACGCATGCGATTCTTCAGGAGTCCGTTGAGTTTCAAAAGCTGGGCCTGGCCATTGTGGACGAACAGCATCGATTCGGCGTGATGCAGCGGCTGTCACTGATGCAGAAGGGCCTGCAGCCGCATGTATTGGTGATGACCGCTACCCCGATTCCGCGCACTCTGGCGATGACGATTTATGGTGACTTGGATGTTTCGGTGATCGATGAACTACCGCCAGGGCGCAAGCCGATCACGACGAAGCATGTTAAGAACGATCACGTTGAGCAGGTGTATGCTTTCTTGCGGCAGGAAATTGACGAAGGACGTCAGGCGTACGTAGTGTATCCGTTGGTGGACGAAAGTGAGACGCAAGCGGTAAAGGCCGCTACAAAGATGCATCAGGAGCTTTCAGAGGTGGTGTTCCCTTCCTACCGGGTTGGTTTGTTGCATGGAAAGATGCCGCCATCCAAGAAGGAAGCCGTGATGGCCGATTTCAAGGCGGGGCAAGTGGATATTCTGGTTTCCACCACGGTGATTGAAGTTGGTGTGGATGTGCCGAATGCGTCGGTGATGGTGATTGAACAGGCTGAAAGGTTTGGGTTGTCACAGCTGCATCAATTGCGTGGGCGCGTGGGGCGCGGGCCGGCACAGAGCTTTTGCATCCTTGTTACGGAGAAGCTTTCCGAGGCTGGACGCGAGCGGATCCGCACGATGGTGGATTCAAGTGATGGGTTCTATATCGCCGAGATGGATTTGCGATTGCGAGGACCGGGAGAATTTTTCGGGACGAAGCAGAGCGGGCTGCCGGCATTGAAATTCGGCAATATCTTGAGGGATCCGGAGTTGCTGGAGGAAGCTCGGGCGGAGGCGCAGTCGTTCATTGAGCATCCGCCGAGTGAGGAAGCGTTGCGAGTAGGCGTCGCGTATTTGAGGGAGAACTGGCAGCGGCGGTATGGATTGGTGCAGGTAGGTTAGCTGGTTCAAGCGGGGAGAATTGCCGGGGTCTTTTTCGATGTTCCGCAATGGAAGAGGCTGGCCGGGGGCCAGCCGCAGACCAGGGGGTCTGCCCCACTTAACTTTTTATCTCTCATTGAATGATGATTTGTTGACAATTGGCGGGGATGGTGAAGTATCATGCGGATTATTGCGGGGATTTATAAGAGCCGGAAGATTGAAAGCGTTCCAGGCATGAATGTTCGGCCAACGCCAGACCGGTTGCGGGAATCGTTGTTTAGCATTCTTGCGCTGGACATTGATGGTTCGACGTTTGTGGATGCTTATGCCGGGTCTGGGTCGGTGGGGCTTGAGGCGATTAGCCGGGGGGCGCGCAAGGTAATTTTCCTGGAGAAGGACAAAGCGGCGATCTCAGTGTTGAAACAGAATCTGGTGGCGCTTGGGGTTAGCCGCGGTACTTACGAAATTCAGGCTGGAGGCGCGGCAAAACATTTGGCGGATTGGCGCGCGGACATAGTGTTTATTGATCCTCCTTACGACAAAGAAAAAGAGTATTTGGACTCGCTTGAGCATGCCCAAGGGGCCATGGTGATTTTGCAGCATTCGGTGCGCTTGAAACTGCCGGAGGCTACTCCGCGATTGAAGCGGTATCGCGAGGTGCGGCAGGGCGATAATGTGTTGAGTTTTTACAGTTCTGTGATTTCCTGACTAAGCGCGACGCCAGCGCCAATGTAGCCTTGGGGGAGACACAACTATCGGGGGAATTCTCAAGCCCCGGCGCCTGCGGGGAATGCACGCGCCGGGAAAAATGCGAGCTATAGCCACGGAGGTTCGCCCTACTACACACGGAATGTGACGGTTTTCAATTTGCGCGCAAGGGCTTCGCGCCATTTTTATTCGATTTTCAAAGACCAACGAGGCAGGTTGCTTGGTGGCTCCACGTTGTGGCCGGAGCTTGGCCTTGCCTTGTTACGTGTATGGCGCATTTGCAAATTCCAGAATATTTGGTGGCGGTTGCGGGTTGTTGGCGAGCATGGTCTTTTCGAATGTTGGCTTGGTGAAGATTTGGTTCAGAACAGTGACCATCATGCTTAGTAAAGCGCCGAAGAGTTGGCTTGCATTATCCCCGGAGTTGGCTTCGTTAATCTCGATGTTTATTTGATTGGAGCTGATTTGGATTGGTTCGCCAGCGGAGATTATGATGGGGCGGGCGATTGTGCTCCAAACTGGGCATCTGCGCTTGTTCACTTCTTTTAGCTTCACTAACATTCCGGTTTGGAGTTTGTTGAGCGCTTCGATTTTGCTGGGGGCGATGTATCATCCTTCACTCCCCGATTGTTCAACTCCGTGAGCACTTGCAGCCAGAATTTCGCCCCCTCCGCGTTGCTGCCTTCCTTGCCCGTCCACAATCCTAACGCTTCTTTGTGCCCCTGCATGTTCAGCCCTATCGCCACATAGATGGCCTTATTGACCACGTGCCCCGATTCCCGAATCTTGACATAAATCGCATCCAGCCAAATCACCGCATA
>JAYVXT010000070.1:0-2654 GCA_043785065.1 Bryobacterales bacterium | reverse complement strand
CTCGCGTATAAGCTTCGCATCATAACTTACCATCATATCCGTGGGGGATAGTGCCCCTGATAGGGCTTCGTCCTTCAGCACAACAGCGTCAGTATGATGGACCTGTTGTGACCTGCCGCAGGTTCATCGGGGCGCCCCTTGCAGCAATTTTTATCACTAAAAAAATTCGAATTGGGTGTCGTTGTCAGGATTAAGTTCCATTGCCGCAAGAGTTTTCGCTGTAAGTTCCTTGTTTGAAACGAAGAAGTAAGAAGGACACCCGTTGTGCCCCGCCCTCTCTGCCTAGTCATGGCTCCAATAGAGATTTGTAGTCATAGCGGCGCAATAAATCTAACTCCCTAACGGGTTTAGTCCTTGAACCACAATGGGCTACTCCAACCTACAGAAGGCGCTCTACAAGGGATAGTGTACTAGGGACTAAACCCGTTAGGGACGTAAATCTATTCCGGTTGCTTGACATCCTTGGGCAGCAGGCGCGCGTAGTGTTTGCGAACCGTTTCAGGCAGGTCTCGCAAACACGCAGCCGTGAGTTCAAGGCTGTATTTTGAAGCAAGCAAAATGCGTTTTCCGGCCGAACGTCGGAGAGTTCGACTGTCCACCCGCTCAATTTCCAGGCCAGCTTTGGCTGCCGCGTCTCGGAGTCGCGCAAGGTATTGGGTCGTCCAACTACCAGGCCGCCAGAGCAAATTGTCTCTTTGAAAGTCATCATACTTTCTAGAAATTCCTCGTTCGCCCAATGGTAACTTCATCTTCCATCTGGGGGCCGTGCCACCGTGGAGTGCTTTGTCGTTGGGAAAGATCAAAAAAGAATTTTGCTTTTGAAGACCTTTGATCGTCATGCGGGCGAACTTGGGCAAATGAACGTCACCATAACTGTTTCTTGTCTTGGGCTTCCAATAAGTATTTCCGCCGTGACGAATCGCGTCAACTTTGATTCGAATTTCTGGGCCTAGCGAAATATTTCGCATCACCAGATTACAAAGCTCTTCTGGTCGAAACCCTCCAGCCCATTGTACCATCGCCGCATCGCGCCAGAATTGAGGCAGTTGCTCCAACAGTTTATCGACGTCATCTTCGCTAAGCCAGTATGGATCGTCTTGATGCAGGTCGTCGTCAGAGGATAACTGCGTTTTCAGCCATTGCCTTACGGGGTGTTTTCTAAAGGTTCCCGACGACTGATGCATAAGCATTGCGCAAATTTGGGAACCGATCACCCTTACTGTGTCGTGAGTAGGCTTTTTTCCGTCGTCAAGCTTGCCTGCTTCAACCTCAGCAAGATGATCGGTAACCTGCCTTGCTGTGATCTCGTGAACGAGGACGGTGGCCGGAAGTGCCTTTGCGAAACGTTTCAAGCGAGGTCGTAGCGTGTTCTTCTTGCGGTCGCTCGCGTTCGTGCCGGAAAGTTTCTTGTCCTTGCTCAAATAATCAGAGATCGCCTGGTCGAGCGTCTTTGGCGCGTACTCAATGGCTGACTCGTGGCCCACTTTTTTAAGCAATCCTGCCAGATTTGCCACTTTCGCCTTGAGCACGGCGACCTCACCATGAAGGTCATGATTTTCAGTCAAGATTTTCTTGATCAGCGTGACCGCCTTTTCTCGTTTGAAGGTTTTCGCGCTTGGCAACCAGTCAATTTCCCACTTCGGATTGATGAAGTTGATCGCGTCACTAGCATCCTGATCAACCGCTTCGCCTTCCCACATGCGCCTGATGGCAGGAGGAGTTCCGGACGGCAAGTCTCTCCAAACGTTGGGATTGTGAAGGATCGCGCTTAATTTCACCGCAATCCGCTTGGCTTCCGCCCCGTCCGTGGTATTGGTCGATGCATGAAGCGATTTGCCAAGGAGCGGGTGTTTGAACCTGAGCTTGATTGTATTGCCAATCTTCTCTGGCCGCTCAATATGGACACCGGGCGTATCGGTTCTCTTTGGCATAGGTTCTCCGCAGCAATTATTTTACCCTCTGATTTTACCCGATTTGCGGAGAAACATCAAGGGTTCATAGGTGAAAAAGTGTTGGAGTTGCCACCACCTTCAGGTGGTTTGTGTGAGCAATTGAAGATGCCTCAGCCGGCTTCAGCCGGTCTTTCCGGCTAACGATGGCTTTAGCCATTCGATCGCTGACACGCGCGCAACTTCCCGGAAAGCCGGCTGAAGGCCGGCTGGTGGAAAGAATTTTCACTCGAAATCCACCAGCTAAAGCGCTTGTCATTACCCACATCTCCGCGAATTGAGCGCGTAGCCTTCGGCTAACGAGATTAAGCGCTGCCAACCTCGCCAAATTGTTTGCCAACCGGGATCGCCGTCGCCTTTTCGAGCGAGAAAGCCACCCAATCGTGCGATGGAGACCAGCGTTGCGCGGCAACTCCAGCCGTCCTTGGGGCGGCCGAATTTTGCCTCAAGTACGGCCCAGATCTCAGGACCCAGCGCATTCATATCCACGCGTGCTTCCGGCTCGGCGCGCGCGGATAATTTCAGTGCTAACAGTCGTGTTGCCACTAATGCCAGAATACCCAGAAGCGCTTGCAGGCCATGCGCAGTTTCCAATTGACTCTCTTCCAATCCGGTTCCCGTTTTCAAGGCTTTGTGATATTCCTCGATCAGCCAGCGTGCGGAGTACGCGCCCACAATTCGAATGCACTGTTGCAAAGTTTCGCA
>JAYVXT010000069.1:0-8800 GCA_043785065.1 Bryobacterales bacterium | reverse complement strand
TTGTCAACACCCAGCATGGCTGCTCTTGACCCCTTCAGGCTCATTCTTGCATTAGAAATAGGGGCCTCCTCCAGGTTCATCCTGCATTGGATAAGACTCACACCTCCCCGCCATGCCATAATAATAGACAACTACCCGTACGCCGGTAGTCTACCGGTGCGAGGTTTGAACTCCTTACCCGGTTCTGAATAAAGCAAACATGTTTGAAGCATTAGGCGATAAGCTACAGCGGGTTTTCAAAAACCTCCGTGGCGAAGGGAAATTAACGGCGGAAAATATGGAAGCCGCTCTACGCGAAATTCGCGTGGCGCTGCTTGAAGCCGATGTGCATTTCCGCGTCGTCAAACAACTGCTCGAAGCCGTTAAAGAAAAAGCCCTCGGAGAAGAGGTCCTCAACGCCCTTTCCCCCGGCCAGCAAGTCGTCAAAATCGTCCACGATGAGCTGATCAAAATCCTCGGCACACACGCCGCACGGCTGCGCTTCGCCAACGAACCGCCAACCGTCATCATGATCGTCGGCCTGCAAGGTTCGGGCAAAACCACATCCGCCGGCAAGCTCGCCAAGCTCCTCGCCAAAGAACAGCACACTCCGCTCCTCGTCTCGGTCGACGTGTACCGCCCCGCCGCCCGTGAACAACTGCGCATCGTCGCTAAAGAGATTAAGATTCCCATCTGGGCCGGCGCCGAAGGCGAAAACATACCCCTCGAGTTGGCCAAAGGGGCGCGCAAAGAAGCCGTTCAAACTGGACGCGATGTCCTTCTGGTCGACACCGCCGGCCGCCTCCATATCGACGATTCGTTGATGAGCGAACTCGAAGAGTTGAAGCAAGCCCTCAACCCTACCGAAATCCTTTTCGTGGCCGACGCCATGACTGGCCAGGACGCCGTGAAGTCCGCAGAAGAGTTCCACAAGCGCCTCGGCATCACCGGCATCATCTTAACCAAGATGGATGGCGACGCCCGTGGCGGCGCTGCCCTCTCCATCCGCACCGTCACCGGCCAGCCGCTCAAATTCATCGGCACCGGTGAAAAGTCCGACGCCTTCGAGGCCTTCCACCCAGACCGCGTCGCCAATCGGATCCTCGGCATGGGCGATGTGCTCAGCTTCATCGAAAAGGTGCAAGAGAACATCGACCATAAGTCCGCCGAAGAAATGCAGCGCAAGCTGATGGACAACGAGTTCTCTCTGGGCGATTTCCGCGACCAGATGAAGCAACTCGCCAAGCTCGGCTCCATGGAATCTCTTCTTGGAATGTTGCCCAACATGGGCCCGATGAAGGCGCTCAAGGAAGCGAAGGTCGATCCCAAGGAAATGTCGCGCGTAGTGGCCATCATCGATTCGATGACGCCCAAAGAGCGCAATAATCATATGATCATCAACGGGACCCGCCGCCGGCGCATCGCCAAAGGCAGCGGAACCTCGGTGCAGGAAGTCAACAACCTGCTGAAGCAGTATGCGGAGGCCCGCAAAATGATGAAGGCCTTTACCGGCGGTTTGCAAGGGCAAGGAATGCTCGGCAAAAAGCTGGCCAAGTTTAAATTGCCAGGAAGTCTGGCGGATTTCAAGTTTTAGTGGATACTGGAGTAAGAGAAACAAAATGCTTATGATTCGTATGGCGCGTTTCGGCGCCAAAAAGAAGCCAACCTACCGCATGGTGGTCATTGAAAAAGAACGCGCCCGTAATGGCCGCGCCCTTGAAGTTGTGGGATTCTACAATCCCGTACGGCAACCCGCTGAAGTCACCATGAAACATGATCGCTTGTCCCATTGGATTAAGTGCGGCGCTCAGCCTTCCGATACTGTCGCCCGGTTGATGAAAAAATACCCGGCCCCAGCCCCAGTTGCTGCTGTTTAAGTTTAAAGTCTAAAACCTTTAGGAGCCTTCATCCATGGCCCAAGTCAAGGAACTAATCGAAGACATTGCAAAAGCTCTCGTTGATGTCCCCGATCAAGTTGTGGTCAATGAAGTGTCGGGCGAACAGGCCACCGTTTACGAACTGAAAGTTGCCGCAAGCGATGTCGGCAAAGTAATCGGCAAACAGGGCCGCACGGCGCGATCCATTCGCACGCTCCTCGGCGCTGTTGGCGTGAAACTTAACCGGCGCTTTTCGCTGGAAATTCTTGAGTAGTTTTATATTGGGAGCGTAAGTTCTGGCAATCGCCAATAAAAGTGGAGAAAGCTGGGCCATTCTCGCCGTGCTCGTCAGGCCGCGAGGCATTCGTGGCGAAATCATTGCTGATTCTCTGTCTGACAGCGGGGCTGCGCGCTACGATTCGTTGAAAAACGTCACCCTGCTGACTCCCGACGGAACACCCAAAGGCGAATACGAACTGGAAGAGGTATGGGATCATCAAGGCCGCCTCGTATTCAAAATCGCCGGCGTGGATTCGATGACGGATGCCGAACCGTTTCGTGGCCTGCAAGTCGCCGTTCCCAAAGCTGAACGCGCTCCGCTTGAAGAAGGAGCGTTCTACTACTCCGATCTGGTGGATTGCTTGGTGGTCGATGCCGATTCCGGCGAAGAGTTTGGCAAAGTGCTCGGGTTTCTCGAAACGGGCGCACACGGCTTGCTTGAAGTAGAAGGGAATTTGTTGATTCCTTATACCAAAAATTTTTTGATTGAGATCGCGCCGGAAAAGAAGTTGATCCGGGCTAGGCTTCCCGAAGGATTGCGGGAGCTGAATTGATTCGATGAAGTTCCACTTGCTGACGATCTTCCCCGAGTTTTTCAAGGGGCCTCTCGACCACGGCGTGGTATCCAGAGCGGCAAACAACGGTCTGCTCGATATCGCGGTTCACGATTTAAGAAAGTGGACCTTTGATCGCCACAAGTCGGTCGATGACCGGCCATTTGGTGGTGGCGAGGGAATGTTGATGAAGGCCGAGCCGATCTTTTTGGCGGCCGAAGAAATCTTTCCCGGCGGCAAGAAAGAGGGCCGGAAAATTATTCTTCTCTCCGCCCAAGGCAAGCTTTTCGATCAATCGGTAGCGCGGCGCCTGGCGGCCGAAGAAGAGTTGCTGCTGATTTGTGGGCGATATGAAGGTGTGGATGAGCGCGTGGCCGAGCATTTGGCCGATGAAGAGCTCTCCATCGGAGATTTTGTTTTGAGCGGTGGCGAACTCGCTGCTGCGTTGATTTTAGATGTGGTTGCCCGCTTGTTGCCGGGCGTGTTGGGAAATGAGGCCAGTTCGGTGCAAGAGTCTTTCTCCACCGCGTCGGGTCAGTTGGACTGTCCGCAATATACCCGTCCCGCCGATTTCCGGGGCTGGAAAGCTCCCGAGGTTCTGATGGGCGGCAACCATGAAGAGATTAGGAAGTGGCGATTGCACGCATCGATCACCAAAACAGCAAAGAACCGCCCCGATCTAATGACGTAGGGAGCAGGATTGGAGTTTCTACAGGAATTTGGGAAAACCTTGTGTGCAGTAGGGCGGACCGTCTTGGTCCGCGGAGGGCCCCCTGGCCCGACTGCTCAGGTGACGGAGATCGCTCCGAAACAAAGTGATTGCCAGCGGATCGGGCGAATCCGGGCATCGCGATGACAAGCCCACCACTGAGCCTGTTACAATAAGGTTTGCAGTTCATTTGAAGGAATTTGTTTCATGACCCACGCAGCATTGCAGAAAGTATTCGATAAGAACAAGCGCACCGACCACCCGGCGATGCGTCCCGGCGATATTTTGAAAGTTCACGTCAAAATCAAGGAAGGCGAAAAAGAACGCCTCCAAGCTTTTGAAGGCGTATTGATCGCCGAGCGTGGTACGGGCATGAGCCAAACTATTTTGGTCCGCAAGATCAGTTTCGGCACTGGCGTTGAGCGTCTATTCCCCATTCACGCGCCTGTCATCGACCACATTGATGTGGTTCGCACAGGCAAGGTCCGCCGCGCGAAGCTGTTCTTCCTGCGCGGTCTGAAGGGCAAGGCCGCCCGTCTAAAAGAGCGCGATTAATCTCCTGTGGCAGCCGGCGAACGGCGGAATTCCTGCACGCTGTATTTCGAGCACAAAGCCCGGAAGTTGGGGTTCCGTGTGATTGCCGGAGCCGATGAAGCCGGCCGTGGCTGCCTGTTTGGCCCAGTTTATGCCGCCGCCGCCGTGCTTGATCCAAAGAAGCCCATTCGCGGATTAAACGACAGTAAACAATTGACCCCCGCCGAACGTGAAAAGTTGGCGGTAGAAATCCGTTCGAAGGCCTTGGCATTCTCCGTCGCCGCCGCCGGCGTTGCCGATATCAGAAGACTGAACATCTATCACGCTTCCCGTTTGGCGACCAAACGCGCTCTGTTAGCACTCCCCATTCAGCCCGATTATGCACTCCTCGATTTTCTTCGCGTCGACCTCCCCATGGAACAATTGCCTCTCGTAAAGGGCGATGCCCGGTCCCGATCCATTGCCGCCGCGTCTATACTTGCCAAGGTGGCCCGCGATGAAGCTATGGTGAAATGGGACGAAGTGTATCCTCAATATGGATTCGCCAGACACAAGGGCTACGGCACGCCAGAGCATTTGGCGGCGCTTGCCCAATTCGGTCCCACTCCCTTGCATCGCTTAAGTTACGAGCCCGTTGCCGCTGTCAGCCCCGAAGCCGCTTACCGCCGCGCGGCCCTTCCCGCACAAACTAGTCTGTTCGAAACTTATACTTATAGCGAGGTCCTTCCATGACACCGGACCACGAACAAATCGACCCCCTATCGGTGGAGCACGGAGAGGAGTTGCCCGGGGAGTCCCCCAAGAAGGAACGGCTCGGCTGGTTTGCCAAGTTGGGTTGGCTCGCTTGGATTATTCTGTGCTTTGAATTAGGAGCGTTTCTGCTGGTCTATCCGTGGATGGATACCTGGCAGCAAAACGGCATTCAGGACTGGCTGAGACTCGGCGAAGATACTTGGCTGAATCCCTATTTCCGGGGCGCTCTCTCCGGATTGGGGCTGCTCAATATTTACGTGTCTTTAGTGGAACTGTTCTACTACTTGAAGTCGTTGTTATTCGAGTAAGCGGTAAAATGGAAATGAAGAGGAAGACGTGGAAGAAGTAGAGTTGGAGATTCCGCAGGAGGATTCGCCCCATGAGGCGAAGGTCCAAGCTGCGGCCAACAAAACGAATCAGGACGAAGACGCCCCGCGCAACATGATTGCGGAATGGACCGTCACGATTCTGCTCCTGCTTTTCGGCACTACCACTCTTGTTCAGGCCTTCGTTATTCCTACCGGTTCGATGGAAGATACGCTGCTTGTCGGGGATCACCTGTTGGTCGACAAGCTGGCTTACGCGCCTTCCGGCCAGTTAAGCAAATTTGTTCTTCCTTACAGCCCCATAAAACGCGGCGATATCATCGTGTTCCGCTGGCCTAGCGATATCAAGCTGACCTTCGTAAAGCGAGTCATCGGTATCCCCGGCGATCACATCCGGCTGGAGAACAAGGAGATCTACCGAAACGGGAAAAAGATCAGCGAACCCTACAAGTATCACAAGAGCGATTCCTACGATTCCTATCGCGACAACTTTCCTTCGTCGCCCAACGCCAATGTCGATGGAGGCGCCCTGGAGATGTTGCAAAGCCACGTCGTCAAGGACGAAATCGTGGTGCCCGATAACTGCTACTTTGCCTTGGGCGACAATCGGGATTATTCGCTGGATAGCCGCTACTGGGGCTTCGTGCCTCGTCAGAATATCATCGGCAAACCACTGATTATTTATTGGTCGTACGAAACCACCACGGAAATGCTTTCCAGCACATCGATCAGCGCCGAACACCTTAAGGATCTGGCTTTCAACTTCTTCCGCAAAACGCGCTGGAAGCGATCCTTCCAACTGATCCGCGGATATTCAAGTTCTGAGTAATACCAGAGTGAAAACAATGTTTGACTACAAAAGACTTTTCAAGAAAAAACAGCCCGAAAACCCTGACGAGCAACGCCACGCCGTTGCCGATTGGGCGATGAACATTCTCATCCTGCTCTTCGGCACAACCACGCTGGTGCAAGCCTTCGTGGTTCCAACCGCTTCGATGGAAACCACCATCATGATCGGCGATCACATGTTCGTCGACAAACTGGCCTACTCACCCTCCAGCGGCATCGGTAAATTGCTGCTGCCCTATTCCGAGGTGAAACGTGGCGACGTGATCGTGTTCCGCTATCCGCTCAATATCGCGATGAATTACGTGAAGCGCTGCATCGGCGTTCCCGGCGATCACTTCAAAATTGTGGACAAGACCGTTTACATCAACGGCAAGCCACTGGTTGAGAAGTATAAGCAGCACGTCTTTAATCGCGAATCGACCCCTTACATCGACAACTTCCCGATGGATCCCGCTCTGGCGCCATTCGTCCGGGTATATGACCGTGCCCGCGATATGTTGCGCGACAACGTGAAGGATGGTGAGCTAATCATCCCGGAGGGCATGTATTTCGCCATGGGCGACAATCGCGACAACTCCGAGGACAGCCGCTTCTGGGGATTCGTCCCGCGGGAAAATATCGTCGGCAAACCGATCTTTGTATGGTGGTCCTACGACGCGCCAACCAAGGATTGGGTCACTTGGGACCCGGCGCATTTCTTTGACGTGGCCATCAACTTTTTCTCGAAAACCCGTTGGGACCGCACGCCTTCTTTCGTCCGTCCCGTGCCCATCGGAAACTAAGGAATGGCGAAAACAGATCATTACTACGGGCTGATTCTAGCCGGTGGGCGCGGCACGCGTTTTTGGCCCCGCAGCCGCAAGAAATCCGCTAAGCAAGTGCTGAGCTTCGGCGGAGATCTGACGCTGATTCAACAGACCGTGGAGCGGCTTCGGCCGTTGTTGCCGCCGGAACGCATCTGGGTAATCACCAACGATCTGCTGCGCAAAGAGATCATCAAGCAGCTCCCCGATGTTCCCGCGCACCAAATTTTGGCGGAACCCGTGCAGCGCAATACGGCCCCCGCCATCGGCTTGGTGGCGCAAGTGCTGAATCGAATTGACCCGCAAGCGGTGATGGGCGTGTTCCCTTCCGACCATGTGATCGAGAACCCCGCCAAGTATTTGAAGTTCGTAAAGCCGGCGTTCGCGGCGGCGGAGAAGGGTGCGATTGCTGTCCTTGGCATGGCTCCGCGCTGGGCGGAAACGGGTTACGGCTACATCGAATTTCCGAAGGGTTCGACGGCTGGCGCGGTAACGCCTTTGCCGGTGAGAAAATTTCGCGAAAAGCCCGCGGAGCCGTTGGCCAAAAAGTTCGTCAAGGCCGGCAACTTCTATTGGAACGCCGGCATGTTCTTTTGGCGGACGCAAACGGTGCTTGATTCCCTGGCTAAACATCTGCCGGAAACAGCAGCGGTGTTGGCGAAGATCCCGCAGCCGGATGCCAAGAACTTCGCCTCCCAGCTGAAGAAGCTTTTCCCGCAATGCGAGAATATCTCGGTCGATTACGCCATTATGGAAAAGGCGACGAACGTGGTGGGCATGGCCTGCGACGATTACGGCTGGAACGACGTCGGCAGCTGGAATGCTGTGTATGAGTTGGCCGCGAAAGAGCCCGGCGAGAACGTGGTGAACGGCTCAGTAGTGGCCACCGATTCGATCGGCAATTTCGTCGACATGCGCAGCGGTAAGCTGGTGGCGTTGGTGGGCGTGAACAACCTGGTTGTAGTGGAGACCAAGGATGCGTTGCTGATCGCCAATCGCAATGAGGCGCAAAAGGTTTCCGATGTGGTGAGGATGTTAGAGAAGTTGCGCCGCGACGATTTGCTGTAGCCGCTCAAATCTGAAAGCTGACAATAATCCCGGTGAAATGCTGCAATACTCGCAGCTGTTAACCGCCCTTCGACGAACGAACTCTCGGGTGGCTAGGCTGCTCAAGAAATCACGAGCCGACATTATACCTTGCCTTGAGCTTCAGTATGGATACGAAATCCGCAGCGTTGATCAAAGCTTCGTATTGCAGTCTATGCTCTTCGTCGAGAAGCCCTTCATGGAACTACGAGATTCGCCCTCGCAGCGCTTCCGAACTCGGCTATGTTATTTCTAGACGGAGCCTAAGATGAACTGCTTCCGAGTAGTTGGCTGGAAAGGGAATGCAATTGAGTTGCATGGTTAGGATTGCCTTACCATTGAAGTGGATGTTTTCACCGAGACATCGCAACTAATGGCTATTGACGACAATCTGTTTTCCGAGAGTCATTTCAAGACCATGAAGTACCGGCTAGAATTCCCCGACCGCTTTGGTTCGCTGGCCGACGCCGCACGAGGTTCACTATGGGCTCGCCGACGATGTCATCCACAATCGTCAGCAAGTCTTAACCGCAGCCTTTGAACTCCATCCCGAGCGCTTCGTACGCAAAACATGCAACACGCCAAGTTCCTGGAAGCTGTTTGGATCAACCCGCCCAAGCCAGCTCCGCTGGACACAGGCGGTAGTCACTAATTAATGCGGACAGGTGTCTCAAACTTGTTGACAAATTCCGGATCTTCTGAAAAAATATTGGGGCATGTGTCCCGACAAGTGGAAGCCGCTAGAGTGGTTGCCGAAATATCGCGGCAATCCACAGACGCGCAAGTGAGGCTATCAATGCAAGCACTCAAGCGCAAGCATTCAAGCGTTGCGCACTGACAAGAGAGCATGGGTTTGGAGTCAGAGGATTTCAAACCCGCAGGGCTCGAACCCGCCACCTACTCACTTCACCCGCTTCCATCCACCCTCACCTTCCCGCACACTAACCACCGCATCCACCGGCGCATCCACCAGCCGGTCCACCCCACCCGCAGGCCACCGAATCTCCACCGTCTCCATCTTCTCGTTCCGCCCCAACCCAAAATGCATGCG
>JAYVXT010000068.1:0-8803 GCA_043785065.1 Bryobacterales bacterium | reverse complement strand
GGAGAGCTATGAATTGGCGCTCGATGTAAAGTCGCAAGAAGAGGATCCATTCGTCTGGGCCGAAATTCAGAATCAGTTAGGCATCATTCATTCCAGCCTGATTACGGTGGATCGCGATGAGCATTTAAAGAAGGCGATCATCTGCTTTGCGTATGCGTTGGAAGTTCGGGATCGGGATGAAGTGCCGGATGCCTGGGCGCAGACGCAAACCAACACCGGCTTGGCTTGGGCCGGACTTTCCGAAGGCGATGTAGCAGGCAATCTCCGGAATGCGCTGACCTGTTTTGAGGAAGCCGGCGAGATTCACACACAGGATGAATTTCCGTTTGATTGGGCGCTGCTTGAAGGGTATGTGGGCGATGTGCGCATGGAACTGGGGGAGCGGGACGCGGCCGTGGAGCATTACCAAAATGCGGTGGACCAATTAACGGCCGATGGCGCCGATGAGTTCTTGCCGCCGCTGGTTGAGAAGTTAGAGAAGGCCCGGCAGGGTTAAGAGCCAAGCAGAGATCAGCTCAATCCGGCAGAGAGAGTCGAGTCCCACATTCGGCGCTCATCTAATTCCTCTGCACACTCTTTGGGAGCTTCTCGCAATCTGAAAGCGGTCGACTGGGCCCGACTAGACCCCGATGAGAATCGAGTGATTCTTCCGATTCAGTCGGCTGTTGGGTCCCAGCAATCCACCGATTGCCACCGGGGGCTAGTTGAAATGCTCGTTTGATAATAGCGCTGGTAAACGCCAGGAACCGCCATCTATAACTTGGATTTCACGTCGAATTCAATGGCTGGCCAATGCTTGGGAGCGGTACTTTAACCTAACCAGGGAATTACACAACTATTACAACCCCCTTGACTTCCCGCTGCTAATCTGGCTACAGGAGATACGTCTTCCTCCAGATGAGCAATCCTACTGTCGTCGAAATCAATTTCCAAGATCGTAAACCCAATTGGGTCAATATCATAGTATTAGCTGCGTTACACGTTGGCGCGGTTGCCGCTTTCTTCTATATAACCACCCAAGCGGTAGTAACTGCCGCCATTTTGTACTATTGCTGTATCTGCTGGGGCATTGGGTTGGGTTACCACCGTCTCCATACTCATCGTTCCTATATCGTGCCTAAATGGCTGGAACATTTCTTCGCTCTGTGCGGAACCATGACCCTCGAAGGCGGTCCAATTTTCTGGGTAGCCACGCATCGCATTCATCATCAAAAATCCGATAAGCACGGCGATCCGCATTCTCCTCGCGACGGCATGTGGTGGTCGCACATGGGTTGGATCGTCTCCGGGGAATCAAAGCATGACGATGCCGCCGCGATGAGCCGTTTCGCGCCCGATCTTGCCAAGGATCCGTTCTACATCTGGCTCACCAATTGGCATTGGCTTCCGCTGGCCATGTCAGGTGTGCTTCTTTATCTGATCGGCGGTTTGCCGCTATTTTTGTGGGCTGGTCCGCTTCGCGTATGCGCCGGTCTCCATGCAACTTGGCTTGTGAACTCCGCTACGCACCTTTGGGGCAGCCGCCGTTTTGAAACAACGGACGATTCGCGCAATAACTGGTGGGTCGCCCTGCTGACCTTTGGCGAGGGTTGGCACAACAATCATCACGCCTTGCCCGCTTCGGCGCGCCATGGGCTTAAGTGGTATGAACTGGACATCAGTTGGCTGCATATCCGGTTGATGGAAAAACTTGGGATCGCTACACGAGTCCGTTATCCTCGCGTCGACCAGCCAATGGCCGAACGGGAAGCGGCTTAATAACTAAAAAGGCGGATTCACTTTGCCCGTCTCACCTCTTTCAGTTAAGGAACGATTCGTGCCAGAATTAAGTATTGGCTGGCTAAGCCAGCGAATACCGAACATGGTCGGTACCACAAGCAAACGTCCTACATTCCTGATTGGCGCACTGGGCATTTGCCTGGTGCTGATGGCTATTTTCCTCAATATCGGCTGGTTCGTCGACAATTGGCGCACCGGCGTGATGCTGATTCTGGGTGCTATCTTTTTTATCATTCTTATAGCCGGCGTGGCTTTGAACACCATCTTCCTGGTTCGTGAAATGCGGCGTAACGAACAGCACGACGCTTTTCTTAATTCCATGACGCATGAGTTGAAGACGCCCGTCGCCTCGATTCGCCTATATTTGGAAACCTTGCAATCGCGCCAAGTGGACGATTGGAAACGCAAAGAGTTTTATCAGATCATGCTGGACGATACCGAGCGCCTGCACGGTACCATCGAACAGGTATTGCGAGCGGGCAGCGCGGCAAAGCTCGGGGCAAAGATGCATGCTTCGCGCATTGACCTTGCCGTGCTGGCTCAGGAATGCCTGGCGCTTGCGCGCACCCGTCATCACCTCGCGCCGGAGTGCCTTAACTACGCGCAGAAGTGCCCGTCCGGTGAGTCCACCACCGTTATTGGAGACCTTAACGAGTTGAAAGCCGCCGTCAGCAACTTGCTCGACAACGCCATCAAATATTCAGGCAATCAAGTGCGCGTGCTGCTGGAGTTGGCGCGCCCCAGTGAACGGCTTATCGCTGTGCGTGTTAGGGATCAAGGGGTGGGGATTGAGCCCGCTGAATTGAAGCATATTTTCAAGCGCTTTTACCGTATTCCCGGCGCCGTGGCTAGCCGGGTTAAAGGCACCGGCCTGGGCTTATTCATCGTACAGTCGGTGGCGAAAAAGCACGGGGGCCGCGTGTTTGCCGAAAGTGAGGGAGCGGGCCGGGGCTCAACGTTCACTCTGGAGTTGCCTGTCAAATGAGCCGCGTTCTGATCGTCGAAGACGAAAAACATTTGGCCGAAGGGTTGCGATTTAATCTGGAAGCGGACGGCTACCAGGTGTTCGTCACCGACAACGCCGAAGAGGCTTTGAAGCTGCTGCTCATCGACAAGGAAAAATTCGACGCTCTTTTGTTGGACGTCATGCTTCCGGGCAAGGATGGCTTTACCGCGGCGCGTGAGTTGCGGGCCGGAGGATGCTACATCCCAATTCTGATGTTGACCGCCCGCAGCCGCGAGGACGATGTGCTGGAAGGTTTTGAAGCCGGCGCCGATGACTACCTGGCCAAGCCCTTTGAGTTGAAAATCCTACAGGCGCGGGTCAATGGATTGTTGCGGCGTTCGCGTTGGGCAGAGTCAGGGGCTAAGTCCAATGAGCCGGTTGAAGTCAATGGCAAGCAGATTGATTTTGAATCGCAGCAAATCATCACCGGCGAAAAGAAATCGATGCTGACTTTGATGGAAGCGAACTTGCTTCAATTCCTGGTGCGGCATGAAGGGCAGGCGGTTAGCCGCAAGCAGATTTTGGAATCGGTGTGGGGCGTCCGGCAGGACACGGATACTCGCGCCATTGATAACTTTATAGTCCGCCTGCGCCGCTACCTGGAAGACGATCCGCAGGCGCCTCAATACCTTCAAACTGTGCGCGGGGTAGGCTATCGTTTGGTTCAGAAATTGCGCAAAGAGAAGAGTTCCGAGGAAAATCCGAACCCACTCGAATCGAAATAAGAATGGAGCCCGGGTAAGGGCTCCTTATGATGAAGGTCCGGTACTCGCCCGGTACATAACTTAACTTCCCTCCGTCCGTTGGCGCTGCGGCCCAGCCACCTCCGGTTCCAGTTCAGCAGGAAACGCGCCACGCCGGGGCGTGTCCTGTTCCACTTCGCCGCGTTATAAGCGGCTTCCAAGATGTTGAGGTATGCAACGATTGAAGGCCCCAGATTCCCGACTCTCCTTCATTAATTAAGTTATAAAACCCTCCTGATTTTCCGGATAAGTTAAAAAGGTTTTATCAGCGTTTATCTGCGTTAATCGGCGCCCATAATTTGATGTAACAGTTCAGCTGGGGACGAGGATGCAAGTGGACAACCGCTGAAACATTTGCCATACCCGGATTATACTGGACCTTCGAGCGCGAGGGTGCTGTCCCCGCCGCCAATCTCTCCAACTATGTTGCGAACATAGGGGACAGCCCCTAGTATGGCTGTCACGAGCGATGGCCGCTTCGAGACAATACGAGATTTACATTGGCTGGATAGAGGGGATGCCAGCGGTCCATCACGCAGTTGAAAGTGGCCGCGAAACAGGGGGTACCTTCTTACATGCGGCGGACTTCGGCGGAGAGTACGCCTAACCTGCTGGCGGAGCCGGTATAAGATACGTAAGCTCCCAACCGGCCCTTGGCTGCATTCAACGCCACTCCGGCGATGCGCACTTCCTCGGCGCCTTTGGGGAATGACTGTCTCCAATCGTGCATGCCGAAGTGTACGGTGACCTCGCCGGCATCACGCGCCGGGTTGATGCGCAGGAGTATTTCGTAGGTACCCTTCATGCGAACGTCCACTTCCCAATACCCGCGCGATGTGCGGTCCCAGCCGGCCTCGGGACCGCGCCAATCTTGGCGGGTCAAGTAGACGGGATTATCCACTTCCGTGCCAATGAAAATGCGCGGCGGGGCGTAGCCACGTGTGGCGCTTACGTCTTCGAACCACTTCCGCTGTTCGGCGCGTAGATTCAATACAATTTCAGGCTTTTCGGAGGCGATGTTTTTGCCCTCACCCGGATCATGCTCCATATCGTATAGTTCGACGCCGTTTACTAACTTATATCGCTGAGTGCGGGCGGCGGAGTTTTGGAATAGCACGGGTTCGTCGCCGCGATGCCATTGAGTGAAGATTGTGCGGTCGTGCCATTGTTTGGTTGCTACCGTCAACAAAGGGGCGAGGCTGCGTCCGTCGAGCTTCAAGTTTTCGGGTAGGCGAATGCGGCACAACTCAGCGAGCGTGGGCAGAACGTCGATGTGGGCCGCGGTGTAGTGTACTTCCCAACCGGGCTTTACTACGCGGGGGAAGCGCAACAGGAAAGGAACACGAATGCCGCCTTGGTAAACCGAGGTTTTGATTCCGCGCATGCCTGCGTTATAACGCTCGTGCTGTGGGCCGTTGTCGGTCATGAAAATCAGGATTGTATCGTCGAGCAGATAGAGCTTGTCGAGGGTGTTCACCAGATTGCGGACGTTCTCATCCAGGTTGGCCACCATGCCGTACACCTTCTCCGTTTTCTCGCCCAGCTTCTTGCCACGAAAAGGACCTACGTAGGAATCGGGGACTTCCAGCGGGTCATGCGGAGCGTTGGGCGCGACGTAGCAGAAAAACGGTTCTTCACGATGTGCCGCGACGAACTCCTGCGCACCGCGAAAAAAGATGTCGGTGCAGTAGCCTTGCTTCTGCGTCAACTTGCCGTTTTCGTACACGTACGGGTTGGTATAGCTGGATCCGCCAGGAGGGTCCGAAGGCTGGCCGATGCCGCCGCCTTTGATGTAAATGCCTTCTTCGAAACCACGATCGAGCGGGCGCATGGGGTAGGTGTCCCCCAAGTGCCACTTACCGAATATGCCGGTGCGGTAACCGGCGTCCTTGAAGATTTGCGGCATGGTTATTTCGTCGGTATGCATCATGGATCGGCCCAGATAGGTATCCACAATTCCGGTGCGGTAGTTGTAGCGGCCGGTCATCAAACTGGCGCGGGTGGGCGAACACACGGGGCACACTTGAAACTGCGTAAACTGGGCGCCTTCCTTCCCGATGCGGTCGATGTTGGGCGTGTTAAGGTACGGATTGCCGTGAAGGGACAGGTCACCGTAGCCTTGATCGTCGCTGATGATCAGGACGATATTGGGGCGCTTGATTGGGCGTTGCGCCGGCAATAAGGATGCGGATGTGGAGGCTAAGAAAGTGCGTCGGGTCCAGCTCATGAAGTCCTATTTTAGAACGACCCGCCCAACCGGCCCGCGGCGAAGATTCGTTTGTCCACCCGACGCAAAGTGCGAGCGGTGGCATCGGATAGCAGCGCGGTGTGGCGGATTGTGCACAGGTGTTCGGGAATTTCCCATACTTCTTCGTTTCGGGTCATCCATTGGATGCGGTCGAAGCGGGTTAGGTTAACAGGCAAGGAGAATGCGCGTAAAGATTTGTCACCGCGTAAATTGAAATAGTGGTCAAAATAGGTGAGCACGAGTTCGCGAATGGTGCGGTAAATGGGGGAGCGGTAACGAAGGCCGGAATAGTTTGACTTGCCGAGTGCTCCCCAACGGTTGTTCGATTTGTAGACGGCAAGGACATGATCGTCGTCGTGGCTGGCTTCAAGATCCACGAGCAGCGGTGGATGGCCATGGAAGCGAAGGGCGGCGGCGGCGAGTAGGGCGCCCTCCATGCAATGGGCTTTTTTGTGTTGGAGTACGAGACGGGGTGAATAACAGGTGACGGCGTGGTTGTAGGCTAGCTCTTCATCCAGGAATTTTTGAATGCGTTCGGGCGTGGAAAGGGTGCGCAAGGTGCGTGCCTGTTCCTTTTCAAATAGAGCTGAGGTGAGCGAATCAACCACCTTGCTTAGAGTAACGGATTCCGCCGGTGATTGCCTAGAAGTATCGCCCCTAAGCCGGCTACCGCGAGGAGTATGGAGGAAGGCTCCGGAACTTGGGAAGGCGCGGCGGCGCTGTGAACGAAGTTGGGCTCTATTCGCGAGGCTGCGCTGTTTGAACTGGAAACGCGGATGAATGTATCCGTGCCGCTGATTGCAGCGTTACCGGTTATTGGATTTGTTGAACCGATAGAGCCCGGCGTGGGAATTGCTGACGAGAGCTGATAACCCACGGTAGTTACTGGTGGCACGACAGCACTGTGTGGGACGCAGGAACTGGCTCAACCACGTCATTCCCTTGGCGTGCTTTTCCGCTTCGTGCTTCCGCACAGCTTTATCGAACATCACTCTCGGGATGAGTCCCATATCAGACTAAAAATACTGCATACTCGTAGCATGTGCGGTTGATCCTTTTTGGTTGGTCTTCAAGAAACTCAACCTTAGCAGGACTCGATCCCGCCATCGCTCAACCCACTACACTTTCTTTGAGTGGCTTTCAAACGTCTTGGACAGTGGTGATCGTTCTTTATATTATTCTTGAGGGTATTGAATACCAAATGAACGATCGATTCAGTATGGATTTGTCGGGGCAACCATGTTGGGATTGGGACGGGATCCGTTGATAATCAGATTTTTTTGGTTTGAATTGGACGATTGCGGCGTCTGGCTAAATTCGTTGCCCTAACGCTGGTTCCTCATGCTCCGCATGCATTTGTCGTACAAAACCCCACAAATTATTAACTTGCGGCCAATTATTTCGGTGGCATTATTGCTTCTACTTAGGTATTTTGGAAGTACTGAATGCAAACGGGAAATCCACTACTCGAAACTCGATTCGAAATTCCTTTCGATAAAATCCAAGCCTCTCACATTGAGCCCGCCTTGGATCAGCTGATCGAGCGGTCCAGCGCCCATATTGATGCCATCATCGGCGTTGCCGGCGAGCGGACTTGGGCCAATACAATTGACGCCTATGATTACGCTACCGAGGATCTCGATTGGGCGCTTACCATTTCGCGCCACTTGGAATCGGTGGTCACTTCGCCCGAATTGCGCGCGGCCGTCAACGCCGCCCAACCGAAAGCCAGCGCTTTTTATTCCGGCATTCCTCTTAATGATGGTCTTTACAAAGCGCTCAAGGCATATGCCGCCACCCCCGAAGGAGCAGCGCTCGAAGGCGTCAAGAAACGGTACGTGGAAAAAACACTGGATAATTTCAAACGCGCGGGGGCCGAATTGAACCAAGCCGGTAAAGCCCGCATGGCGGAGCTTGACGTTGAACTGGCCAAACTCACTATGAAGTTTGCCGAAAATGTTCTCGATGCCACCAACGAATTTGAACTTGTTTTTACCGATGAATCGAAGCTGGCCGGTTTGCCGCCTTCCGCTGTTGGCGCTGCCCGACAAAACGCCGCGGCCAAAGGCCTGGAGGGTTGGAGATTCACTCTCCAAGCCCCTAGCTACAGTGCTGTCGTTAACTACCTCGACGACCGCCATATTCGCGAAAAAATAAGCTGCGCCTTTTTCTCAAGAGCCACCATGGGGGACCGCAACAATTTGCCGGTACTAACCCATATCCTTGAACTCCGGCGCGAAAAGGCTACCTTGCTTGGCTACAAGAATTTCGCCGATATGGTGATCGCCGACCGCATGGCTAAAACCGGGGATACCGCCCTTAAATTCATCCGCGCCATTGAAGAACGAACCGCCTCTTTCCTAACCCGTGAGAATGCCGAACTCGAGTCCTTCCGCAATCAATCGGTTGACCCGGCCGAAGGCCAAATTCAACTTTGGGACATCCCCTATTTCGCCGAAAAGCTCCGTGAGAAGAAATTGAATTTCAACGAGGAAGAACTGCGGCCATACTTCCCGCTACCGCAGGTGATTGAAGGTATGTTTGAGATTTGCCGCCAATTATTCGGCATTAAAGTAACCCGTCACGAAAACGCTCCTGTGTGGCACCCCGACGTTCAATACTACGACATCCACGATCAGGCCACTGACGAGCATCTTGGCTCTTTCTATTCCGACCTGTTTCCCCGGGAATCGAAGCGCGGCGGGGCCTGGATGGATGCCTTCCTTTGCGGCAAGCCAACTTCCGCCGGATGGTCGCCTCATCTTGGCCTGATCTGCGGCAATATGACGCCGCCGCTGCCTGGCAAGCCGGCGCTTCTCACCCACCGCGACGTCCAAACTTTGTTTCATGAATTCGGCCACCTCCTTCACCATTGCCTTAGCCGCGTTGAGATTCGTGGTTTAACGGGCACCAACGTCGCTTGGGATTTCGTGGAACTTCCCTCCCAAATCCTGGAAAACTGGTGTTCCGAGGAACTCTCGCTCCGCATGTTCGCACGCCATTATGAAACAGGTGAGCCGCTTCCGG
>JAYVXT010000067.1:0-8806 GCA_043785065.1 Bryobacterales bacterium | reverse complement strand
CGCCGCCAAAACCGGCAAGATTGGTGACGGGAAAATCTTTGTCTACGATGTCAGAGACGCCATCAGAATCCGTAACGACGAACGCGGCGAATCAGCGTTATAACGCCGCGTTTGAAAAAATCCGCGAGCAGTATTTTTCCACCGGTGAAGCCGCGCCGGCGCTGAGTGTCCGAACCTCCGTGGTCGACTCCATTGTCGAAACAGCGTTTCGCGATATCCTCACGCCGGCCTGGCCAAACGGGCTGGCCGCCCTTGCCGTGGGCGGCTACGGTCGGAAAGAGCTATTCCCGCATTCAGACATTGATCTATTGTTGTTGATGGAGGATCCTCCAGAGTCCAAAGAACGTAAAGAAGCTCTCTCGCAATTCCTTAAAACGATATGGGACGCGGGTCTGCGGCTCAGCCATTCCGTGCGCTCCATCGCGGAATGCACGGAACTAAACCCGCAAAACCACGAGTTGAATATCAGCATTCTAGACCAGCGCTTCCTGGCCGGCGATTCCGCTCTGTATTCCCGCCTAACGGCGAAGCTCCCGAAGTTTTGGGCTTCCGAGCGGCAGAGTTTGATTCGCCATATAGGAGTGGCCACCCGCACACGGCACGATAAATTTCATGACACGGTCTATCACTTGGAGCCGCATGTAAAGGAGGGCCCCGGAGGCCTGCGGGATCTTCACGTTATCGGATGGCTTCATAAACTGCGAGACCCGCAAAAGCATCATTTCGATTACCTTCCCGAATTGGTTGAGGCGCAAGAATTCCTGCATCAGCTGCGATGCTTTCTGCACTTCAACTCCGGCCGCGATCAGAATCAGCTAACGTTCGACGCGCAGGAAGAGTACGTGGATCAATCATTTATTCATGCCCCCACCGTGGCCAGTTGGATGCGGCAGTACTTTCTTCATTCCCGTAAAATACACCGTTTGGCGCTGCAGGTTTTGGATATTTGCGAAACCCCCGCCAGTGGTTTGTTGAGCCAATTCCGGGAGTGGCGTTCAAGATTATCTAATTCCGAAATGAGCGTCAGCCGCGACCGCATTCTACTGCGCAGCCCGCAACAACTGGAAACCGATCCCGAACTGGCGTTGCGTCTCATTCGCTTTGTCGCCCGCCATGGCATCGCGCTTGCGGCCGATACGGAAAAGCGTTTAAAAGAGGCTCTTCCCGCCATTGAGGCTCATTTTGCGCAACCCCGTCAATTGTGGAACTATCTGCAAGAGATATTTGCCCTGCCGCATGCAATAACCGCTTTGCGCGCGATGCACGAAACTGGCCTGCTTGCCGCGCTGATTCCGGAATGGCGGCTGATTGACGGCATGGTCATGCGTGATTTCTATCATCGCTACACGGTGGATGAACACACGCTGATCACCATTGAAAACCTGTTGCAATTACGCAAGCCGCAGCAAGGCGCAATTCTACATTTCGTGGAATTGCTTGAAGAGATCGAATCGCTTCCGCTGCTTATCTTCGCCTTGATTTTGCACGACGTCGGCAAGGGGGCCGAAGGCGAAAATCACTCGCTTGAAGGAGTGCGCCTGGGCCGCGCCATACTTGACCGCATCGGCATGCCGGTGGAACAACAGACCCTTGTGTTGTTCCTGGTGGAAAGGCATTTGGAACTGAGTTCCGTTATGAACTCGCGCGATTTAAGCGACCCCGCAACGGCGATTCATCTGGCTAATCGAGTGGGGACCATTGAGCAGTTGCGCTATCTAACGCTGCTTACATATTCCGATATCAGCGGCGTGAATCCCAGCGCCATGACCCCTTGGCGGCTAGACCAGCTTTGGCGGGTCTACATCATCGGCTATCGGGAATTGACGCGGGAATTAGATACGGATCGTATCACCGCTCCTCAAGGCGTATCGCCCCAAGCGGCCTCTTTCATGGAAGGCTTACCGGTGCGCTACTTGCGCACTCACAACGCCGAACAGATTGAGGATCATGCCCGTCTTGCAGCCCAATCGGCGGATATCGGCGTTGGCGTGGACATTAAAAAGGAGAGCGGCGTATGGCGGCTTTCGCTGATCACAAGTGACCGGCCCCGTCTGTTCTCGGCGATCGCCGGAACCCTGTCCGCCTTCGGCTTGAACATCGTAAAAGCGGAAGCCTTTAGCAATAAACGCGGCGAGATCGTCGACGCCTTTACGTTCAGTGATCCTAGCCGCAATCTGGAATTGAATCCTAGTGAGACCGACCGGCTGAAGCTAACTCTGGAACGTGTAGCGCTAGGTAAGGCCGACGTCCGCACTTTGCTTGCCGGCCGGCGGAAAGCCGATCCGCCCAGCCAGAGAGAGCGCTTGCGGCCAAGCGTGGAATTCGACAACGAAGCATCGGATCATGCCACGCTGGTGGAGATCATGGCCGAAGACAAGCCAGGTTTGCTGTACGAATTGGCTACCGTGTTTTCAGAATCCGGGTGCAATATCGAAGTCGTGCTGATCGACACCGAGGCGCACAAGGCGCTGGACGTGTTCTACGTGACTCGCGATGGTGCTAAGTTGAATGATTCCGACCTCGGAGCGGTAGAGGAGCGCTTGCTTGCAGTCTGCCGCGCCTAAATGCTATTGCTCTAAATTAACAAAACGGGCCTACACCAAAAGCTATCCTTAAAAGCGATGCTCGCCCTGCTTCCGTTCCTGTTCTTCCACGACTGGCCGCAAATGCTTGGACCCAATCGCAACGGGGTCTATAGCGATTCCGACGTTGCCTGGCCATCGCAGTTTGCCTGGGAACGTCCCGTTGGCTCAGGCTTCGCCGGTCCCATAATTGCCGGCAATAAGGTAATTCTTTTTCACCGGAAAGCGAAAATGGAAATCGTCGAGGCCTTTGAATCCTCCTCCGGCAAAACTATCTGGACTTTCGAATACCCCACCAACTATAAAGATGACTTCGGGTTCGAAGACGGCCCCCGAGCCGCACCCACCGTGGCTGATGGAAAAATATTCGCATTCGGCGCCGAAGGCGTCCTCCATGCACTTGATCTCAACACCGGCGAAAAGCTTTGGCGAGTCGACGTCCACAAGCAGTACAGTTCTCCCAAAGGATGGTTCGGCGCCGGTTGTTCTCCATTAATCCACGAGGGCAAGTTGTACCTCAACATCGGTTCAAAGAAGGCTGGCGTTGGCGCGTTCGACCCGGCAACGGGAAAACTAATTTGGAAGGCCAGCAATCATGAGATGAGTTACTCTTCGCCAACCGCCGCGCTGTTTGGAATCGTTTTCTTCACCCGGGAAGGAATTCTGGTGACCGATAAGGACACGGGAAAAATTCTTTTCGAAAAGCATTGGCGCGCCCGCGCCCAGGCCTCCGCCAATGTCGCCAACCCTATCGTTGACGGCAACCTGCTATTCATCACTTCCAATTACGGCGTTGGTTCCATCGTCCTGGACTTCTCCACTAACCCGCCTGCCGAACTGTGGTCGGGCGACGATGCCATCTCGGCCCACTACGCCACCCCCGTCCTGATCGACGGCTTCCTTTATGGCCTTCACGGCGCGGTGCATCCGGCCGTCGAAATGCGGTCGGTAGAAATGAAAACGGGCCGCGTCGCCTGGAAAATGCTGGCGGGTCCTGGCGGCGGGTCCGTCACTCTGATCAAGGACCACTTGATGTACCTGCGCGAAGACGGCCAGATCTTCAAGATAAAACGCAATCCTGAAAAGCTGGAAATGCTGGGGAATTTTAAGGTAATCGAGGGACTGATTCGCGCTTACCCCGCTGTCGGCAATGGCCTTGTGTGCATGCGCAATTCAAAAGTACTGGCCTGCCTAAGATAGGTTGGTTACCAGAACTTCTTCCAAACTCTTTTTCTTGATATCGGGAACTGTTGCATCCGGTGCCGGATACCCCACGGGGATCAAGATAAATGGACGCTCGTTCGCCGGTCTATTTAAGACCTTATTCAAAAAACCCATCGGGCTCGGGCTGTGGGTGAGCGTTGAAAGTCCGGCCATATGCAGTGCCGCCAGCAAGAATCCCGTGGCGATTCCCACCGATTCGGTCACATAATAATGTTTGATCTTACGATCGCCATCCAATCCGAAATCAATGCGGAACACAACAATCACATAAGGCGCATCTTCAATAAAAGGTTTGGTCCAATCCGTCCCAAATGGCTCCAACGCTTCTAGCCATTCCTCTGGAAACCGCCGGGCGTAATTTTCCTTTTCTTCCGCTTCAGCCGCCTCACGCAGTTGCTTCTTCAAGGCCGGGTCGCTCACCACCACGAACCGCCAAGGCTGCTGATTGGCTCCACTGGGAGCCGAAGCTCCCGTCAAAATCGCGTTTTGAATCAGCTCTAAGGGAACTGACTCCGTGGAAAAGTGCCGAATCGAACGCCGTTCCCGTATCTTATTCAAAAATGCTTCGGAATCCGCTTTCTGTTGCTCCGCATCCAATCGCTTCCGCGTAAATGGAATGTGCCCGCTCATTGTTTCTTAAAGCAATAAAGAGCCGAACGCGTCCTGATGTACAGCATGCCATCCGCAATCGCCGGCGTCGCGAAAATATCGTCGTCAAGTTCGTTCATCTTCAGCACTTCCCATTCCGGCGTGGCTGAAAGTACGCTCACTTTGCCCGCTTGGCTGGCCATGTAGATCTTGCCGTCGCCACCAACCGGCGACGCCCAATATTGTTCCAGTGCCCCCGTAAGCCTCGCCTGCTTGAATACCGTGCCGTTTTCCGGGTTCAACGATGTCACCACTCCGCCATCCTTCACTAAGAACAATGCGCCTTTGTACAGTAGCGGCGATGCCGTATTGGGCAGTGATTTCCGGTACCGCCACAACACATGAGTATCGGTCACATCGCCACGTCCGCCTAGCCTTACCGCAAACACCGTATTCTGCGCTTGCCGGCGCGAGGTCATAAATGTCCATTCGTGCTCATCCAAAAACAAGTCCCTATTCAAATCCGCCTCCAGGAACGAACGCTTCTTCAAATTCTTCGGCGATTCCTCTTCGCTGATCTTGCCGTCCTTATTCGAGTCAAACTGCGCCAGCGAATCTTTCCAACCAGGAACATCGGGAGGTGTCTCCATATCGCCGCCCGCCTCCCACGAATTGATGTAAGCAATGTCGCCTTCAATCACCGGTGTACCCTTCAACTGCCAAGCCATCCCACGAATCCACCAAAGCTTTTTGCCGGTTTCAAGCTCGTACGCCGAAGTTACAAACGCGCCCGGAGCGATCACTTCCGCCGGACCATTCTTGGTCCGCCAAATAGCGGGAGTCGTATAACCGCGCAGTGTCTCTGGCCGCCCAGTCCGCCATATTTCCTTACCTGTGTCTTTATTCAACGCGAAGATGTACGCATTGGTATCCTGATCCACAATCAAAATCAACTTGTTGTCCACGATCACCGGAGACGAACCATGCCCATTGATGTTGTTGAACGGGCCCATCGGCAATTTCCAACGTTCCACCCCATCAGCCGTATAGGAAAGTAGTCCATAATCGCCGAAGAAAACGTAAACGTTTTTCCCATCGCTAGCCGGGCTGCCCGAGGCAGCGGAGTTGGTCTTGTTCATCTCCTCTTTACGAGGCCTTGGCGCATCCCGCCTCCACAACTCTTTCCCCGTCTTACGGTCCAGCGCGATAGTAAGTATCTTCTCGCCGTCCTCGGCCGTCAAGTAAATTCGCGCCCCGGAAATCACCGGCGAAGAATGCCCGCGCGGCACAGCCGTTTTCCAAACAACATTCTTCTCCGGACCAAACTCCACCGGAAGGTTCTTATCGTCGGAGAGCCCCTTGCCATTGACGCCCCGATATTGCGGCCATTCCCCGGCTTGAACAGTGGCAAGAATCAGAAAGAAGCAAACTATGCGCACGGAATTAATCCCTCTTGCCGAAGCAGTACAAATGCTGATGGGTGCGAATGTAGATCTTGCCGTCTTCGAAAGCAGGGGTCGCATTCACCTCTTCGTTCAACGCAATGGTCCGTTCCACTTCCCATGCGGCTCCGGGCTTGATCACGCTCACCTTGCCTTCATGGCTAATCGTGAAAATCCGCCCGTCCGCGGCTACTGGTGAAGAAAAATAATCTCCAGGCGCATCCTTCAACCGCCCTTGCTTCAGCATCTTGCCCGTTTTTGCATCCAGCGCAGTCAAAATCCCACTCTCTTTGCAAATATAGAGGATACCTTCATACAACAACGGCGACGGCACGTTGGGCAGTGATTTGTAGTAGCTCCAGAGCGTGTTCGATGCTGTCATGTCGCCTTTGCCGCCCAACTTAAATGCGCGCACCGCATTCACGACTTTTTTCCGCGATTGGTAGGCCTTCCAATCCCGCTCTTCCAAGAATCCCGTCCGGTCTAAGTCAAACGACTCCCATTGATTGACTATCTTCTTGTCAGGAATCTCTTCCTTCGATAACTTCCCGTCGCCATCTTTGTCCCACTTGGCCAGATACTCCTTGAAGTCGGCAATCTCTTCCTGATTCCCCTGATCGGCATCCCCGGCCCAACCCAGAACGTAAATATTTTCCTTGTCCATCACCGGGGTAGGCTTCAGTTGCCAGGTGAGTCCGTCAATCCACCAAATCGGCTCGCCAGTGTCGACGGAATACGAAACCAGCCGCGTGCTGCCCGCCACAATCGCCTCCATTGGTTGATTGGGTTGTTGATACAGCACGGGCGTCGAAAACCCTCGTGTGAATTCCGAGCGGTCCCTGCGCCAAATTTGTTTGCCGGTATCTTTATTTACTCCAACGAAAAACGATCCGCTTTCCGAATCACAATTCATCAGCAGCTTATTGCCGGAAAGAACGGGCGAACTGGAAAGTCCCATCGGGCTGTTGAAAGGACCCAACTCCATCCGCCACCGTTCCACGCCGTCCTTAGTAAAGGAGATCAACCCGAAATCGGTAAAGAAGAAGTAAACGTTTTCCCCATCCGTTACGGGGCTGGAACTGGCCGGCCCATTGGCCTTATGCAACTCGCCTCGGCGAGGACGGGGTACCTGTCTGCGCCAAAGCTGTTTCCCGGTTTTGCGATCAAGGCCAAAAACAAACAGCTCTTCATTTTCATGACCCGTCAAGAAAATACGATCCGGCGACATAACGGGTGAGGAATGCCCTTGCAGCAAAGCAGTCTTCCAAAGCAGGTTTTTGTCCACGCCAAATTCCAGCGGCAAGCCTTTGGCATCGGAAACGCCTGAACTGTTCGGGCCACGAAACTGACGCCATTCCGTGGCCGGAAAAGCGTCAACGCAATAAAGGAAAAAGAATAGGGCGGTCAAACGCATATTGGATAATCATACAACGTGCGCCGGGCTCTCTACTTGCGAATGCGGAAACAGGCCATTTCCGTCGTGTTCCTAACCAGCAACATGCCATTGTCAATCGCCGGGACATTCCACGTCTTCCCGCTGATTGCCGCAAATTTAGCCAGCTCCTGATGACTCTCTGGGGTGGCCTTAACCAGAACGACATCGCCGCTTTCGGACAGCACGATTAAATGCCCATCGGCCAACAGCAACTGTCCATATCCGTAGCGCCCGCCCTTCCACTTCAACTCACCGGTCTTAGGATCCATGCACGCCAAAATCGCTTCATCGAAGCCATAAATGTGCCCGTTATAAAGCACCGAGCTTGAAAACTTGTTCTTCATCTTGGTGTTGTTCCACACACCGTGCGCGCTAATTGTATCCCAGGTCTTGGTGAGTTCCACCAGCGCCGCGCCGTGTCCGTAACCGGCCGAAACGAAAACATGCGTACTGTCCACAATAATCGGCTGCGCCGCGTTCACGTCATACTCCGTGGTCCAAGGATATTCCCACAACAGTGACCCATCTTCCGGCTTCAATCCCACCATCCGCGCCGCCGTCACCGTTACAATCTGCCGCACGCCCGCCAGTTTCACCAGCATCGGGCTTGTGTAGGCCTGCTGATCGCTCAACGAACTCCAAACCCGCGCTCCCGTAAGTTTGTTGTAGGCAACAATCGACTTGCCCTTCCCACCCGGCTGCACAATCACTTTGTCATCCACAATCAAGGGAGCCGCCGATTGCGCCCAAGTCAGGTTCTGAGCATCGTTATCGGAAAGGACATTCTTGCCCCATTTCAGCTTCCCGGTTTTAGCGTCCAACACCCGCAACTCGCCGGTGGCTCCCATCGAATAAATAAACCCCTGATGATAAGTCGGCGTTGCCCGCGGTCCAGGTCCGCCCATCGATTCCTGAAAATCCGCATCATATGTATGGGCCCACAATTCCCGCCCGTTGCGCATATCGTAAGCCGTCACCGCTTCTTTCGCGCGGCGCTGCTCAATCGTGTATGCCACGCCATTGGCGACAACAAAGGAGGCCCACCCGCCGCCAACCGGCTGCTTCCAAACCCGCTCCAAACCTTGCTTAGGCCACAACGTCAAAATCGGCGCCTGCGCATAAATCCCATCCCGATTTTGGCCGCGATAATCCGTCCAATAGAGGCCGCTGGACGGCGCAACAGCTTTCACTTCCCGATCCGCCGATGGCCGCTCTTCCACCACGTGCTGATCTTTCGCCGGCTTCTTGTCCTGCGCCGCTGCAAGCGACATCACATCCGCCGCAGCCACCAGGGGCGGGGGTGCAACGGCGGTCTGCTCAGCCCGATCCGCCTCCAGCTTGGCGTAGTTTTTCTCGGGAGTACCGACTCGCAGCATTGGTCTCATGCCGCTTCCGTCTAAATCAATATGCAAATCAAACCAATAGGCAGCTTGCGCGGCGCCAATTGCCGAGATCATTAGCGTGCCCACCAGCTTTCTAAAAAATCCGCCGCTCGGTTTGAGCCACAACAGCACAAGCCCCACCGGCGGAAGCAA
>JAYVXT010000066.1:0-8817 GCA_043785065.1 Bryobacterales bacterium | reverse complement strand
GTTTTGTCCCCGGAGCCGGAAAGCGCCAGTCTCCCATCGCCGCTTATGGCTACGCTCCAGATGCGAGCGGAGTGGCCTTCCAGCACGCGCACTTGCCGGCCGGTCTCAACCTCCCACAGCCGCACGGTGTTGTCAGCGGAGCCGGAAAGCGCCAGCCGCCCATCCGGGCTAAAGGCCACGGCATTCACGCTACCCGTATGCCCCAGCGACATCGCCCTTGTTTCCAACCGCGCCCGCGCCGCCTCCATCTCCGGCGCCACCTCCAACCGCTTCCCCTCGCACGCCTCCCGCAGCTTCCCGTACTCCCGTTCCCGCGCCGCCGCCCGCCAATCCACATACAAAAACTGAGCCAACGATCCCTTCACCGCCGCCTCATCCAACCGCAACGGAATAAACCGCCGCTCCCGATTCAACGGATCCCGAAACCGGAAAGTCTGGCTCTCCACCGTAGCCCAGTCCGACCCAAACGCAGCCGCCGACATGCACAACACCAGTACCCGTGACCCCTCCAGCCCCTCCTCAATCTTTGATGGAATGCTATCCCCCGCCCGGATCTCCCACTCGTCAAGCCACACCCGCAACCCATCCGCCTTCAGCCGCTCCGCCAGCGCCCGCACCACGGGCTTGTCCTTGGAACTGTGGCTCAGGAAAACATCAAATGGAAAATATTCGCTCATTTCGCCTTAATTGGTCCACCATATCACAATTACCCGGAGTGACCGCTCATACGGAAAACAAGGAAACAAAGTCGTTCTTCTTACTCGCGGCCAATACTCTGAATTTTTCGAATCCCCACCAATTGCAACTTTTTTCGACACTTCTAACGCCCAAACAAATCAATGCCTTGGACCAATCCACGCGCACCACAACCCGCCAATTCCAACAAACCGTATGCCACACTTAAATCGACCTTAAGTGGACTGGCCAGTCCGGGTAGCGCATAATCCCGCTTCCCGAAGCTAAAGGGGTAATAAGTTCGTCCAGGCCCTAAAAAGCCGGGGCGGCGCGTGAGTCTCACGTATAAATTTCATTGAATCCGGTGCGTCGTTTTTCAAGCCTCAGGAGCAAACCTAAAGCGAACTCTATAAGAGCAGCCAGCGGAGCCACTCCAAGGGCATGCCCAGCGGGGCGCCGGATCATATATTGGTATCGAACCCGATGACGAATCGGGGTTCTTGAACGGAACCGTTCCTGTCCTCAATAAACGGGGAGCCACGCCCCAGGCATACTTGCGTCTAAAAGCCTGGGCCTTTGTTCCGGAACACCGCAAATCAACGTCTGATACTGTATCAGCATGGGCCTTATTGCAAAATCCCTCCTCGTCAAACCCGGCGGGAAATTCAAAATCTCCGCCATCGATGCAGCCGCAACTCCCGGCGCGAAAGACAAAGCCGAGGCGTTTAAGCGCACCGCCAAACACCTGGAGCGCATGGGCGAACTTCAGTACCGCCTCTACGCCGAAGCCAAACGCTCTTTGCTAATCGTGCTGCAAGGCATCGACGCCGGAGGCAAGGACGGAACCATCCGCCACGTCATGCAAGCCTTCAATCCCTTATCCACCGAAGTCACCGCCTTCAAAGCCCCCGATGGCGCCGAGCGGCGGCACGATTACCTTTGGCGTATCCACAAAGTGATGCCCGAGAGCGGCAAAATCTCCATCTTCAATCGCTCCCATTATGAAGACGTGATGGTAGTCCGCGTGCATGATCTGGTCCCCAAGGAAACGTGGAAGAAACGTTACCGCCATATCAACGAATTCGAACGCATCGCGACCGATTCCGGCACAACCATTCTAAAATTTTTCCTCTATATTTCCAAAGACGAACAGAAAGTTCGTTTCGAGGAGCGCCTGGCCGACCCCACTAAAAACTGGAAGTTTTCCATGGGCGACTTGAAAGAACGCAAGTGCTGGAACGACTATATGGCCGCCTTCGAAGACGCTTTGACTAAGTGCAGCACCGATTACGCCCCATGGTATTTAATTCCGGCAAATAAGAAGTGGTACAGGAATTTGGCGATCAGCGAGATCATCACCGAGACCCTCGAAGGAATGAACCTGAAGTTCCCGAAGGTGGAGATTGATCCGGCAGCGGTTCGAATCGACTGATGCCCCGACTTCATCTGATAAGAATATGGAAAAACCCAAGCACCTTCTCCGCGTCGTGGATAGTCAGTCCGCCTATTGGGTGGGTGATGGTTTCCCGGTCCGCAACCTCTTCCCCTCGAATCCATTAGGCGCCGATATCAGCCCGTTCCTCATGTTGGATTACGCAGGCCCGCACGAATTTGCCCCGTCAGACAAACCACGCGGCGTCGGCGAGCATCCTCATCGCGGTTTCGAAACAGTCAGCATCGCCTATCAAGGGTCCGTCACTCATCGCGATTCGGCGGGCAACGCAGGCGTCATGGGGCCAGGCGATGTGCAGTGGATGACCGCCGCTTCAGGCGTGGTGCACGAAGAGCTGCACGCAGCCGATTTTGTGAAGCACGGTGGAGTGCTCGAAATGATTCAGCTGTGGGTGAATCTCCCGCGCGCTCATAAAATGTCTCCACCGCGCTATCAGTCGCTAACGAACGCAACCATCCCAACTGAGAAGTTGGACGAGCAAGGCAGCCACATCCGTATCATCGCCGGCAATTGGAATGGCCATGCAGGCGGTGCGCAAACCGTCACGCCAATCGAACTCTATGATTTGCGCTTGAAGAACGGCGCGCATTTCGATCTCAAGCTTCCTGCCGGGATGAATTCCGCATTGTTCTTGCTCAAGGGCGGCATTTCAATCGAAGGCAAATCCATCGAAGGCGAAGCTAAGCTAGCCCTATTTTCGATCACCGGTGAACACATCACCCTCGACGCCCGCGCCGATTCCACTATCCTTGTACTGGCCGGCGAGCCCATCGACGAACCTGTCGCTCAGATGGGACCGTTCGTCATGAATTCTCGGCCGGAGCTTTTGCAGGCGGTCGAGGATTACCGCTCGGGCAAAATGGGACATCTGGCCCCTGTATAATTGAGGCCGATGGTATTCGAGGTCGAAAAATTGTTGCAAAGCTGGGTGGAAGCCGGGCTCGTCAACACAGAAACTGCGACGGCCATTCGCGCCTACCAAGCCTCCAAGCCAAGCCCGGTTGTGCGTTGGCCCGCGCTGCTGGCGATGGCGTTCGGCGGGGCCATGCTCGCCTCCGGCATCCTGTTATTCGTGTCTTCGAATTGGGATACCCTGTCGCCCCAAGTTCGCTTCTCTCTGGTCGTTTCCATGGTCGGGAGCCTGCATACGGCGGCTGCTTTCGCGCGGCGTTATTCCAATCCACTAACGGTAACACTCCACGCCGCGGGAACCGCTTCCCTCGGAGCCGGCATCGCACTGTGCGGGCAAATTTTCCACATGTCATCCCACTGGTCAAACGCCACCGGGTTGTGGGCGCTCGGCGCTGGCCTTGCCTACTGGCTGCTTCGCGAGTGGCCTCAGTTCGCGTTTGTGGCTGTGCTAGCGCCTATGTTTATCGCCTCCAAAATGGAAAATCTGATGAACTCAACCATGCAGAGTTTTACCGCACCGATGTGGGCATTCGGCGCGATCGTCGCGGCCGCTTACGTTGCCTTTCCTTCGCGTCACACAACACCACTTGATCACCGCGCCGCGCGATGGCTTGGCGCGTTCGCCCTAATTCCCTTCTCGCTGGCGAATATCTTTAACGTCTCGGTGGCGAATGTCTTTGTCGCTTACAGAGATTTCCTTGATCCACATCGATTGCTCTTCGTTGCCGTGGCTTTATTGATCGCGCTGCTCTACGCCGGGGCCATCCGTTGGGAGCTATTCGCAATCGCCGCTTGGGCCGTCCTATCTTACGGTTCCAGTTTCAATTCGCTCTATCCGTACATCCATCTATTCATTGGCGGAGCAGCCTTCGCTGCCCTGGGAGTAAGGCTCCACGATAAACTGACCTTGAACCTCGGCATCATCATCACCGGAATTTCCATCTACACATTTTTCTTCTCCAATGTCTTCGACAAGCTCGGACGCAGCCTCGCCCTAATCATCGCCGGCATCGTTTTGATCGGCGTTGGGTATAGCCTCGACTGGGTTCGCCGCGATTTGATCGGCAGAATGGAGGAGCCCGCGCAATGACTACCTTGCAGAAAGGTTTGCTCGCTGGAGCGGTGCAAGTTACACTATTGTGCGGCATTGCGGGCAAGTTCGCCTATGAGCGTCAAGCCTACCCGCGCGCCTGGATGAAGACCGCGCCGATAGACCCAAACCTGCCTTTTAGGGGGCGATACGTAAGTCTGCGAGCGCTGGCCGGCCGTGGCAACCCCGAACCTGGAGCCAACTATTCCCGAGTGCGCCTATATGTCGAAAACGGCCGCGTCTTAGCAGCCAAAACGGAAGGACGGGGCGAAAATGCTAGTGCCCTTCCCGGCCTGGACATTCAATCACTTGAACCTCTGGCCTTCTTCATCCCCGAACATGCCGAAGACCCTTCACGTCTCAAACCCGGCGAGGAGTTGTGGGTGGAAGTGACCGTCCCCCCAACTGGTCCACCCCGGCCAATCCGGTTAGAGAAACGCCTGAAACAGCAGTAACTACCAAAGTAACTTAAATCCAAGCTGCATCTGCCGTGGATAATTCGATTGCGGCGCGCTCACGATGGACTTATACAATGCTCCGAAATTCGCGCTATCCGGCGTGTTATTAAACTGCGCCGTCGTAATAAAGAACGAATTCGCCACGTTGAATACCTCGAATCGGAACTGCGCCCGCAACCGCTCCGTAATCTGCGTCATCTTATTCAGCGAGGCATCGGCCATTTTCACCGTCTGCAACCTGATCCGCGGATCGTAGTTCGGCGTATAACGGGGATTGTAGTTCGGCACAATCAACCAATTCGGCTCCGTGCATTTATAGTTCGGATTCGGATTCAGCACCTGCAGCGAGCCATCGGTATTTACCCGATTAACGCACGGCTTGATTGCCTGCACCCGTTCCTGATGCCAATCAAACGGAATCGTTGCATCTTTCAGGTAGAGCACGTTGCCCGGAAGCGCCCACGGCATGCCCGACATGACGTTGAAAATCAGCGTGCTCTCCCATCCACTTACTAACTTACTGGTCCAGCCGCGCGTTCCGCCAAGGAAGCGATGCCCCTTACCCATGGGAACCTGCGCAATCATGCTGGTAACGAAACGATGCGGGCGGTCATACTGCGTCAAACCCTGCTGCATCACGTCGTTCTGCGGATCCAAATACCCAGTTCGCTGTTCGTTCTTCGCAAACGTGTAATTCATGTTTAAATTAATGCCGTTCTTGACCCGCATGTTATACGCAGTCTGCAGTGAGTTGTACCAGCTCCGCCCCGTATTCAGCATCAGCGCCGTCAGCCCGCTGAACTGTGGGAACGGCCGCAAAATCTGGTTGCGCGAAATCGTGTTCCCCGTATAAAAGCTGGTGCCGACGAACGCATCCATCCCCTTAAACGGATTGGCTATGCCCGCGTCGCAATAATTCGGATTGCCACTCAGCAGCCAATTGCAGCGATCGCGAAATCCTCCATCGCCCTGTTCATCGAAAGTCTTCGTCGTCTCCTGATCGTATCCGCGATTCGCCGAATACGTAACTTCAAACCGCGCTCGCTGCCCAATCGCCCGCTGGACGCCAAATGAAAACTGATCGGTGTGTGGAATCTTGAAATCGGCGTTGACGAAGCTGAAACTGCGCCCGGCAAACGTCAGTAACCCGTCCGCCGCACCGTGAGGCTTGTTGATCGTCGGAAACGGATCATTGATCAAGTTTGGAAATGCCGTGCGGTTGCCATCTCCGGAAACCGACATCGTCGTCTGCGCGTTGAATCCGGTGGACTGCAAATAGTTGTTGCTGGGATTGCTATAGAACCGCCCCCAGCCGCCGCGCAGTACTGTATTCTTAGTCAGCAAATAAGCCGCGCCAATACGTGGGGCGAACGTTTTCCAATACAGATTGGCCGCATTGCGCCCCGCTCCATTTTCATTGGCGAACAACAGCCCGCCACGCAACGGATTAGGAATTTCCGGATACTTCGCATGGTCAATCAACTTATCCAGCGGACTAACCACCTGCGTATCAAACCCGCGATTCAAACGGTTAAACCGCTCATTAGGCGGAACGTTGAAATCCAAGCGCATACCCATGTTCAAGGTCAGCTTGGACGTAGCCTTCCAATCGTGCTGAATGAAAGGCGCAAAGTAAGGCTCCATATAAATGAAGAACGATTGGTAGTTCACCGTACCCGAACTCGGCGTCCCTTGCAAGAACCCGGCGATGGAGTTGCCACTCAGCGCATCCGCCCTCGTATAATCCGCCTGCGTGAACACCCGGTTTTCATTTAGTTGAATCACAGTGCCGGGATTCTGCAATGCATATTGAATCCAGCGGGCGTCCAACCCCGCCTTGGTCGTATGCGTGCCACTTACTTTAGTAACCGACCCGGCAACCGTCCAGGTATTAGTCACGTTGCGGCCAGGACCACTCTTACCTAGCCCAATATAGTCATCCAAGGCATACCGCCCAAACCCGGGATTATACGGGAGGCTCGCCGCCAGCGACGACGGAAGGCCCAGGCTGGTCATATCAAATTCCTGATTCGCCAACCCCGCGTTGCTTTCGATATACCGGCTGAACGAAACTTTCGCGTTCACGATCATAGTTGCTGAAACCGTACCCACCCAATCCAGCACATAAGTATCGTTCACACGCTTCAGCGGTTGCGGGCCATCGCCGCCCACCTTGCCGCGAATGCCATTGGTTGAGCGGAACTCAGTCCGGTCATTGCTGCCATGCCGGAAGAACACGTGGTTCCGGCTGCCGAAATTTTGATCGAACTTAAAAACCAGGTTATAAAAAGTGTCCTGCGCTGGATTCTCGCCGCCTGAAGCAAAATAGTTCTGCTGCGCATAGGCCACGCCATTGGTGCTGGTATTCGGCGCGGGATAAAAATTTACTATCTTTCGCGCAATCGGATTAATGCGCGATTCAGGCAGCGTATTGTTCGGAAAGGGATCTCGAATATACTTGCCGCTAACCAGCCGCGTCGTGAGCGCATCATAAACAGTTACCAGCCGGTTGGCTCCGTCCACTAGCTTGGAAAAATCCCCATTACGCATTTCAAGCGCGGGTACGGACAGCACCAGCGGTTGCGGTGTAGCTTCTCTGTAGCCTTCATAGTTAAAAAGAAAGAAGGTCTTGTTGCGCCCATCATAAATCTTCGGGAAGTATACAGGTCCGTCCAACTGGATGCCGTACTGATCCAGAAAATGCCCATCCTTCGGAGCCCCGCGCGAATTGTTCTGGAAGGAATTGGCGTCAAACGAATTGCGGCGCATGAACTCATACACAGCGCCGTGAATCCTATTCTGTCCACTCTTCAGAGCCACATTAATGATGCCTCCGGCCGATTTCCCATACTGCGCGTCATACGAATTGGTTTGAATCCTAAACTCCTGCACCGAATCCACGGGAGGCACGTAGGCGATGTTGTTCCCACCAGCCTGCGCATTGTTCGGCACGCCGTCCAACAAAAACTCATTATTAGCATTCGAACCATTGATGTTCCAACGCGCAATCGCTCCGTTGTCGAACGGCCGCTGATAAGCCAGTTCGCCGTTGTAATCCACACCCGGCACAAGCATGGCTAACATAAACGGATTGCGCCCGTTCAACGGATACTCGGTCACCGCCTCCGCATCCACCACACCGCCGCGATCACTGGCATGCTCCAGCAGCGGAGTCTCGGCTGAAACCGTCACCTCCTGCGACACCGCCCCAAGCCTCAGCTTGAAGTCCACAGTGGTAGCCTGCGCCATCGAAAGCCCAAGCTCCTTTCGTCCCGCGGGTCGGAACCCGGCAGCGGTCACCGTCACGGAATACTGCGCCGGCGCCAGAAACGGCACGGTGTAGTTGCCGCGCGAATCCGTCTTCGACTCATGAGTTTCGTTGGTCCCTTCATTCCTTACGCTAATCGCCGCACCCACAACCGGCGCGTCCGACGGGTCGGTTACCCGGCCCACAAGTGTGGCGCGAAACTCCTGCGCGAATAGCGGCAGGCACAAAATTAGCAGCCATGACGTTTTCTTCATAAAAATTTCTGCATCTAACATAACATATCGAATCCCAACTTCTAACGTAAAGCAGGGGGCCAAATTGACGAGGCGGGGGTGAAAGCCCGTGAGGCGTTGACGATGGTCAACTTGCCGGAAGGTCCCCATAAAAACTGCTTCTCGAGGCTGCTGCCAACTAGGTGGAATTGTTCGAAATACGCGGCGGCCTACTCCGCTTTTTCGGCTCCTTAGATTGGCGGTAACTTTACCTGCGCCGAGGAATAAATAAATACGGGATTGCCGCGGACTTTGCTCGTGGTGCAACTAGGCCATGCCATGGATGGGGCCCGCTCGGATCTCATTCGGAATTCCATTTCTATGAACGCGCTTATTGTACTTATGACAACGCGACAATCGAATGGTTCCGCTATTAACTGAAATTGAAAAAAGGAATTCTACCTGCTGACCGTCTTAGGAGCCAGCCAAATCTGATAAGCAACCGCGCCAACCGCAACCGTACCGAGGCAAGCGACGGAAATGGTGGGGTTCATCAATATCCCTTGAAACGCAATCCACGAACCAACCAGAATGTAAAACACGGGGATCAGCGGCCAAGCGAAACTAACCACGCCAACTTTCTGCCAACCTGGCCGCTTGCGGAAGATGAACAGGCAGGCCACTGCGATCACGCTGAATGCATTTAGCAGGAAACCAATATAGAAGATCAGGTTTTTGAAATCGCCTAA
>JAYVXT010000065.1:0-8828 GCA_043785065.1 Bryobacterales bacterium | reverse complement strand
TTCTTCTTCTTTGGGACCATGCCTACCCAAGCAAAACAGTTCGAGGCAAATTCACTAAGGTGGGCGCGGTAGCATTCATTCTATTCTGCATTAGTTGGAAGATGATGGATATAGGTCTGATTTGGTTAAGTTGGAGCGGGTTCCTTCTTGGGATGCTGATTGTCTTGATGGTCGAACTGAATGTCGAAAATCCGAAAATGAACGAACACGAGGACAAGCACGAATCGACTCCGGAGTCTTAGCGGGTTCCAGTTAGCCGGCGCATTTTTCGGCAGGCTGCCCCGGTGCGACACCCAAAACGATTTCCGAGGCGCTCTCGCTTTTCAGCATCGTTGGCGTTTGTTGTTTGCGATGCTTCTTCAGCACTGTAGTTCCAACTTCCGCTTCCACAGCCAGAAACAGGTCTTTGAGTTGTACGCAACCCTTCGATTGCCGTAGCTTGCGAATCAGGGCGCCAGTGAAGTAACCATGACCATCGGCTTCATACGCTAATTGATCCGCTTTACAGGAACTGATCACATACCGCCCCGCTCCTTGCTGCAATCGTTTCATATCTTCGTCGGCTAGCGATTGGCCGGGATTAGCAGCGCCGCTGTGGCAGGTATCAAAAATGCTGACCGTTCTTTGCGCCAGGCAGCGATTCACAAGAATTCCGGATACGTCCACCATCGGAAGGGCGCTGCCAAAGATGGAATCACGGCTGGAAACGTCCGTATCGTAGGTGAACAAATAACTAACACCACGATGATCGTCGAAACGGGATGACCCATGCGTGGAGAAGTAGACCACAACCACATCCCTGCTTCCCGCGCGTCGCGCAATGGTGTTTAACCGGGCTTTGATTTGAGCAGTAGTCGCCTGGCTGTTAGTCAACAGAAAGACTTTTTCAGGCGGGAACCGGCCCACTTTCGGATCGCGAAGCAGTTCGGCAAAAGCAGTGGCGTCGGCATCAGCATAGTTTAAAGGGGTGGCGCCCGTTTCGGGATTGAACTTGCTTGCCCCAACCACAAGAGCCCACTTCTGATCAACGGCGCCCAGGTCGTTGGAGAGCTTTGGCACAGCCAATTTGAAAGGGTCCAACCCTTCTGCGAGAGCATCCGAACCGTACCGTTTGGCGGCGGCGAGATCTCTACTCTGCTGAGGTTCGTCCTTCTTTAGACGCTTGAGACAAAGCTGTCTGAAGTAATAGGCATCGCCCAAGTTGGTGTCCAAATCAAGGGCTCCGCGAATACCACTCAAGGCGGAATCTATGTCCTTTGCGGAAGAGTTCACCGAGATATGTTCCAAAACTTGATTTAGCCGGTCTCGCGCGGCGCCGCGCTTGTTAAGTCCGTCCCTGTCTTGGCCTCTAACCGAACCCGCCGCCACTAATGCCAACCATTCTCGCCTTGTCATGGAAGTGTACTGAATTGACGGTTACTTGGTGGTTTGTTTTTTTGGGGTTACCGGCGGGGAGGGCGCCGCTGGCCGGACGCCTTGACGAATGGGTTGCGCACCCACTTTCTTGCGCATTTCGTTCTGAACTTCAATGGGTAGATTTGCCTCTTTAATCGCCAGCACCGTCGGTACATCGACCGGATTAAAATCAAGTGGAGTGCTTTTAATAATTTCGATGATCTGATCCTTGGGAATATCCGCCTTGTGCAGTTTAATGATGTCGCCCACTGTGTTTGCTTTCCCCGTTGCCGTTCCGCGGGAAGTGGCCGCCTGGGTAGAGGCACTGGTCTTACCTGTCCCCGGCGGGAGTTTCCCATCGAGCTTTTGCTGATCGTCGAGAGTCTTATATCTAGCAATCGAGTCTCTTAATCGCGCCACGGTCTCCACGAAATATTTCTCCTTGCGGTTAGACTCCATCGCTTTGTCATACATTTCCTGCGCTAGAAAAAGGTTCGTGCGCTGGTCTTTATATGCCTTAGCCTCGTAAGATATAGCTTCATAAACCACACCCAAGTCATACAGACGGTAAGATTCATCTTCAACACCAGGAAAAGTAGTTGCCGATTCAAGTTCTTGCAGAGCACGCGCCCACAGCTTCTGATCCATCAGGACCCCTGCCCGGTTGAGATGATCTTCGCCGGTCGCGATTCTTACTTGCAAGGGCAAACTTGTATTTCCTAATTTCGCGCTAATTTCCTCAACCGCTTTGTGGATTAGAATTTGTTTCAAGTCTTCCGTGCCGGTTGGAACTGACTCGGCTGATCCTCTTATTCCCGGAATCTTGTTCTTCAATCCGGTCAGCATATTGCTTCCCTTACCGGCGCCTTCCACCGAAGTTTTGTCATAGCTTACTTTGACATTGCCGGCATCGTGAACCGTTCCTTGCCGGTCAAGAACGCGGTAGGCCACGTTCAAGGAACCGGTCCAATGATCGGTCACGGCGGCTGCGTTACCTGTACGCTGTGTCGATTTAGTGGGGTTCGGCGCCGAATAGCCCGTAACATTCATATAGAGTGTCCATTCCGCATCCCGGACATTCGATTTCAAAACCAATGTTTTTTCATTCTTAACGATTTCCGTACCAAGTATCGTAAGAAGGCTTACAAGCACGGGTTGATATTCCGGATTTGTGGCGCCGCCTTGAAAAGCCACGGAAGTGTTCGCCAGTCTGACCAGGGCGGGCTTGCGGACCTCAAGGTGAATTGTTTTCCTGTGAATAGTGCTGAAGCCGGGACCAGCCATAGCAATGGATTGGCTAGCCGTCGCGCCAACGAGGATTAGCTTGTAAATCGAGGATCGATTGAAGTGCACGCGTTCTCCTTCGGGTTAGTCCTATTTTATATCACTCCGCAATTGAAGAAGCCCCGGACGGAAGGCTTCTCCACAACTCAAATGTGCAAACAAACTGACCCCTACAGCTCGCCTCGCCCTTAAATCCAACCAGAGCCGACTGCGACGACGCCAACCGTGCGGTCGGCGAACTGTAATGGGAGCAACTCACGGCCGGGGGAATTGTTGGCAATGGCTGGTATCGATTCACCCTTTAACCGAGCCTATCTAGAGGCATTATTTTTACCACGGTTCTAACGCGAACAAGGCCATGACGATTAAGCCGGAGCCGATCCACAGTTGCGCGGCCCATGGGAGAAATTCCTAAGATTTCAAGTCGATCAATATTCCACTCGAAGTGTTCAGCCCACTTTTGCGTTGGTGGATTAAATAAGGGTGGGCACTCGCCAGTTCAAGGATCACTTCCGTGGGTGGCGGCCGCTTTGTGCCCATTACAACCATCACATGACCATGCCAAATTCTCCAGTGAGTTGGAACCCGCAGCCGTCCGGGGAATGATGTGCTCGACGGCAAATGGGCCAGGACTAATGGCGTCGGGATAGCCGCGGTACTCGCACAGCCCTTTTGCGCTGGCTCTCACTTGATCGCGCCGGGAAGGCATCAGACAGGTTCGAGACCAAGTGTGCGGATGATTGCAGACAAGCTAACTCCTAGAAGCTGCGCAAGCGCTTCTAACCGGGTGGCTTGTTTTTGTTCAACCTGATCAACCATTTTAAGAAATTCATCCCGATCCACGCCGGTCAAGGTGTGTTCATCCAAGAGTGCTCGCAGGATTTTGTAGCGGTTCCAGAACTCAGGAGGAAAACCGTTATTGATGTCAGTCAACAACTTGCTTTCGGAAAGCTGTTGAGGAGGCCATAGGGTTCAACCCGCGGCTTATCAGTTCCTCCAGAGGAAGGCCTTGGCGGGCCGCGTCATGCATCAGCCGATTTTCGAGTTCCTCGGACAAGGTGATAGTGACGCTCATATCTGAATTATACGCGGGGAAAAGGCTTTCATCAGATAGAAAAGCCCTCCCCGAAGGGAAGGCTTCTCCACTACTCAAACTATCCAAACAAACTACGCCGTGCGGTTCGCCTCGCCCTTCAAGCCAACAAGAGCCGCCTGCGCCGCAGCCAACCGCGCGATCGGCACGCGGTACGGCGAACAGCTCACGTAATCCATTCCAACGCGGTAGCAGAACTCCACTGACGAGGGCTCCCCGCCATGCTCGCCGCAGATGCCTACTTCCAAATCAGGCTTGGTCTGACGGCCCAACTTCACCGCCATCTCAACCAGCTTGCCGACGCCGCCTTGATCCAATACGCCGAACGGATCCGCCGCGAAGATCTTCAGGTTCTCATACTCTTTCGAGAACTTAGTGTAGTCGTCGCGGGACAGGCCCATTGTCGTCTGCGTCAAATCGTTGGTGCCGAAGCTGAAGAAGTCCGCCTCGGTGGCGATCTCATCCGCCGTAATCGCCGCGCGCGGGATTTCGATCATCGTGCCGATCATGTAGTGCTGATCCTTCAAACCGGCCTTGCCAAGAACTTCCTCGGCAATCGCTTTCACGATAGTCTTCTGGTGCGCCAGTTCCTTCACCGATCCAACCAGCGGAATCATCACTTCCGGAATTACCTTCACGCCCTTCTTGGCCACTTGAGCAACAGCCTCGAAGATCGCCCGGGCCTGCATTTCCGTGATTTCCGGATACGTGATACCCAGGCGGCAACCGCGGTGGCCCAGCATCGGGTTGAACTCGTGCAGTTCTTCCACACGCGCCAGCAACTCCGGCATTTTTTTCTTCAATTCGCCAACCGTGCAGCCGTAGCTGGCGGCCATTTCCTTCTTTTCCTTGGCAGTGGCATGCGGCAACTTCGCCACGTCCACCATCAAGTGCTCGCGCTTGGGAAGGAATTCGTGCAGCGGAGGATCAAGCGTGCGGATCACCACCGGGAAGCCGTCCATCGCCTTGAACAAGCCGGCGAAATCGGAACGTTGCATGCCCAGCAACTTGGTCAATGCCTTCTTGCGATCCTTGACGTTGTCGGTCAGAATCATAGCCACAACATGCGGCAGGCGGTCTTCGGCGAAGAACATGTGCTCAGTACGGCAAAGCCCGATGCCTTCGGCGCCGAACTTGCGCGCAACCTTAGCATCATGCGGAATATCGGCATTGGCGCGGACACCGAACTTGCCGCGGAACTCATCGGCCCAACTCATGAATTCAGCAAACACGCCACTGCTGGGATCGGGTTCGTTGGTCTTGGCTTGGCCCAGATACACGATGCCGGTAGTGCCGTCCATCGAAATCCAATCGCCTTCCTTGACTGTGACGCCGGCGCAAGTAAACACTTTCTTGGCTTCGTCGATGCGGATTTCGCCCGCGCCCACGATACAAGGCCGACCCATACCACGGGCTACCACTGCGGCGTGCGAAGACTTACCGCCGATCGCCGTAAGAATGCCTTTCGCCGCATCCATGCCGGCGATGTCGTTCGGCGTTGTTTCCTTGCGCACCAGGATGACGGGAGACTTGGCCGAGGCAGCGACCACGTCCTCAGCCGAGAAGTAGCAACGGCCTACGGCGGCTCCAGGCGAAGCGGCAATGCCAGTGGTTAGATTCTTCAAGGTCTTCAAAGATGGCCCGTCGAATACAGGATGCAACAGTTGATCCAATTGGGAAGGAGCCACGCGCATAACGGCTTCCTGCTTGTTGATCAAGCCTTCCTTATGCATTTCGACGGCAAGCCGCAGCGCGGCCGGGCCGGTGCGCTTTCCGTTACGCGTTTGCAGCATGTACAGGGTGTTGTCTTCGACGGTGAACTCGAAATCCTGCATGTCCTTGTAATGCTTTTCCAGGCTATCGGTGATGTCACGGAGTTGCTTGTAAACGGCGGGCATCACGTTGGCCAATTCGGAAATCGGGCTAGGAGTGCGGATGCCGGCAACCACGTCTTCACCTTGTGCGTTGATCAGAAATTCGCCGTAGAATACTTTTTCGCCGGAAGCAGGATCACGCGTGAAGCCGACGCCGGTGGCCGAGCTTTCTCCCAGATTGCCGAACACCATTGCCTGCACGTTCGCGGCAGTGCCGATTTCGTCGGGAATCTTTTCCATCTTGCGATAGTAGCCAGCCTTGGGATTCCACCAGGAGCGGAACACGGCATCGCGCGACATCTTCAATTGAACGTGTGGATCCTGCGGGAATTCCTTGCCTGTTTCCTTCTTCACCAGCTTCTTGTAATCAACAATGATCGAACCCAAGTCGTCCGCATTAAGATCGGTATCCAACTTCACCTTGCGCTTCTTCTTCATTGCGTCAAAGATGTGGTTGAACTTTTCCATGTGGATGTCCAAAGCCACTTCGCCGAACATTTGCAGAAAGCGGCGATAGCAATCGTTGGCGAAACGCGGATTGTTGGATTTCTCCGACAGCACCTTTACAGTGACATCGTTCATTCCCAAATTCAGGATGGTGTTCATCATGCCTGGCATGGAGAACTTGGCGCCGCTGCGAACGCTCAGCAAAAGCGGATCGGTGGCGCTGCCCAGTTTCTTGCCCGTGCGCTCTTCAAGCAAGCGAAGAGCAACGTCCATTTGGTCTTCGATTTCTTGGGGAACTTTGTTGCCGTTCTCGAAGTAAATCGTGCAAACTTCGGTGGAAATCGTGAAGCCTGGAGGCAGCGGGATTCCAGCCAAACTCATTTCGGCAAGGCCGGCGCCTTTGCCGCCCAGCACTTCCTTCATTGAACCATTGCCGTCGGCCGTACCTGCGCCCCAGCTAAAAACGTGTTTCTTCATCCAGCATCTCTCCTGTGAGGTTAAAAAGAAAAATCAGCCCGTCACGATCTCCGAAAAATCGGCGATCGAAGAAAACTCACTCAACAATCCGGCAAGCATGGCCAGACGGTTGTTGCGCATGGATTGGTCCTGCGCGTTCACCATGACTTTGTCAAAAAACTGATCCACGGCGGGACGAAGCCCAGCGATGGTTTCAAGCGAAGCTTGATACGGCAGACCTTTCAGTTTACCGCGCAATGACTCCGCTTCCGCGTGCAATTGCTTTTCGGCATCATCGGTCATCAAGGCGGCGTTGAACGTTCCACCAGTGAAGTTGGCCTGCGCCACAATGTTTTTCATGCGCTTAAAGCTAGCGGCCAGGGGCTCGAAATTTTCAGTGGGACGCACTGCTTGGATCGCTTTCAAACGTTCGTACGCATCCACCACGTCATCGGAACCGGCAGCCAACACGGCATTCACTTCGTCGTACTTGAAGCCTTGAATTTCGCGGAAGTAATACTTCAACCGGTCAAGGAAGAATTCTTCCAGTTGCGCATCGCCGCCAAGCAACTTCTTGAGTAAAACGCCCCAGCCGCCTTCGATGAGGATCTTCACAACGCCCTGCGCGGCGCGGCGTAACGCGAATGGATCCTTCGAGCCAGTGGGCATCATGCCGACGCTGAAGCATCCCCGTAATGTGTCCAATTTGTCGGCCAACCCCAATGCTTGGCCGGCCTTCGTGGAGGGAATGGAATCTTCCATGCTGAGCGGCTTGTAATGTTCGTAGATGGCTTTCGATACGGCTTCGTTCTCGCCTTGAACCTTGGCGTAAAGGCCACCGACAATGCCTTGAAGATCGGTAAACTCCTTCACCATCTCCGTGGTCAAATCGGCTTTGGACAATTGAGCGGCGCGAGCGGCATCTTCGCCGCCAAGTTCGCGAGCGAGAGTCACCATGCGATTTGTCTTTTCTAGATAAGAGCCGAGTTTGGCTTGAAACGTGACCTTCCCCAAATCGTCTACCCGATCGGATAGCTTCTTTTGTTGGTCTACATTCCAGAAGAATTTCGCGTCATTGAAGCGGGCGCGAAGCACGCGTTCGTTGCCGCGTTGCACGATACCTTCATTGTCGTTGTCGATGTTCATCACCGCGACAAACTGATTGGACAACTCGCCGTCCGCTCTTTCGACAGAGAAGTTTTTCTGGTGGTGGCGCATTACCATCACAAGTACTTCTTTGGGCAATTGAAGAAAGCTTTCATCAAAACTGCCCATGATCGGCGTGGGCCATTCCGTGATGTAGGTCAGAACGTGAAGCAGCTTTTCGTCGGTCTTGACGTTGGCTCCTAGCTTGGCGATACCTTGCAGGATTCGTTGCTTTCGTTCGGCTGCGCGCACCAGCACGAAGTTTGTCCGCAAGCTCTGTTCGTAGTTTTCGTAAGTAACCGGGATGGCCGCCTTCGAACTTAAACGGCGATGACCGTATGTGACATTGCCGGACTTTACGCCGGCCAACTCAAAGTTGACGACCTCGTTACCAAGCAATGCGACAATCCAGCGAATGGGGCGGATGAAGCGCGGACCTCCCTTCCCTGTCCAATACATCGTCTTAGGGAAGTAGAGCTTCAAAATCAAATCAGATAAGGCTTCGGCCAGCACTGTTGCCGTACTTCGACCGACGGTCTTCTTACGATAGGCGAAGTATTCGCCCTTGTCGGTGGTCAGCGTTTCCAGCGCGTCGACCGTGACGCCATTCTTCTTGGCGAAGCCACCAGCGGCCCCGGCGCCAGCCGACTTCGGCGGCCCTGTGACTAGCTCTTCCCCATCACTCTGCCCTGCCGGTAGACCTTCGGCCCAAAGCACCAAACGCCGGGGAGAAGCGTCCACCGCTTGCACCGAACCGCTGAGTTTGCTGGCCACGAGCAAGGTCGAAAAATCTTTTTTGAGTTGTTCCAGCGCCGGCTCAATCATCCAATCGGGAATTTCTTCGGCGCCGATTTCAAGCAGGAAGTTCATCGTACGGCCTCCTGCACAACCCAAGCCTGCGCCACGCCCACCGCGAGCTTCCGCACACGCGCAATCACGCCGACGCGTTCAGTCACGGAGATCGCGCCACGGGCATCGAGAAGATTAAAATTGTTCGAGCATTTCAGCACGTGCTCATAGGCGGGCAACAGCGGGTAGCGGCGTTTGTCTTCATAATCGGCAAAACCGTCAATTAACCGTTGGCTCTCTTTTTCGTGCAGAGAGAATAGCTTCCACAGCATGTCCACATCGGC
>JAYVXT010000064.1:0-8836 GCA_043785065.1 Bryobacterales bacterium | reverse complement strand
TGATTTTGATCAACTCGTTCTTGAAATATTTGTCGGGCGGCCCGATCAATTTAATGGCGTATTCCGCCCCTATCGACAGCGCCTCTTTGATCCATCCGACGATTTATCCCCGCCATCCTTCTTCACGCCGAGCTTGGAAAAGATCGTGTCTATTTGGGCAGCGGCGGGAATGGCCGCGATGAATCCAATAATTAGTCTGCGGTTCGCGCTCCAACTCCTTCGAGGAATTTCAAAACAGCTTCGGCTTCCGCCCCGCCTTTCTTGGCATGCACGATCAACGGAATTGTGTGTCGTCCAGGCGTTTTGTGAATGCCCCGAAACGCTACGCAAGCCGCCTTTACGACATCCAACTTGCCCACTATTGCAGCGATGTAAATGTCCATGCGAGCCCCTTTTTCAAGGAGCAGTGTGGCGATGTCGCGCCGTTTCAAAATCACCACCTCCCCAATCCCAGGTGGCGTTGATCAAAGCCGGTTGCGCTACCAGTATTTGTTTGGTCTTTTCCAGGCTGGCGTGAGCAGCCACAACGAAATCCTTGACCAGCGTGCTTCCAGCGCCGGACCCCGGTCCGGCACTTTCGCGTATTGCGCGAATAGTGGCGAAGCAAGTCCAAGGGCAAGGAAATTGCGTTTCGATAAGGTTCGTCCCATGGATGAGCGTAACACTACTGCAGGGCTTTCCGCGTTAGTAAAGTTAAAGGGTAGGCAAGCAGCAGAAAGGATAAACCAATGACGCTGTTCGGTACGTCGTTTTGGGTTACGCCGATTAGGTAAATCGCGCTAGCGACGATAACCAACAGCGTGGTCCAAGGGGAGCCCCATGCCTTGTAGGGCCTGTACAAATCCGCCGTCTTCCGCCTCAGCACGATCAGCGCCAGGAATGACGAAGCGTAGTTGACCACGAACATGAACGAGCCGATGGCGGACAGTTTTTCAAAGCTCCCCGTGACAGTGAAAAAGATGATTAGCGACGTACTGAGCACAAGCCCATGTGTAGGCGTGCCCGCGGCATTCACCGAGGCGAGTTTAGGCCACATTAATCCGGCGCGGCCCATGGAGAATGCCAGGCGCGAGTTCATCAGGATCATCGGGTGGATCACAGTTACCGCCATGATGACGGAAATTAACGTCACCAAGCGCGCTCCATTTGGTCCCAGCAGGTGCTGCGCAACATCCGCCGCTGCAAGCTTTGAGGTGGCCAGTTGCGGCATTGGCAGTGCATAAAGAAACGCCGCATTAATCGTTATGTAAGTGAAGATGATCAGCACCACTCCGAGGATCATGGAGCGCGCCATACCCGCGCCCGACGCGCTGTTTTCCTCGGAAAAATAGACGGCGCCGTACCAGCCGTCGTAATCCATGATGATGTAGCGAAGAGCGAGAAAGGCTCCGGAGAATGCGGTCCAGCCCTGCTCGTGGACGACGGCGCTTGCAGGCGTTGGGGGCGTGCCGCCACCCAGCCAAACGCAGCAGCCAATCAAGAAAATCAAGGCGCCACCTTGCAGTACGGCTGTCCATTCCTGAGCGCGGCCGCTGACGCGAATGCCTTGCCATTGGATGAAGGCGAAGAAGAGAATTGCGCCAACCGAAAATGCCACTCCTTTGCCAGCCAAAGCGGGCCAAAGACCGACGGCGAAATCGGCTCCGGTGACAGCGATTGAGGCCGCTGCTGCCGATGTCGCTATCAAATCACTCCAGCCAATGGTGACGCCCGCCGCTTCCCCGAAGGCTTCACGGGCGTAAACGTAGAGCCCGCCCGCTTCGGGTAGAAGAGCACACAATTCGGCCATGACCATCGTCCCTAACAACGCATAGAGTCCGCCCAACGCCCACAGGCCGAGCATCATTGCCGGGCACGTTGTTTGGGCGGCGACGAATCCTGGGGAACGGAGAATGCCCGGGCCAACTGTCCCGCCCACCGTGACGGCAACCGCGAAGGCCGCGCCTAGAACCTTTTGCAACGTTCCCGCTTGATTTTCTGCTTGGTTCAAGATTTTCAGTATACGAGAATGGAGAATGCGCCATTTCCTGTTTGCATTCCTACTACTTCCCTGTTGCTTTGCTCAGGCGGGACCGGCTGGAAGTAATCCTAATGCCGATGTTGTTTGGGTGAACCGTCCGAAGCCCGGCGCTTTGCCGGCGGGCGTCTCTCATCACACTTACTTCAGCCGATCAATGATGCATGATGTTGGCTACTTGATTTATTTGCCGCCGGATTACGCAAGCAGCGGGGCTCGGCGATACCCGGTGATTTACAACCTGCATGGGGCCGGAGGGAATGAATTGCATGGGCAACAGGCGGCGGAAATTCTCCTCAAAGGAATCGCCAGCGGCCAGTGGCCCCCGATGATTCTTGTAATGCCGAATGGAGGGAAGTACACCTATTACAAAGACTCCGCGGACGGGAAATATATGGGTGAGACGACAATCATCCGGGAGTTAATTCCACACATTGATTCCACCTACCGGACGACTGCATCGCGGGCCGGGCGGGCTATTGAAGGGTTTTCGATGGGGGGGCGCGGGGCGACACGATTGGCACTGAAGTATCCTGAGATGTTTTGCTCCTTGTTCAATCAGGCGGGCAATGTGTTCCATACCGCGGACCTTTACGATCCCTCGAAGCCCGATGTGTATCCGAATAATTACCTGGGAAAAGACAAGGCCAGTTACATAGAGAATGACGCCTACTTGCTGTTGGCCAAGAATTTGGACCGGATCAAGGCTGGGTTGCGGATTCAAATTGCCTGCGGGACGAAAGACGATGGACATTTGCCTTCAGTGCGCGAGTTCCATCAGGCCCTTGTGAAGGCGGGGGTGGATCACACTTACTGGGAGATAGAGGGTTTGGCGCATCAACAGACGCGGATGCTTGACCAATATAAGGGAATTTGGTTCGACTACCATGTGGAGTCGTTCCGGCGTTCGGGGATGATCAAATAAGTTATTCCGCCAAGAAGCGAGTTATTTCGGGCTGGGCCGTGTTCAATCGAAATTGAGATTTTGGTGATAAGGTGTGGATTACGCCGCCCATCATCATCTATAATTCAATGGATCTGGTTCCCGATGGGACACTGAAAAGAAAAGGAGAGGAAACGAGAGATGGATGAAACCACAGTCAAGTTAATTGCCGGCGTATTAGCCGTTGTTCTACTAGGAATAATTGTCATGCGCCGGAAGTCTAAGGGGAAGCCGGGTGGAGAGGACGAGTTTTAGAAGTTGGCGAATCACTTCAAGCTGATTCGACATCTTTGCCAGACAGAAATGCCATCGAAAAAAGTCCGTGCGCCGGAGTCCGCGGAGAAGCAGTCTCCGGCCACTCCTCAAATCAATCCCAAGTTCGCCTTCTTCAAGTTGAAAATCGCTCCATCGGAGATTCACCGCTGGGGAATTTACGCCATGGAGGACATTCCTCGAAAGCGTAAGGTGATGGAATATACCGGAGAGCGATGCAACCGGAAAGAGACGCGCATACGCGGCGAAGCCGACTTGAATTATCTTTTCACTCTGAACTCTTACTGGACGCTGGATGGTTCGGTGGGCGGTAGCGGGGCCGAATACGTCAACCATTGCTGTGATCCTAATCTTAACGCCTGGGTGTTCAAGGGACATATTCTTTACATGACCAAGCGGTTGATCAAGAAAGGGGAAGAACTGACGATTGATTACCATTTCGACAAGGATGTTCCGCCCGTGCCTTGCTCTTGCGGGGCAAAGACGTGCCGCGGAACGATTAATTTGCATGAGTGATCCCCCGCATTTCACAAGAGCGGCAATGGGGTGCTTGGTATAATCGCGGTAGATTGTATATGGCTCAAAAAAGGGCGCTCATCACGGGTGTTAGCGGGCAAGACGGGTCTTATCTTGCCGAACTGCTTTTAGAAAAAGGTTACGAGGTGCACGGGTTGATCCGCCGCATTGCGATGGAGGCTCCCGGAGAACGAGCGGAGAATTTGGCCAATTGCCGTTCGCGGGTGGTGCTGCATCCCGGTTCGCTCGAAAGCTATCCCACCGTGTATCGCGTAGTGGCGACGGTTAAGCCTGACGAGTGCTACCATCTGGCGGCGCAGAGTTTTGTCAGCTATGAATTTGACGATGAATTTCAGACGCTAAACGCCAACATCAATGGAACCCATTTTCTTCTGTCGGCGCTGAAAGATCTGGCTCCAAGATGCCGCTTTTATATGGCTGGATCTTCCGAGATGTTTGGCCATGCCGAGGAATCTCCCCAGAAAGAGTCCACGCGATTCAGGCCACGATCGATTTATGGCATCAGCAAATTGGCGAGCTTCGAGCTTACGCGCAATTACCGGGAACAGTACAAGCTACACGCCTCAAGTGGGATTTTATTTAATCATGAATCTCCTCGCCGGGGGGCCGCGTTCGTAACGCGCAAGATCACAACCGGGGTGGCGCGCATTCTGGCCGGTCAGGCAACGGAACTTCGCTTGGGCAATTTGGACGCCCGTCGCGATTGGGGCTATGCGAAGGAATATGTTCGCGCAATGTGGCTGATGTTGCAGCAGCAGGAGGCCGATGATTACGTGATCGCCACCGGGAAACTGCATTCCGTGCGCGACTTTGTGGAGCTTGCATTTCGTTCGGTGGAACTGGATTGGGAAAAGTATGTAGTTGTCGATCCGGATTTTTACCGGCCCAGTGAACGCGTTCCTCTGGTCGGGTCGCCGGAAAAGGCTCGTAAGCATTTGGGCTGGGCGCCGGAAGCATCGTTTGAGGACATTGTGGCTGAGATGGTGCAGGCCGATTGCAAGCGGGTGGGGGTCGGGGCGGCGGCTGCCTATTAGTGGACGCCGGCCTTGTCCTGATCGCCGGCAGGTAAACCTACAACTGCAATCGACTAACGGTGACGGCTCCGCCGAAGCAGAGCGCCACGTCGCGGCCCGGCGTTTGCGGCCGTCCCTGATAAGAGCCGGCGTAGTGAAGATGATCGCCTTCGCGGCGGAACTTTACGTCGAGCGGTTCGTGGTCCGGATCGCAGTAAATCATTGGCGCCGGACTGCCTGGCTCGATATGCGGTAAGTTCACATTCCAATATCCTTTCGCACCACATCCTTGCCGCATCAATTCGGATAAAACGGGGCGGGCAAGTTGGATCGACGCACCCCAATCAAGCGTCAAGTTACGCCGCACGTACTGCGAGATAGCGATGGCCGGCTTGCCCAGCAAGGCAGATTCTCTAGCGGCGGCGACGGTGCCTGAAGTGAACAGATCGGCGCCTAGATTGCCTCCGCGGTTGATTCCCGACAGCACCCAATCCACTTCGCTAATGACTTCGCGCAAGGCGGCTCGAACGCAATCAGCGGGAGTACCTGCAAGATGGAATTGACCAGGGGCCGTCTCCACCAGATGCATGGGTTGATCAGTGGTGACCCGGTGGCTCATGTAGGACTGGGGGTCGCGCGGGGCAAGCACGTGAACCTCACCGAGTTCCGCGGCCAACGTCTTCAAGGCGGCAAGACCAGGTGCGTCCCAGCCATCATCGTTAGTGAGCAGTATTCGCATCTTGTTATTACCATCATGGCAGACGCGAAAAATCGGGCTCGGCTGAACATGAAGGAGGATGGTTGTTCCCCGTTCGTGAAGACTTGCGTTCCAACCGCTTCGGAGGCGAATCGCAGGCGCGGTTGAACGCCAATCTAGCGAGTCCGGAGCCCATACCGGATTGTCCATCTGGCCGCGTCCGCAGATCAAACGGCGTGAAGCATTGGTTTCCGCATCAATGATCCTGAAAACGGCGGTTGAGTTGACATGAAAGACCCAGACTGCTTGAGGCAAAGCAGTTCCGCATGGGGCATATTTCACCATTTGGGTAACACAACCACGCACCAGCCCATGATGGCTATCGAGGGATTTCGCGATACTCGTCATTCGCTAATTTGTAGTTTCGGGTGCTGGCCGGGTGCTTGAACAAATTCTAGAGCAGCATCCAACTGCAGTTTCCAGGATGATCCATATCTCGTTGACGCCCCGGTCGACATTGTAAATCGGTGCGCCGAACTTCTTGCCATCCGGAGAAATGCGAACTTACTTTACAGCCTCGTCTTTTGGCGAGGCTGTAATTTTCTTATCTTTTATTCCAAGGATTCACCTATTGCGCCGATAAATCTTGAGACGGCATTGGCAAGCATGAGGAATCGACTGCCGGATTGCATGGCCGGGCACTCTAATGGGAACGAATGACTTTGGGATCCTTTTCGTAACGGTAGTCGAAATGACATCCTTGGCAAGCGTCGAACAGATCGCCACCTTTTTCAAAAAGCGCATCGACGTCTTTCGCTTTGGCGGCCTTGTGCACCGCGTCACCGGCCTCGCGCAGGGCCCGGGAGCGATCCATCCAGCGGCCATTGTCTTTGGCGCGGCCTTCCATCATCAATAAATTTCCGGCTTCGGTTAGCGTGGTGGCGCTGGCCTCCACCAGTAACCATTCGTTCTCCGATTTTGGTTTGCGCTCTTCGACTCCGCCTGACGTGTAGATAGTGCCCGAGGCGCCCCAAACCGTTTGCGCATTGGGTATGACCATGCCGTGCATCACTTCTTCAAGCGTTGCCACTGCTTTGATCGGAGGAGCCGCATTGGCCTGGGCCGGAGGCTTAGCGCAACTACCGAGCAGCAGAAGCGAAGACAACAACAATTGGCCCATCCTAATTGACTTATTCGACATAGTTTCTAAACCGGCGTGGTTACTCCTTCTTGTATACTCTTTATGCTGGCTGAGCGCAATCCGGCGCGGCATAAATCATGGACATTCTTCCATTCATTCAGTGGCTCGAAAACACGCAAGGCAGTTTGTTCATTCGCGAATCCACTCTTTTATATCCGCTGGTGGAGTCAACGCACGTGCTGGCTTTGTGCCTGTTCCTAGGGCTGATCGCGATGCTTGATCTGCGTTTAGTTGGAGTGGGACTGCGGGGCGTTCCGGTCTCAGAAGTGGCGGGGAAGATGCTGCCACTTGCATTTGTTGGCTTCGCACTGATGGTGATTAGCGGCTTGTTGCTGTTCTATTCGGGTCCATTGAAAGCGTTCCACAACATATTCTTTCGCGTCAAGATGTTGCTGATCGCGCTAACCGGCGTGAACGCGCTATTGTTTCACTTCACTATCTACCGGCGAGTGGCTTCGTGGGACCAAGAGGCGTCTCCTCCGGCCAGGGCCAAACTGGCGGGTGTGCTGTCCTTGATTCTATGGTCTGGCGTTGTGATTTGCGGCCGGATGCAAGCGTATAACTGGTTTAAGTAATGCTCATGCTTCTGGCAACAAGTTGGCAACCGCTCTTTCAACGGTTAGAGGCAACCACCATCGGCACGGTTGTGCGGGAATCTTTGTGGATGTTTCCTGTGATTGAGTGCATCCATCTGCTGGCGCTGGCGTTACTGGGGGGTGCGGTGTTGGCGCTGGATTTGCGGCTATTGGGGGTTGGTTTGACTGGGCAGCCGGCCGCCAGTCTGGCGCGCCAATTGCAGCCGTGGCTGGTGGGAGCGCTGATTGCGATCATTGGGACGGGCATTCCGATGTTCCTTTCCGAAGCGATTAAGTGTTACTTCAGTCCGCCGTTTTTCTTTAAGATTTCGACGTTGATTGTCGCCACCATTTTTACTTTCACGGTGCGGCGGCGCGTGGCGGGCGCGGAACCGGGACATGTTGCGCGAGCTTTGGTGCGTCTTACCGCCCTTGTGTCAATCACTTTATGGTTTGGGGTCGCCTTTGCCGGCCGGTGGATTGCATTTTATTGAGAAGCGCTTTTTTGATTCACGAGTGATACGATGATCAATGTGATCAGACTGCTATTCACTATGCTGCTAGCCACTGCGGCGGTTTTGGGCCAGCCTCGAATTTCCGTTATGCCCAGGCTCGCCAATGGAAAGCCGGATTTTAATGGCATCTGGCAGGCTTTAGTGCCAGCCAATTACGGTATTGAGCCTCATATGGCGCGGTCATCCCTGATGCTGCGAGAAGGGCCGCATGGACCTTTGCCGGCGGTATCCCTGCTGAAGTTAGGCGCGGTGGGCGCGGTTCCCGGCAGCTTGGGTGTGGTGGATGGCGGCATCATTCCTTACAAACCCGAGGCGCGAAAGAAGCGCGATGAGAATCGCGCCAATTGGCTGGACCGCGATCCGGAAATACGCTGCTATATGCCAGGCGTGCCGCGTGCAACATACATGCCGTTTCCTTTTCAGATTTTGCAGAACCCGAACCAGTTTTTTATCACCTATGAATTTGGCGGGGCGTTTCGTGATGTCTATTTCAAGAATCCGGGACCGGCGGAAACCGACTCCTGGATGGGTCAATCGGTTGGGCGTTGGGAAGGCGATACGCTGGTTGTGGACGTAACCGGACAGAACGATCAGACCTGGTTTGACCGTACCGGAACGCACCACAGCAACCAGTTGCATGTGGTGGAGCGCTACACGCTTACTTCGCCGAACCACATTCAATATGAAGCCACGATGGAAGACCCCGAAGTGTTTACGCAGCCTTGGAAGATCAAGCTGCCCCTTTACAGGCGGATGGAACCGGACGCCAGGCTGATGGATTTTAAGTGTGTTGAGTTCGTGGAAGAGTTGATATTCGGCGAGTTCCGCCGCAATCCTCTAAAGAGGGAATAAGCAAGGAGGTTTTATGCGCAATCGTTTTTGGATGGCCGCCACGTTGACCACCGTTTCGGCAATCGCTCAGTCTTCTGTTGGGCCCCGCACCGCCGACGGCCATCCCGACCTATCGGGGATGTACGACATCGCTACGCTGACGCCGTTGACGCGACCCGCATTTCTAGGAGACCGGATGTCGCTGACCGATGCTGAGGCCAAAACTTTGGCGCA
>JAYVXT010000063.1:0-8846 GCA_043785065.1 Bryobacterales bacterium | reverse complement strand
CCGATACGGTTTATGCGATTCTCGAGGACTTCAACCAGAAACCAGGCAATCCTACTGGCCGGAACGCGCTCGTTGGCGGGGGAGTGTACCGCAGCGATGATGGCGGAGCCACATGGCGAAAAACCAGCCGTGCGAGCGATGATTTAAGCCGCAAGTCGGGCTACGCATTTAATCAGATTCGGGTTGCACCCGACGATCCCTCGCGAATTTTTATCACGGGTTCCAATCTAATCAGCTCGGGTGACGGCGGTGCGACCTGGGAAGGCCTTGCCAATGGCCCGGGAGGATTCAATGCGCCCCGCCCATTTCGCCGCGCGTTCGGCGATTTTCGCGTCCTTTGGATTGATTCGAAGGATCCCAGCCGAATGATTGCAGGTTCCGATGGCGGCATTTTCGTTTCTCATGATGGCGGGAAAACATGCGACCACCTGATGAATATCCCTCTTGGAGAGATTTACGCTTTGGGGGTAGACAATGAGACTCCATACCGGGTTTTCGCCGGATTGCAGGATCACGAATCTTGGATGGGCCCATCCAATGGACCGTCCGGCTCGATTGGAATTGAGGATTGGAAGACAGTAGGAATCGGGGATGGGATGTACAACGAGCCGGATCCGAACGGCCGATATGAATACAACGACCAGGAATTTGGCACGCCCGTGCGCATTGATTTAATTGATCGCACGCGCACCGTCATTACGCCTGCAAGGGAGCAGGGACAGCCAGTTCCGCGCGTCAATTGGACCGCGCCGCTGCGCATTTCTCCGCATGACAGCAAGACGGTGTATTTCGCCGCAAACGTCGTGTTCCGCTCAAAGGATCGCGGCGACCATTGGGATGTGATCAGCCCCGATCTAACGACGAACGATCCCGCGAAAATCTCCGGACCGGGATCGGCAATCCAACACTGCACCATTGTCACTTTAGCCGAATCGCAGGCAAAGGCCGGGGTAATTTGGGTAGGCACGGACGATGGCAAGGTTCAAGTAACTCGGGATAGCGGTGCGACCTGGCTTGATCGGACCTCTGCGATCAGCGTAGCCGGGGGTCCGGCCGACGCGTGGGTGACGCGGGTTTTTCCTTCCCGCTTTCTTGAAGGCGTCGCCTATGTGACTAAGAACCGCAGACGCCACGACGATTTTCGGGTTTTCGTCTATCGCACGGACGATTTTGGCGCGACTTGGACGAATATTTCGAACGGACTGCCCTCTGGCGCGGCAAACGTAATCGCCGAAGATGTGAGCGTGCCGAGCCTTTTATTTCTTGGTACGGATGCCGGATTATTTACCTCATTCGACTCTGGGGCCAATTGGCGGCGCGTCACTGCTAATTTATCGCCTGCCCCGGTTACCGACCTGACGATCCATGCGCGTGAAAGCGACCTGATCCTAGGTACATTCGGACGTGGTCTGTGGATTACAAACATCGCTGCATTACGCGAATTCCCGCAACTTGGAAGCAAGAACGCACACTTGTTTGAGATTCAGAAGTTTGCCGAGCGCCGCGAGGTAGCTTGGGGAAACTATAGGCTTCACGGTGACCGCAATTTGACAACGCCGAACGACCCCAATGGCATGCGGATCGCGGCTTATTTCCAGAAGGCGCCGGCTGAAGAGCCCACACTCATTATTAGTGACGCCAGCGGTAAGGAGATCTTCAAACAGCAGTGGAAGGCCAAAGCGGGGTTAAACCGAACCTATTGGTTCCTCGACAACGCCGATGGAACCCACGCGCCGCCGGGCGAATATATGGTCACACTCAGTATTGGGGGCGTTGCCGTAAGCAGTCGCCAAGGCACGATTGTTTCGCGTGCCCCGGCTGATCAGCCTCGCCAACGCCGCCGTCCCGGAGCTCAGAATTGAAAATAAGCCCGTAGTTGAAGGTTCCGTGGACCCACCGCCGTAGTGGTCGTTTGGCCGAACGTGGTCGCCTGAATAGTTGCGTTGGCGAGGCCGAACACTGGATGGTTGAAAACATTCAGCGCCTCTGCCTGGAAGCCAAGCCTTGCCCGGTCCCTTATCCTTACTTCCTTGGTAACCGCCAGGTCATTGACTATGATTTTTGGTCCATATAAATAGACAAATGATCCAAAAACTCCAGGTGTGGCCGGCGAGGTAAGATACTGTGGATTCGCGCGGCCATCAGGGCCGATCAGATCGCGGCTCGTCTCTATCAGATTTCTGTTTGGTCCGGTGCTGAATTGCGAGAACTTGCTTTGCAGTTGGGCAACGGTAATACCGTTCAGCACTACCCCGGAATCCGTTAAATTATTCACCGTCTGCCGGTTGCCTGCCCCGTTGGTTAATTGGACAACACGGCCGCTGGTAAGACGATGAACGCCGGAAAGAACCCATCCTCCCGCGATGCGGTCCAGCACAGTATTGGAAAGGTTCATCCGCTTGCCTTTACCAACCGGAAGCGCGTAACTCCAAAAACCTTGAAATACTTGCCGCAAATCGAACGGCGTCGGCCCGTAATCCAGCTTTCCATTTCTTAGTGTCCGGATCTGCGAAGTTCCCGTTTGGTCGCTGGCGTTGTAGATGTTCCCCAACGTATGGCTCCATGTGTAATTGGCCTGGAAGGCAAGTCCGTGGCTTGTTGCCTTGCGGATTTCCAATTGCAAGCCGTTATAGTTCGTGTTCCCATTACTATCCTGGTAGTTGAGATTGTTTACATAAGGATTGACACGGAAGAAATTGATGGGGTATGTTCCAGGCGCGGTGTAGCCATTGGCCGCGCACGGGCTGAAAGTGCTCCCAACCATCCGGCAAAGGTAACTGATGTTCGTCGCCAAGCTGTTCGCAAATGCACCAGCCTGGCCTTGCTGCAGATAGGTGACGAAAGTTCCGTTTGTGAATGTTGTGGGCAACGCCGGTTGATTTCCCCGCGCTCCAAACGCCGTTTCAAGGATTGGCAGGGCCGCCTGCCCTGGCAGTCCGTTATTTGCAAAAGTAGCGCCTCTGCCATTCGCCTGATTGACGTTTAGGTTGCCTTGTGCGTTCTTGAATTCCTGCAGGAAACCATTTTCAAAAATATTTGTCTCCTGAACATTGGAATAGTGCCACACATGGGTTGCCTTATTGCCCACGTAACGGGCTTCGAACACTAGTCCCGAAGCGATCTGGCGTTGAATTCCCAAAGTCCAATTCTGAACATAAGGAACCCGTAAATTCGGGTTGGTGGTTGCCGCGCTCCGGTTGAATGTAAACAGCGACTGCTGCAAAGTTGAGTTGAAGGCAGTTGGGAATGTGCTCAGTGCCGGAATTGACCCGCCAGCGGTTAATCCGCCGGGGGCAAATCCAGGCTGACCTGGCAGAAGGCTGATGGCAGCCGTCGCGCCGGGGTTGGCCGACATTACATTCGAGATGGCGTTTAAGCCCTCTTCATAAAAATTAACCGCATAACTGGCGCGAATCACTGTGTTGCTTCCAATCAGCTTGCCGGCAATGCCGCTATCGTATTTCGGATTCCAAACTATTCCAAGATTCGGGGCCGGCTGCTTCAATATGGAATTATAGGTATTCGCGGTTTGGGTGAACACCGGATTCTGGACCCCGTTTAAAGTTCCCGGTTGGAACCAATTGGTTGATGGTCCAAGGAAATTAGCAAAATTCGGCGCGAAATCGATGTTATTGCTATTCCTGATTGGGCTTGAAAAGTTCCAGCGCAAGCCGTAATTTAGGGTTAACCGCGAATTGACCCGGAACGTGTCCTGAACAAACATGCCGCCGTAGGTCTCATCAAACCGTTGTACGATTGGCGCGAACGGAGTGTAGGCATGCGAAACTTCGTCAACGTTGAGACCGCCGTTGATGGCGCTGATGCGGCCTGTCAGTGTTGCATATACTTGAGCCGCGTTGGCGATGTCTGTAGGACGGATGTTTTGACCGGGGAATGCATTGATGCGGGCCTGCGTGAACAGGGCGTTAATGGGATCGCTGGGATCCACCCCGAGAGTTTGCGTAAGGACTCCGCCACCCCCTGGAGCATTCCAGGTCTCTTCCCAGAAACTGGTATGCAACCAACTGCCGCCAAAGGAAATCGTGTGACGTCCCTTTAGCCAGCTTAAATTGTCCGACAGTTGGAAAACCGGATTGTTCCGGATGAAAGGCGTTTGATTCGGAATCAGCGAAGTTACGCCAAGGCCGAGGTTGTAATAGGTGTTGTTGTAGTCCTTCCAGTTTTCAACAGCGGTGCCTTTATTGAAAAACTCACCGTTGCTCTGCACACCAAATGTAAACGTATTCAACAACGTCGGTTTAATGGTCCAGTCAAAACTATTGGATGCGACGTAAGCCGTTATTTTGTACGCGCTACCCAATAGGTCCAGTCCAGGGTATTGTGGAACACCGGTGATCGTGTTGTGGCGCAGATTCCAGACTCCATGCCAAGCGATCTTTGGGCTGATCTGGTAATCGACACGCGCGGTGGGATAGACCGTTTTGTTCGTTAACGGTTGACTCCAGTTCAAGGTTTGTAGGTGGAGATTTGAACTGGGAATCACCACGCCCTTGCCTGCAGTGGCATTGATGTTGTTCAGGACACCTTGAATAATTGGGTTCGACGCGCCTGAAAAACCATTGCTTCCGGCAAATTGAAGTAAGTTCAGGGTATGGACCAGATTGTCTGTGCCGACATATTGAAAATTCCCCGCAGTGGCTTGAGGCGTCAGCATGGTCGCTGTCGATACTTGGGTCTGCGGAATTGGCGTCGCCTCGAAGTTGGCGAAGAAAAAGAGACGGTTGCGCAGGTAAGGAACCCACGGAACAAGCTTGCCGCCAAAGTTCCCGCCAAAATCGTTCTGACGGATTCTAGTGCGAGGAATGCCTTGAATATTGTTAAAGAAGTTATTGGCGTTTAGTGCTTCGTTCCGCATTTGCTCAAACGCTTTACCGTGATAAGTATCCGTCCCGCGCCGCGTGACCAGTTTAATCTGCATGGCTCCGTCGCCGGCCGCGTCCGCGCCGTTGCCTGTCGTTGCCACGGTCACCTCTTCAATTGCGTCCAGGCGCGTTGGTGCAAATTGGAAGAAACTTGTACCTCCGCTCTTAAATCGCTGTGAATTGTTGTTCATGCCGTCAAGCGAGATGTTCATCGAAGCATTGGGCAGTCCGTTGAAAGTTCCCGTGCGCCCGTTATCGCTGTTGCCAATCGATTGATTGCCCGCCATAAGCGTGGCGAAAGGAAGCGTATCTCGGCCGCTGAGAGGCAGATCCTGAATAAAATCGTTCTTGATTGTAGTTGCCACCTGACTGGAGGACGTTTCGAGCACCGGCGCTCCGCCGTTGATTTCGACCACGTTGGTAACCGATCCAATCACAAGTTGTACTGGCTGATTGGTAACGCGGCCCGTATCCACGGTGACGTTCTCCACAATCGCCTTCTCAAATCCTGCGAGCGTGACCGTTAATTGATACTTTCCTGACTGCAGATCGAGCAAAGTATAGTCGCCGGCGGGCGTCGACCGGACTGATTTCAAAATACCCGTCGAGGTATCTTTTGCGGTTATATCCGCTCCCGGAACGCCGGCGCCGCTTGGATCCATGATTGTGCCGCGAATCTGTCCGGTGGTCGTATTTTGGTTGAACGCCGGCTGAGCAACGAAGGCCAGAGTGATTGCGAGAAAGGAAAAGCGAGCGAATAGAGTGTTCATTGATCCCCCAAATTAGGATTGTCGCGCCACGCAGTATACAGATCCGGATACCATATCGTATACACTCTGACTGGGGAAAACAACTATCCAATCTTTCCTGGTCAATCGATAGTCCAGCGATTGACATGCTAAAACCGCCCCGTACCTTTTCCTTATCTGGCCTTTTACCTACACTCTAGTCAATTATGGAGCGATCATTCTGTTTTGGAGAGACGCGGGTTACGATGCGAAAGTGAAAACCAACGCGGTGCGGAGCCGCATACGAAGGAAGGTTGCTTATGAATAAGAATACGATTTGTTGGACCGGATGTCCATGGCGAGACGACATGGTAGCCGCGGCGGAGCCAACGACGGAAGGGGAAGTTCGAATGTAACCGGTTTTTTGTAGCGAAGGCAAAACAACCTGTCGCAGAGATAAGAATCAGTCTCCGGGGAGCCGCAAAACACGACGCGGCTTCCCACGGAACCGGTCCTGTCCCTGTACGTCCGCCATGTCAAGGCATCGACAAGAACGGCCTGATCAGCTACTCTGAATGAGCGAAGCAATCTTGATGCCCCCGTCAATCACACAAATTGTCAAACGAAAGGAAGACCAGGCCAAGCGCGGCAACAGCTTGAAAGTGGTGTTTCAAGAAATCCGTGAAATGATTGTCCATGGCAAGTTGTCTCCCGGCACCTGGATCATCGAAGCGGATCTTGCGGACCGGCTAGGCTTCAGCCGCACACCCGTGCGGGGAGCGCTCCATTGGCTTCAACGCGAAGGCTACGTGACGTCTTCAGGCAACGGAAGCAAGAGCCGCCTCATCGTCGCTCCGCTCACGAAAGAGGACGCGAAAGAACTCTATTCGATCATTGGGCACATTGAAGGACTGGGCGCCAGACTCACCGCGGGTCTGCGTCCCGCTCAACGGAACAAAGTCATTCGAAGCCTGGAAGTCATCAATGAGGGCCTGGCTGACCTGGCGGCTTCCCGCCAGCTGGATCCCAAACGGATTTTTGAACTCGACATCAGTTTTCACTGTCAGATCATGGATGCCAGCGCCGGACCCCGGCTGCTGGAATTGCACAAATCCACGCAGCCTCAGGCGGAACGATATTGGCGGCTGTACGCCAGCGGAATTCTCGATGAACTCGGCAGGTCGGTTAAGGAACATGCCGAGATCATTCAGGCGATATCCGAAGGCGACGCGGACCGGGCGGAACACGCCATCCAACTCAACTGGGACAACGGTGCGGACCGGCTTGGCCGCGTGATCGACGCGCTCGGCGAGCGAGGGAGCTGGTAGGGCGGCAGTTGTGATTTTCAAACGTTCGCGCCAATGGGGGAACTGGAGTTTCTACATTTCAGGATTCAAGAAGCATCCTCCTGACATTGGAAACTTGGAAAGTGGGGCGGACCCCTGGTCTGCGGAGCGCCCCCTGGCACGACTGCTCAGGTAACGGAAATAACTTCGTCGCATCAATTCAGGTTCAAGAATCGTAAAACCGCCGGACGCCAGTCCGGCGAATCCCCATTTTCATAGGGGGGTGCGCCATTCGGCGATGAAGCGAGTCATAGGCTGATCGAGCCTGCGCCGGAATCATTTTCTCTGAACTTTCACTCCGGAAAATGACTTCAGACGAATGCATCGAGTTCCTGATCACACGGGTCGGCCATGAGCGCGAAAACGCCGGTTGAGGTCCGTCGCTCTTTCGCTCGCGACTACGGCGCTTTGTACTAGCTAGGCCGCGTAATTGCCCGGCGGTATCCAACTTTTCGGATGGCACAAGGAATTGGTCGGGACAAAAAAGATCACCGAACGGCAGTTTCACGACCTCATCCTCAAAGAAAAAATGGATCCCCACCGAAAGGATCCGCGCCAGTCTGACCAATCAAAAGCTGACGTCGAACTTCCTCACGTTGTGGGATTCCACGGCGACCCGCCGAAGCAGTAACGGCAAATCAGGAAGAGAATCGCCATAGCTTTGCCTCTGGAATGGATCGGCTGTCAACAGGGACTGCCACTCGGGACTTGACATTGCTTCATTGTCCGTACACAATACCGTATACAATCCTGCGCACGGGCGCAGAACTGCTTGAAAAAAAAGGTGGTGTGTCCATGGTCGAACATTTGGTCGCTCTTGCAACGAACTCCGCTCGCAATTCGCCAGCCAACATCTTCTCGGTCGGCACTCGGCTCGTGTCCATAGCGATGCTGCTTTGCGCTTCCATCGCGTGGGGTCAATTCAGTAGCGGTATTCAGGGTTCCGTGGTTGATCGTTCGGGAGCAATTGTCCCCGGTGTGATGATTCGCGTAACAAATCTCGATACCGGTGTTTCGAGGGAAGTCTCCTCCTCGGCTGCGGGAACTTATGTTGTACCCAGTCTCAGCCCTGGAAACTATACTATTCAAGCTTTGAAGGAAGGTTTCGCCGGCGCCAGGCAGGATTCACTTGTTCTGCCGCCTGATGAAATCCGTAAGGTGGATTTCAAATTAGAGGTGGGCAGCGTGCACGACGTGATCAATATAAACGATCAGGTTTCAGTGCTTCAAACCGAAACGGGCAACATTGTCTCCACAATGAATCAGGCAACTCTTGCGCAACTGCCGGTGCCCAACAACAGTGTGTTTAACCTGATGGTGCTTCAACCCGGAGTGACCGGACGCAGTATGGGCGTGGACAACCTCACCGGTCGAAGCGGGCCAAGCGTTAACTTTGCCGGCGCCAGATCTGATTCCAATTCCTACAGCGTGGACAACATGTCCGTAAATTCCATCTCGCGCGGCGGCAACGCCGAGGTTGCGCCGAATGTCGAATCAGTTGAGCAGGTTGCCGTTCAATTGTCGGACGCTACCGCGGCGGAAGGGCGGAATATGGGCGCTCACGTGAATGTTGTTTCCAAAGCCGGATCGAACCAATTCCATGGAAGCGCATGGGACTACTTGCAGAACAACAAGCTCAATGCCAGGAACTTCTTTTCGACAACAACCACACCGCTACACCGCAACCAATTCGGTTACACTTTAGGCGGGCCAATCCTAAAAAACCGTACATTCTTCTTCACGTCCTATGAAGGCATACGCCTCGCCGGAGAGACTCCAACCAGCAGCACTGTCGAAACGAAAGAGTTCGTAGACTTTGTGGTTCGGACCCGGCCGGCATCCATAGCTGCATATTTGCTTTCCACTTTCCCCCCCAAAGCGTATGCCAC
>JAYVXT010000062.1:0-8853 GCA_043785065.1 Bryobacterales bacterium | reverse complement strand
TCATGAGAATGGTGAAGGCTCCCTGCATCAATATGGCATTCACCGGAGTGCGCCACTTTTCATGCACCACGGCGGCGGCGGGGAAGAATGCTTTGTTCTTCGCCATGGCATAATAAACGCGCGGGCCGATGGTCACCATGGCATTCACCGTCGCCATGAGAGAAACGGCCATTAGGAATCCAAAGATGCCGGAAATCCCCGGGCCGAACAAATGCGAAGCCGAAAGCGTCCCGATCGCCACCACACCCTTCATCTGTTCCAACGGCTGGGCATAAATGAAGACTAGGTTCAAGCCGACAAATAGCACCGTCACTATTAAGGTTCCGAGGGTCAAGGCTAGTGGCAGCGTACGTTCAGGGTTTTGTACTTCCTCAGCAACATATGTCGCCGCGTTCCAGCCACTATAGGCGAGATAAATAAAAATAAGACTGATGGAAAATTGCGATGGAATGTTCATCGTGCTGGTGCGCACGGCGTTTTGCGAAAAATTCGCCCAATTTCCATGCCCAACCGTAAAGCCAAGAATGATGAAGCCGGCAATTACAGTTAGTTTTATGCCGGTTAGCACGTTTTGTAATTTCGCGATACGTCCCACTCCGAACATATTCAAGATGGTGAACAACGCAACCAAACTACAGGCCACCAATTGTCCGGGTCCAACCTTCAAACCGGCGAACAGAACATGAGCATTTTCCATCTTTACGGCGGGAAAGAAGTAACCAACATATTCAGCAAATGCCAAAGCCGCCAAGGCAATAGGGCCGGAAAAACCGGCCACGAAGGAGATCCATCCCACCATGAAGCCCGCCGCCGGACCTATGGCTTCGGTCAAGTAGACGTACTCGCCGCCGGAACTGGGAAAATTTATCCCAAGTTCGGAATAACAAAATGCGCCGGCCAGTGCGCAAATCGCTCCCGCAATCCAAATGCCCAGTACCAGGGACAGATCACCCAAATCTCCCGCCAGAAAGCCCGTGGTGGTAAAAATACCCGTACCCACCATATTCGAAATTACGAGCGCGGTTGCGCTGGTCAGGCCAATCTGTCGAAGTAAAGCAGGTTTCTCTTTAGCCATCAAATCGCCAATCCCCGTCCGGAAATTGCCGTTCCGCCATCGCAATGAAAAATTGAACCGGTGATGTAGCCGGCCGCTTCGGTGCTCAGGAACAGGGCCAAATCCGCCAGCTCATCGCGTGTGCCCATGCGTCCCAGTGGAACGGCCCGAAGTACCTTCGCCCGGTGCTCTTCCGATGGGGCAAGGCGCCGCATCCCTTCGGTATCATCGGTCGGCCCGGGGGTAATGCAATTCAATCGAATCCCGTCCTTACCCCATTCCAGAGCCAGCGATTTCACCAACATCTCCACACCCGCTTTGGCGGCGCAAACGTGCGCTTGAAAAGCCATGGGAGCCTGCGCTTGCCCGGCGGAAATCGCGATAATACTTGCTCCTGGTATGTGCAGAAATTGATGCGCCGCGCGGCATACGTTGAAGGTGCCCAACAGGTCGATATCCATCACGGCCTTGAAACCGTTGGAAGACATACCCAGCGCGGGAGCAGGAAAATTACCGGCCGCCCCAGCAATCAGAATGTCGATAGGCCCGAACACTTCCTTACACTTTGCCAGCGCGATTTCTGTCGCCGCATAGTCGCGAACGTCGGCCGAAACACTCTCCGCCTTGCCGCCGGTGTTATTAATATGATTCACCGCCGCATCCAGCTTCGGCTGGTCGCGCCCTTGAATCATAACCTTCGCGCCTTGAGCGGCCAAGCGCTCAGCCATGCGCTGCCCAATGCCGCTGGACCCTCCAGTGACATAGGCAACTTTGCCTGCTAATAAATTGTCGCGAAAAATTCCGGCCATAGTGGTAGTGGCAGGATAGCACGAAGCGCTATTAGCTGGCCGTCCGCCACTGGTCCGCCGGAGCTTCCAGCGCGAAACGGTAAGAGTTGTAGACGTTGTCGAACACCTTGTCCCAGCTGGCTTCAAGGGCAGCAGCGCGCGCGGCTTTGCGCATTTGTTGATGCCGCGGCAAGTCCGTTACCAAGTCTCGGACGCTATGGACGAAGTGATCATCGGTACCCGCCACTATACCGTTGACGCCGTGATCGACGATATACTGAGGCCCACCTTGATTGGTGACAATCGCCGGAACGCCGCTTGCCAATGCTTCTTGCACCACGTTTCCGTAAGTATCTGTCCGCGACGGAAACAGAAATAAATCCATGTTGGCGTAAGCGTTCGACAGCGCCTCGCCCTTAAGGATTCCCGTGAACTGGGCGCGCCGCAAATGGCTTTCCAAATAATCGCGCTCCGGGCCTTCGCCAATAATCAGAAAGCGGTGATTTTCTTCGGCCAGCAACTTTTCCACTTCCACCAGCAGCCTGACATTTTTTTCCGGCTGCAAGCGGCCAACAAAGCCCATCACAAAATCGCCATCTTGCCGGTAACGCTTCGCCGGGTTGAAAAGAGCTGTATCCACGCCGCGACGCATCAAAAAAGTTTTTTTGCCGGTCTTGGCTTCAAGCAGGCGGATCAAATCCGGATTGGGCGCAAGCAATACTCTTGCAATTCTGTAGAACAGGGCCACGCCATCGAGCGTTCCACGTTCGGTCAGGGCAGCCGCGTAGTCGCGAAACTTGTTGGGGATGAAGGAAAGCATCGAATGCAACCGGCGCGCAGCGAACTCGTGAAGATTCGTATGCCAGCTTGCAACCAACGGAATGCCTCGCGAATGCGCGAAGTAGGCCGCCAAAATACCTACATCGCTGGGGCCGGTTAAATGGATGACGTCTGGCTTGAACCTGTCCAGAGCTTGCTCCACCACATAATAATTGCGCCAAAACAACGGGTCAAAGTAGAGGTCCACTTCCACCGGAAATTTCGCGCGGCTGCGGCGAATTTCAAGGGTGGTCACATCGCCGTCGGTCCAACAACGATTTTCCGGTCCGGCGTGGACGCTCAAGAAAGGATAACCATTCCGGCGGGCGTAAGCGTCAAGCGAACGGCTGGTCAACGCAACGCCATTCACTTCATGGAAGGAATCGGCAAAAAACGCAACTCTAGGGGTGCTTGTCACAATCAACTTCTCCAATCTAGTTCATAGACGAAGTAACGCTATCGAGGTTACACCAAATCAGAGTCCCTTGTGTTTCACAATTGTTAATGCAATGGACGTAAACTATAACAAATGTCACTCCGAGTCTCACGCCGTAAATTTGGCTTCGCCGCCCTGGCCGCATCCCAATTAAAAAATGTTCCGTTGAAGGCCGCCAAGGCCAAGTACACCGGGCCCCTCGATAACTACGAAAACAAAGTTAATCCGGAACAATTCGACCCAGTCGATTGGACCCGCAAACTCCATGCCTCGGCGCCACTGACGCTAACCTTTAAGGCATCCGGCAAGACTGAAACCCTGGCATGGCAGAAAAAGTTGCGCAAGAAAGTTCTGGAACTGATCGGCGAATTCCCCGCCAAGGCCGAACCCCTGCAGGCCCAAATCTTGGAATCGAAGCAATTCCCCGGCTATCATCGCGAAAAATTTGTCATCATCACACGTCCCGGTCAAGCCATGCTTGGTTACGTTTTGACGCCAAAGAAACCTGCCGCGAAATATCCTGCTGTAATCTGCGTCCCAGGCCACGGTCGCGGTGTGGACGACATCGTGGGGATTGACGACAAGGGCGAGGAGCGAACGGACAAAGCTGGATATCAGCACGATTTCGCGCTGCAAGTTGTGGAGCAAGGCATGGTGGCCGTGGCCATTGAACCGATGGCCTTCGGTTGCCGCCGCGATGAGGTTACGAAGAAAGGCGGGTTGGGCAAATCGTCCTGCCAGCCTGCCGCCGGAGCCGCTTTGCTGCTTGGCCAGACAATGATCGGCTGGCGCGTTTACGACATCAAACGGGTGATTGACTATATGGAGACGCGCGCTGATATCGACGCTTCGCGAATCGGGTGCATGGGCATTTCCGGCGGCGGCACGGCGACATTGTTTTCTACGGCCCTTGAACCGCGCATCAAAGTTGCAATGGTGAGTGGCTACTTAAATACTTTCCGTGATTCGATTTTGAGCATTTCTCACTGTATTGACAACTATGTGCCGGGCATTTTGAATTGGGCGGAAATGTATGATGTGGCGGGGCTGATCGCCCCCCGGCCATTGTTTGCCGAATCGGGAGAGCGCGACAACATCTTCCCTATAGCCGCCAGCAAGGAGAGTTTCGCTAGGTTGAGCAAGGTGTATGCGTCGATGAGCGCGGAAGGCGTCATTGAGCACGAGGTGTTCCCCGGTGAGCATAGCTTCCATGGAGTGCGCGGGATTCCGTTCTTGGCGAAGCACTTGGGGGCGTAGGATGGCGATCTTTGAACATGTACTTGGAAGGGATGGTTGGACCGAAGGATACATTTCGCAAGCAGAGGCAATGGAGGTAAAGGAATAAATGACGCCATCACCAATGCGTGTGATTTGGAATCGGTGGATCCATTAGCAACTGACAAGAATCTCGATCATCGCCCACGCTCGACGAGGGCATGGCTAACATCCACGGATACCCTGTCAGCCAAAGCGACGGAGTAGTCTTAGTTCGACCTGATACAGTTGGCCGGACGGCTGTTGCGACATGCATTCGCGAAAGGTCGGCTTTAGCCGTTTTCTAACTTAGCTTAGCCAGCAAATCATCAACCTCCAAGATTGATGCCCAAGATGTCAGATAGGCAAAATCCAGTCTGCCCACCTGCAATTTCGCAACGCTTTCAATGTCATTCCATTGCCTGTCTGAAATGCGTCCACCAATTGAAAAACACCAAAGCTTGATCAGTAACACATCTTCAGCAGAAAGCACAGGAACTGCAAGTTGCGATATTTCCGGGACAACCACAAACAATCGGCGGCTGATCTAGTTTGGTCCAAGAGGAGAAAATGAGGTTGGGAAAAAATCAAATTTGTAAGCCGTCTGCATGTGGATTGCATTGAATGGACGGTTTGCCAGCAAGGCCTTCCGCGCCGCTTCAGCATCCAGATAAAATCCCTTCCCGAGCCGCTCAGCGAAGGAAGTAAGTTGAGAGGGAGTTAACTCAACAACTAGATCTACATCCTGAGTGGATCGGGCCACTCCATGGGTATTGCTGGCGAATGATCCGCCAATCACAAATGGAATATCCAATTCGTCCAGCGCCTTGGAAATAAGCCCAAATGCCCTAACCAGATCACTCATTTATCTTCCCAGTCATACACTTTCTTTGTAAGTTCCGGGCCAATGCGGCGCAACGCGAGCCGCATCAACATTTCGTGATCCGAAATATTAGGATATTGCCGCCTGATTCCCGCTTTCTGCATCCCCTCAACCACATCCATCAATTCGCAAAAACGCGCTATTCGTTGGCTTGGTGTCATCTTGCGGAATAGATCGAGTTGGATACGTTCGGCTTCGGAACTCGTATCGGTCATATTTCCATTGTCCTTCAGCTAAGCTACTGAAAACGTCACCACTATATTGCCTGTCAGAGGTTTGCAAGAAATATAGGCTTCCCATTTCCACGATTTCGCTGTTCAAGTTGTGCTTCATGGCATGGTGGCCGTGGCGATTGAGCCGATGGCCTTCGGCTGCCGCCGCGACGGAGTGACGAAGAACGGCGAAAGGCCGGGGAGTAAATCAGCCCAGCCACGTCATACATCTCAGTCCAATTCAAAATGCCTTGCGATGAGCGCTGAAAGGAGTGAGTGAGCACGAGGTGTTCCCCGGCCAGCATGGTTTTCAGGGCATGCGCGTGATTCCGTTTTGGCGAAGCAATGCGGACTATGCGGCAACTCGTCTCGCTCGGACTAATCTCAATTCAGGTAATACCACTTCCATCGCTGATCGAAGATCGAACTTGGTTTGAAGATTGATCCAAAACTCAGGCGATGTATCGAAATGGCGCCCAAGACGTAGAGCCGTGTCAGCCGATATTTCACGCCGGCCCTTCACGATTTCACTGATGCGCGGCGGAGGCACTCGAAGATCGTGATCGAGCTGCAATCCAAACCAGGTTTCAGGGGCGACGCCGAAGTAAGCCCCGAGTCGCAACGCCGTGTCGGCGGTAATGGAACGGGCCCCACTGACGATCATACTGATGCGGTTTGGCGGGACGTCGATATCACGCGCCAGTTGATTAATGCTGACCCCGAGCGGAGTCATGAAATCTTCGAGGAGTATTTCTCCAGGGTGGATCGGATCGAGTTTTGTCATACAAGTCCGCGCCTTCCTTCGGGGATAATCCACTATTTCGACGTCAAGGGCATGGTTGTTCTCCCAAACAAAATAGATGCGCCACTGATCGTTGCTGCGGATACTGTAAGTTGATAACATTCCCTAACCCCAATTCACTTTCTTGGGTTTGCCGCCGATTTCCTTGCTGCGTTGGGCTGCGTCCATGAACCTGAAAACGGCGGTTGAGTTGACAGGAAAGACCCAGACTGCTTGAGGCAAAGGCAGTTCCGCGTGCGGCGTATTTCACCATTGAGGTGAACAACCACGCACCAGCCCCCGATGGCAATCGGGGGATTCCGAGATACTCGTCATTCGCTAATTTGTTGTTTCACCAAGGCTAGTGGCAGTCCCCCGATTATCATCGGGGGCTGGCGGGATGCTTGAACAAATTCTAGGTCTTCGACCGCTTCATGAGATTCGATAGAACATTTATTCAGCTAAAAGTTTTAATGCATACTTAGAATCATGGCACGTTCAGCTTTGCGATTCATGGTTCACTATAAGCACCAGAAGAAACTAGGACGGTCCCAGGATTTATGAAATTGCGACGCACAAGGTCCGCCACTTAGAGTGATTAGGATGCACCGCCGCGATATCATTTATCCGTGCTGAGCGGCCTACATTGCCATTATTTGGAATCCCGCATCTACATAAAGCACGTTGCCTGTCACGCCCCGTCCGAGGTGGCTGGCAAGGAAGACGACCGAGTCGGCGACTTCGGCAGGATCGGTAACACGCTTCAATGGCGAGTGGGCTGCCACGGTTTCGTGCATCGCCGAAAAATCCTTGATGCCGCGCGCCGAGGCTGTTTTAATTGGTCCGGCGGAGATGGCGTTGACGCGGATGTTTTGCGGGCCGAGGTCGTAGGCGAGGTACTTCATGGAAGCTTCGAGGGCGGCCTTAGCGACACCCATCACGTTGTAGTTGGGGCAGACGCGCGTTGAGCCGAGGTAGGTGAGCGTCATGATGGATCCACCATTGGGCATCAGCGGAGCGACAGCGTTGCAGACGGCGACGAAGGAGTAGGCGCTGACGTCTTGCGCTAGTAGATATCCGGCGCGCGAGGTCTCAACGAACGGGCGGCTCAAGTCCTCCTTGTTGGCGAAGGCGATGCTGTGGACGACGGCGTCTAGTGTGACGCTATCGGCCTTGAGGGTCGTGATCAGCGAAGCGATTTCGGCATCGGAGGTGACGTCGCAGGCGATAATCTTGGCGGCTCCGAGTTCGGCTCCTAGGTCTTGCACGGTTTTCTGCTGACGCTCGTTCTGGTAGGTGAGGATGAGCTTTGCGCCTTCACGAGACATGGCTTGGCCGATGGCGTAGGCGATGCTCCACTTGTTGGCTAACCCGAGGATGAGGGCCGTCTTGCCTTCTAGTAGTTTTGACATGGAATATTACTATGATAACTTGGGGCTGCCCCGAAGAGGAAAAATTAGGCGGCGGGACGGGTGCGGACTGCTTTGGCGATCTTGTCGCCGCTTAAGCGCCTAGCAACGCGAAGATCGTAGTCGAGCTGCAATCCAAGCCAGGTTTCAGGGGAGACGCCGAAGTAAGCCCCGAGTCGCAACGCCGTATCGGCGGTAATGGAACGAGCCCCGTTGACGATCATGCTGATGCGATTTGGCGGGACGTCGATATCACGCGCCAGTTGATTAATGCTGACCCCGACCGGAGTCATGAAATCTTCGAGGAGAATTTCTCCGGGGTGGATTGGATCGAGTTTTTTCATACAAGTCTGCGCCTTCCTTCAGTGATAATCCACGATTTCGACGTCGAACGCATCGCTGTTCTCCCAAACAAAACAGATGCGCCACTGATCGTTGATCCGGACACTGTAGCTGCCCGTTCGATTACCCTTCAATTGTTCGAGCCGGTTCCTTGGCGGGACACGAAGATCCTCAAGCCGCCTCGCTGTGTTTAGGTACAGGAGTTTTCGCCGGGCTGAGCGTTCGATTTGCCGGAAGCGCCGGGCGAGTTGGTCGTCGAAGAGCAGCGCGGTATCAGGGCATTTGAAAGATCTGATCAAGTTTGATTGTATTACGCAGAGGGTATTACGTCAAGCGTATTTTTAATACCTGGGTTGTTGTGCTCTGAGACGAGAATCATTGGATTTCGATGTGTATTCAGCACCTGAGCAGGGGGAGCCTCGGGCCCCCGCCGACGACGCGTCGGCCCACTATTTAGTTAGTTAACTTTGTTTGGTTAGTTTTGTTTAGTTCACCTTTGTGGGTTTGCCGCCGTTTTCCTTGCTACGCTGGGCGGCGTCCATGAAAGCGAAAATTTCCATGGTTTCCTCGTTAGAAACCGGAGGCGCGCCCGTGGCGAAGAATTGCACCAGTTCTTTAAGCATGTTGGTATATGAGTGTTTGTACTTTGGCGTGGAGACGATTTCCTTCTCACGAAATGCAATCGCGCCGTAATCGCCATAGGGACGCAGCACGTTGACCGTGCCCAGCCGGCCGTCCTTCCACTTGCAAGTAATTACGTCGTTGGTGGAAGCAGTGCGGGTCACTTCAATGCAGCCAGGGCCCATCACGGTGAATAGCATTTCTATGGGGTGGATGGCGTACCACGACAAGTCGAGCTGATGAGTAGATTCGAG
>JAYVXT010000061.1:0-8862 GCA_043785065.1 Bryobacterales bacterium | reverse complement strand
CCATCAAATCTTGCGGCTGAATCGTAACGCCGCTGGGCTCAACCGCCGGATGCGGAAAACCGCACGTCCGGTGGTGTGGGAGGGTGACGGAGCGCAATCTCCGTCACTCGACCTGATTTGGTAAGAATGGCGGCGGTTGCCGCATATCCAATTACGGCGCCAAGCTCGGGGAACAAACATTGGATGGCGGGGCTGGAGTAACCGTTAAGCCGGTCCCGCACGCCGAGGGTCTCGAGGGCGTTAACTACGGTTGGAGTGGGATAGCATCGAAGAGCCGCTAACTGCTTTGTGGTCAGGATCCTGATGTCGGGCATCCGTTCGATCATATCAATTCGAGCGCAAAGCACAGAGCCGGAGAATCTGGTTAGATTCCACCGGCTCTCTCTTAGTTGATGCGATAGGAAGTTAGTTGGGCATAACCACTGTATCTACAACGTGAATCACGCCGTTCGATTGAAATACATTGGCTTGTGTGACGTTGGACATTCCTCCCTTTTCATCCTTGAGCACGATCATGTTACCGTCCATCATTGCCCAAAGCTTGCCGCCTTGGACGGTGGTGAATGTAGCGGTTCCGCCGCCGGCCTTAATCGCTTTCTTAATGTCCATGCTGGATACTTTTCCGGGAACAACGTGGTAAGTCAGCACTTTTACGAGTGTATCTTTGTTCTCCGGCTTCAGTAACGTGTCAACCGTGCCGGCGGGCAACTTACTAAATGCCGCGTTCACCGGTGCAAATACGGTGAAAGGTCCGGGGCTCATTAGTGTATCAACCAAACCCGCGGCCTTGACGGCGGCGACTAGCGTGGTGTGATCGGCCGAATTCGCTGCGTTTTCAACGATATTCTTGTTTGGGTACATTTCCTTGCCGCCCACCATAGGGTTTTTGGCTTAAGCCGTAATCACAAGGGCGGTAGCGGTCAACATAGTAACTAAGTAACGACGATTCATTGTAATCTCCTCTTTTATCAATCGCGCAAAACGGATTTACCTTTGCGCTTTTCGATTACCCTTTTCTTGCGGGTTCACTTAGCATTACGAGGCTGGCCCCTAATTCGGATTTGAAGAATCCGAATTAGGTTGCAAACCATAGATGGAGATACGGATGTGATGGATGAATTAGGATTGCATTTTGGGTTTGAGGGCGGTTGCGCATCGAAGTCCGCATCCCCCGCTATTGGCGCTCAACGTCGAACTGGGAATGGGCAGCAGCCCTTTGTTGCTCTCGGACATTTTGCTTTGCTGTAGAGTTTAGCTGAGCATGTGAGTGGGCAATTTCTCGAACGCATAAAAAAGCCGCCTCATGAGAGGCGGCCCTTGGCTTGCTCGTACGGGTGAGGCTTACTTACTTGCCGACAAGACTCCGGCTCTGCACGACCGGCAGATGCCGAATGTGCTTCCGATGCCGATGATATTCATGCAGCGATTGGTGATGCTTGCCAGTTCCAGAGCGCTAAGCGTGCCTTGACGCAGCGGATTTTCCGTTGTGGCGAAGGACGCCGCTTGCGCATGAACGGTTGGCCATGTACACGCCGGGATGCATAATTCATGTGATACAACTAATGCGGAAGACAACTTGCTGGCCAGCATACTTCTACGGAAAAGTCCGCGCGGTATTCCACTTTTTATGCAGGGTGCCGGTCACATAATAGAAATCCAAAAACGCTGTTAAGGGATTGGCCGCGTCAAGACAAGTAAAAACTAAACGACCGAAAGTTTCTCATTCATGCGCGCGGCACACGTGTGTACCGCCGCATAAACGCAAAGGGCCAACTCCGTTTTGCGCGTGTTCCATATAAGATAAAAAGGACCATGAACACCCAAACACTTCTCAGTATTCTCTGCCTAGCCCCGTCACTCCTACTGGCCGACGATGCCCAGCGCCTTCTCCGCCTCGACCACTTTGTCCAGGTCCGCTCCACTGCTCCATCCATGACCGGCCAAACTCCACTCATCTATGTCCGGGAAGTCGTCCAGGCAGGCGTCGCCCTTCGCGGCCCCATCGCCTCCGATCGCGTTGTGCTCTTCATTCATGGCGCCGGCACCCCCGCCGAAGTCGCCTTCGACGCGCCGTATCAGGACTACAGTTGGATGGCCTTCCTAGCCCGCGCCGGGTTCGACGTTTTCGCCATGGATATGACCGGCTACGGTAGATCCGCCCGACCCGCCGCAATGAACGATCCTTGCAACCTCTCCGCGGAACAGCAAGCGCAATTCGTGCCCAGCCTGATTCCCGCCCCGTGCAAGCCCACTTATACTGACCGCATCACCACGGTCGATTCCGATTGGAACGACATCGGCGCCGTCGTCGATCACTTGCGCAAACTACGCGGCACGGACAAATTGAGCCTAATCGGCTGGTCGCTAGGCGGCCCGCGCGCCGGAGGCTTCGCCTCGCAGCATCCCGAAAAAGTATCGCGCCTCGTGCTGCTTGCGCCCGCCTATCAACGCAACGGTTCGAACGAACTTCCCGCCTTACGCCCAGGAGAGGCCCCGTTTAATACGCAGTCCAGGGCGGAGTTCGATGCCAATTGGGATCGTCAAATAGGCTGTCCCGATCAAGTCGACCCCGCCGCGCGCAACTCTGTCTGGTCGGAAATGTTAGCAGCCGATAAGGTCGGCGCAACCTGGGGAACAGGCGTTCGCCGCGCCCCCAGCACACCCACCCGAGCTTGGAACGCCGGTGTAGTTGGAAAAATGAAAATACCCGCGATGTTCGTAGGCGCCGCGCTCGACAAGCAAGTCGCCCCCGAAGGTGTCCGAACCTTGTTTACCGATTACGGAGCCAAGGAAAAAGTATTCGTGGACCTTGCCTGTTCCTCTCACAATGCCTTGTGGGAAAAGAATCACCTGCTTTTATTTAGGGCATCTCTAGAGTGGTTAACCCAAAGCTCAGTAACTGGAACCCAAGAAGGCGCCGTAAAGCTAGGCTATTAACGGATAAGTGAAAGTGAGGAAATGATGAAAAAGTGGGGCAGACCCCCTGGTCTGCGGCTGGCCTCCCGGCCAGCCTTTTCAGGCTCTGGAAAATGCCCTAACCCCGAAACGCAACCCAACACCCAAGCGCCCCAACCACGGCCATGGAAAATCCCCAAGCCATCATCTTATTAAACAAGGCTCGTGAATCCTCCTCCGCCGGAGCCGCCGCAATGCACAGCGCCCCAATCGTCGAAAGGGGCGAAACATCCACCAAATGCCCGCCAACATTAATCGCCGAAGCAATCGCCATCGGGTCCGCCCCCAGCCTCGCAGCCAGTCCGGGCACAGTCGGCAGAAACGCCGGCAACACCACACCCGACGTACTGCTATAAACCGAAATCGTCCCCGTCAATAGTGCGATGAATCCCGTAATCGTGCCCTTCGTCGAAAAGCGCGCCAGCAAATCGGTTAACAAAGCCATGCCCTGCGTCTTCTCCAAAAGACCTGTAAGAATACTCACGCCGCACACCATCACAATCACCGCCCAAGGAAGTTTTTTGATCGCTTCGGTAAGATCACCCGCGCCGGCCAGCGACAAAATCACAGCACAGGCAAAGGCGCCCATGCCCACATTGATCTTAAACACCACTACACACGCCACCAGCGCAAAGATCACGCCCGCCGTCAGCCAATTCTTACCGTCAAACGAAGTATCGTCCACCTCTCCGGGATCGTAGACGCTGCCAAACAACTTCAGGGCTCCAAACAGGAAGTACCCGCCAAAAGCCACTATGGCATGAGCCGCCAAATTGTACAGATAAGTTTGCCACTCATGCCCCGCCAACCCGTTCCTCGCCATCAACCCGGATGCGATAATCCCCGTCGGAGCAAACGGCGAAAGTGCCCCGGCATTCGCCCCGTTGCCAACCATAATGGCCATCAGAAAAGAAGGAATCTTCGCCCGCCCCGCAACACTCATCGCGATCGGAGCCATCAATGCGATAGTGGCAATATTGCCCGGACCAATCGAAGCCAATGCCGCCGCCAGCAGAAAGAACAGAATAGGAATCAACCCCGTATTGCCGCGGCACATACTCACCGCGTGATGGGCCAACTTGTCCAACGTTTGGTTTTGCTGGGCCTGCGTGAATAACAAAGTCATGCCCACCAAAGTCAAGAACAACACAGTGGGAAATCCGGAAAGCACCACGTCGAGCTTCATGCCGCCGATGTAAACGCCGACGATCCAGGCCATCACAATCGCCAGTACACCAACGTTCATTCTGGAAGTGCAACTAACAATAACCGCGATTACCAGAGCTGCCAGCGAAATCGCCGCAAGGCTCATAGCGATTCCTTCCAGACGGAACGTAACAGCACCGCTGGATGAACCGCCCGCCGCCCTCCGAAATCCTTGATTTGATGCCGGCAGGAAAATCCGGATGCGACCACTGTGGAACCGGGCTTTGCTCCATTGGCGCGAATCGCAGGCAACAGTCGTTGTTCCGCTATCTGCCGCGAAAGCTCATACTTGTCCCGCGCATAACCAAACGACCCAGCCATGCCGCAACACCCCGCCCCGGAATCTTGAATCGAAGCCCCAGGAATACGTTCCAACAGTGCCGCCGTCGCCCCACCCAGCCCCATCGCCTTTTGATGGCAATGCGCATGAATCAGAATTTCGCCAGGCTCCGGATTGATATCCAAATGCGCCCGTCCCGCCGAAACTTCTTTCAGCAGGTAATCTTCAAACAACATGCTGGCCGCCCCAACTGTCTCCGCTTGCATTTGCAATTTCCCGCGAAGCAATGCCGGCGCATCTTCTTTAATGGCGGATAAACAACTCGGCTCGCAGAAGAGCAGCTTCTGTCCTCGCGAAGTCGCCGCAATTAGCAAATCGGTGTTCTGTCGCGCCAGCGCCTTAGCTTCAGCCAGCAGCCCTTGCGAGATCAACGGCCGTCCGCAACATACGTTAGATGCAAAGCCCGCGCGTTGTCCGGCCAACGCCATCACTTCCATCGCAGCCACGCCCACCGCGGGTTGAAAGTGATTGGTGAAAGTGTCCTTGAAAAATAATGGACCGGTTGTTCTGGCCTCCACCTTCACCAACTTATCCCACGTCTTCTCCGCAAGCGGCGGCAAGTTGCGGTTCGGATGAACGCCCGCAAACCGCTTCACCATTCCCATCGTTGCGTTCGCCAGCCATGGCGCCATGCTGCCCCACCTGGCCATTTCATGAACGCGCCCCAACAACTTCGCCTCTAGCGGTGTGCCGTGTTGATCGTAATATGCCGCCAGAAATTCGCTTTTGTACTGCGCCATGTCCACGCCAACCGGACATTCCGCTTTGCAGGCGCGGCACTCCAGACACAGCGCCAAAGTCTCCTTCACGCCTTGTTGCGTCAGGCCCGCTTCGCCTAATCGTCCCGCCATCGCGAGCCGCAGCACATTCGCCCGCCCGCGAGTGGAATCGGCCTCTTCATGCGTAGCCATGTAAGAAGGGCACATCGTCCCGTCTGTCTTTTTGCGGCATGCGCCCAACCCACTGCACATATCCACCGCCCCGCCGAAGCCGCCGTATTCCGAATAGTCGAAATGAGTACGTGGGTTGGGTGTCTTGTAACCTGCCCCATAACGCAGGTTGTTGGTAATCGGCGGCGCATCCACGATTTTGCCCGGATTCAAAATGCCATGCGGATCGAAGGCATTCTTGATCTCGCGAAACGCCTGATATAGCGTTGGCCCGAACATCTTTTCCAGAAACGGACTCCGCACTAAACCGTCGCCATGTTCGCCCGAAAGCGCCCCGCCGAATTCAAGCACCAGATCAGCCACTTCTTCGGCAATGGCCTTGAACTTCGCCACGCCTTCTTCCGTTTTCAAATTCACCACAGGCCGTACGTGAAGGCAACCGACAGAGGCATGGGCGTATATGCCCGCCGTGGTTTCATGACGGTCAATGATACCAAGGAACTTTTCGATGTATTCGCGCAGACGCTCTGGCGCAACAGCCGTGTCCTCAACAAAGGAGATGCTCTTGGCTTCCTGCTTCATCGACATGGATAGGCCGAGAGCCGCTTCGCGCAGTCCCCAAATAATAGCTTGATCGGCCAAGACAGTAGCTCTGTGGAAATGATAGCCCAGGCTGCGACCACGCAAATCGGCCTCTAACTTTTCCATTCGCGGCCCCAACTCAGTTGCATCGTCCGCGTAGAATTCCACACATAGCAGCGCCCCAGGCTCCCCAGCAATGAAAGTCTTCCGCTTCGTTTCAAGCGCGGGAGAGTTCTTCGTGTTGTCCAAAATATGCCGGTCCATCACTTCGATTGCCGATGGGCCGTGCTTGAGAATTAAAGGCGTTGCTTCCAGTGCTTCAAACAGAGTGTGAAAATGAATGGCAACCACCGACTTCGCCTTCGGCAGCGGCACAAGGTTTAGCTTGGCCTCCAGCACCACGGCCAACGTGCCTTCCGAACCAACAATCATCTTTGTCAGATTGAAAGGCTTTGAAGGGTCGATGAACTCGTCCAGGTTATAGCCACCCACGCGCCGCAGCACTTTCGGATAACGCGCCAGAACTTCGTCGCGATGCCTCGCGGCCAACTCGCGGACTGCTTTGTAGGCGCGCCCCTCGCTCGAATCGTTCAGCGGCGCCTTGGCATCTGGCCCCAATCGGGCGACCTTTCCATCGGCGAACACAACTTCCAACTCCAAGACATGGTCAATAGTTTTGCCATACAACACCGAACGCGCGCCGCTGGAATTGTTGGCGATCATCCCGCCGATGCAAGCGCGGCTGGCGGTTGAAATGTCTGGCGCGAAACGCAAGTTGTATTGCTTCAACTGGGCGTTTAATTCGTCCAATACGATGCCCGACTCCACGCGCACCCACCGCTCTTCAGGGTTCACTTCCAACACACGGTTAAGGTACTTCGAGGTGTCGACGATCAGTCCTTCTCCAATCGCTTGCCCTGCTTGCGAAGTGCCACCGGCCCGCATCGTAAGCGGATGTTTCAGTGCGGCGCATACGCGCACCGCGGCGACGACATCTTCGCGGGACTTTGCCACCAGCACGCCCGCCGGCTTGATCTGATAGACGCTGGCGTCGGTTGAGTAAAGCGCCCTGCTCACTGCATCGAACCGGATTTCACCGGCACACGTCTTCGTCAGTTCGACCTTTAGCAAATCGGTTTCAATCTGGACCAGGCTCATCCGCGAGGCTCCATCAAACCGGCGCGAAGACGCTCCAAACCCTTGGCTAAAGTAGCTCCGCTTGAGAACGATACCCGCAGTGTGCCTTCCCCTTGACTGCCATACGCCGATCCGTGAACCACAACGACACCGTGCTTTTCAAGCAGTCGGCGGCGGGTCACATCGGATGGCTCCTCCAGTTCACTCGTGTCAGCCATAACGAAGAAACCCCCCTCCGGAGCAAGTGGCTTCACGCCAGGTATGCCGCTCAGTTCCCGCATCACAACATCCCGCCTGCGTGCGTATTCGAATTGCATTGCAGCCACGCAATCTTGCGGGCCAGCGAGAGCCGCCGCCGAGGCATCCTGCACGAACATCGCCGGGCCGCGGCTGGATTGCTGCAGCACCAAAAACATAGCATCAAGGATTTGCTTCGGCGCGGCACAGTAGCCGGAACGCCATCCTGTCATCGCGTAAGTCTTCGAGAGGCTGTTGACGATCACCGTGCGTTCGCGCAGTTCCGGGGACAGCGATGCCGGGGAAATATGCTTTGCTCTATCGTAAGTAATCGCCTCGTAAATCTCATCGCTGATTAGGATCAGCTTATGCCTGAGGACAAACTCGCCGATAGCTTCGAGCTCCGAATGCATGAAAACAGTGCCAACAGGGTTCCATGGAGTGTTTAGAAGAAGCACCTTGGACGCTGGAGTGACAGCTGCCTCAAGCGCGGCCATAGGCAACGTAAAGCGGCCGTTCTCGATGGATGAATTTACCGGCTTCGGCACTGCCCCTGTCAGCCGGATAGGCGATTGATAGGCGTCGTAAACCGGATTCGGCAGCAGCACTTCATCGCCGGGATTCACGAGGGCGGTCAAAGCACAATGAAGCCCCAGGGTCGCGCCGGTGGTAATTAGAATTTCGGAAACGTCGTAGGTGACGCCGTTGTCGCGCTGGAGTTTCGCCACTACCGCTTCGCGGTACTTCATCTCTCCGCGATTGTCAGGGTATGTGGTGCGCCCATCGGCAAGGGCCTTGGCCGCGGCTGCCGTGATGTGCGGTGGCGTGGGAAAATCCGGCTCTCCGCGCATCAGCGAAACGATGTCGCGCCCTTGCGCTTGCAACGACTTCACTTCAGCTAGAACGGAATTGACGGCAGTGGGACGAAGCCCTGAAACAATACGGCTTGGCATGGACAGAATGACTATTACACCAAACCCCGTGGGCGCCGCGCTGCTACTTGTCTTGGAGCATTGTTTGCGCTTTGCGGATTTGGGCAGGTGTTCCGCGAATCACGATGGCATTTTTTGATTTCAGGGTGAATATGCGGTTGGCTTCGGTCGCGGATCGAATGGCTGTGGCGAGCTTTTGCAACTCAGGGACGGTAGTAGGGTGTTTCAGCCCTAACACTCGGGTGATGTCATCGTTCGCGGAACGGAATTCGGGATTCGCCGAACTCAGCGGGGCAGGTTTGTCCAACTCATTGATGAGCCACTGGGCATGGTTCACTTCGTCTCTACCGCCATGTATCATCAAAACGGCGGAAGGATTGTAGGTGAACATACGACGCGCTTCAACGATGGTTCGGACCAATGTGGCGAGTTCCGTGAGATTAGGGACAGTTTCAAAAGTTTTAAGATAAAACAGCCGTACAAACTCGTTCCGTTCGCCTGCGAATTCGCCAGGGCCAGGAATGTCGATCAAACCGCGAAACATCCACTGGGCCATCGCCAATTCCGCGCGCGTCCCTCGCAT
>JAYVXT010000060.1:0-2694 GCA_043785065.1 Bryobacterales bacterium | reverse complement strand
TCGTTGAACAAAGCGTCGCGAAAATTAGACTCAAGACGCTGGGCCGCCTTTTCCGATAGATCGTAAGCGGCCACAACGGCTATTCCCCCGGGACTCAGGACGCGCTTCAATTCGATGAAATCCTTGGCTTGCTCTTTCGAATAGTAAGCAACGTTGATAGAAAAAGCTTTGTCGAAATAAGGAAACGCAAAAGGAAGCTTCGAGGCGGGGCCAACATGCAACTGCATCCGCCCCGTATTGAGGTGCTGCTGGTTGCGCTTAAAAGCCATATGAAACATCGTTTCGGAATGGTCTACTCCGATGATCAGGCCACTAGTTACTTTCTGCGCCACGCGGGCCATGTCGATGCCGCAGGCGTATCCAACTTCGAGAACATAGTCTGTAGGTTGCAAATCAAGCTGCGATAGGACCCAGCCATGGCGTAGCGCCGCTTCTCTCTCCATTTTTCCAGCAACGTACCTTCCAAGAAATCCGCGTGGTTTCGCGCGTTGCCATGCTAACAAGTTGAATAAGGACAATAGACTATTGCTTCCTAATTACCTCCATCAGAAACTTCCTAGGCGCCAAGGTATGAACTTATGGACACTAAGGAACGATGGATGCAGGAGTGATCTATTTTCAGTTTATTCTATTGCTGCCATTCCTTGCCTTCGGGTTTTCGCAGACGGTTCCGCCGGCGCGCACGCAAGCATCCGATATGCCGCCGGAGCCCGCTAAAGCGGAACCTCCTAAAGTTCCATTGACGGAGAAACGCGTGGAGTCCTCCATTGAAAGGCAGAGGAACAGTGTTCTAAGGCAAGTCGAGTCTGTGAAGAAGATCAACCCGGAAGCTTTTCCCATCACCAAGTTACCTGGGGAAGAGCCGCAAATTCCCCCCCAGCTTGTCCCTCTTGCGGATCCGGCGAAACAGATTTCCTGCATCCCTTTCACCAGAGGAGGTCTAGAGCCCGTAATTACCCTGGCAGCGTCGAAGGCTGGAATTTCTTCCGATTTGGTTCGGGCCGTGATTGTGCAGGAATCGGCATTCAATCCATGTGCCATATCTCCCAAAGGGGCATTGGGTCTAATGCAATTGATGCCCGAGACGGCGCGTCAGTTTGGGGTATCCGACCCTTTTGATCCCGGACAGAATGTCGGAGCAGGGGCCAATTTCTTGCGCCAGTTGCTGGACCGGTACGGTGGAGACGTGGCTCTAGCTTTGAGCGCCTATAATTCTGGGCCCTCAACCGTGGATAAAGCGGGAAAGGTTCCTCCCATTCCAGAAACGGTAAACTACGTCCGGAGGATTATGGGGTCGTTAGGGATGCAGTAGAGATGCCTTAATGCAACAGCCCAAGCTTTTGTAGCGGCCAATAAACGAAAACAGCCTTGCCGTAAACATGATCCCGCGGCACCAAGCCCCAGGAACGGCTGTCGTTTGACGAACTGCGGTGGTCGCCCATTACGTAATATTGTTCCTTGCCTACCTTGACCTCAGCGAAGGAGCCCATGTCGCGATATTCAGGGGGCACGTAAGGTTCATCCAGCTTTTTCCCATTCACGTATACTTGCCCTTCTTCCACGACGACTCTGTCCCCGGGGATGCCAATCACTCTTTTAATGTAGGATTTGGCTTGGTCCCCCGGAAAGTAGAATACGACCACGTCCCCATGTTCGATGGAACGAATATTAAACTGATAGACAAACTTATTGATGAAGATCCGCTCCTGATCCTCCAGCACCGGCATCATGCTGGTTCCCTCCACTTTCACCGGAGGGTAAAGGAACAGGATAATAACGAATGCCAGAACAACGGAAATCATCAAATCTCGCGTTAAAGCGAGTAGGATAGGAAGATAGGCGCGCGAATCCCGCTTCTTGACGGATTCATCGCCAACTCCAGAATTTTCTTGATCCACTATGCCCTCCCTCTGCTTATCATGACAGAATCAGGATCAATTGCAATCAGGGCAGCTCTCATCATCCCTGCACTCAATGAAGAGGCGGTGATTGAACAGGCGCTGGACGCTATTCCGCCGGACTTATATAGCCTGATCATTGTGGCCGATAATGGGTCGACCGACCGGACTGCCGCGCTTGCCGCCGGGCGCGGGGCGATGGTGGTTAGCAGGCGTGAGAAAGGCTACGGGGCTGCCTGTTTGCAAGCGGTCGCCGCCCTGCCGGCTTCCATCGAGGCAGTCGTCTTCATGCAAGCCGACAACTCGGAAGTGGCGTCCGAGGCGCGGTTATTGCTTGCCCCAATCGCCCGAGGCGAGGCGGATCTTGTGATTGGTTCACGAGTGCTGGGCAACGCTGAGCCTGGTGCGCTACTGCCACATCAACGATTCGGGAACGATGTGGCGATCATGCTCATCCATTTGTTCTGGGGCCACCAGTACACCGATCTTGGACCTTACCGCGCCATCTCGGTAACAAGTTTGAATGCTCTTGGCATGAAGGATCGCAACTACGGCTGGACAGTGGAAATGCAAGTTAGCGCTCTGCAGCACGGTTTGCGCGTAACAGAGATTCCCGTTACGTACAAAATTCGCGCCGCCGGTGAAAATAAAGTCAGCGGTAATTTGATAACCAGCATAAAAGCCGGTGCAAAAATCATTTGGACGATTGTGCGTCTACTGATTTCTGGTTTATAAGTTTGCCCAGTTCAATCATTGGAACCGCCCCTTCTGAAAGGGCTCGCCGATGGAACCCGGC
>JAYVXT010000059.1:0-8881 GCA_043785065.1 Bryobacterales bacterium | reverse complement strand
GACCGTTATATCCAACTCACGCAGATTGAAGCCGCATTCAAGTGTTTGAAAAGTGATCTGGCGGTCCGTCCGATCTACTTATCAATTGGAGCGCCGCGTCGATGCTCATATCATGGTTGCCTTCTTGGCGTACTGCTTGATGGTCACCTTGAAGCATCGGTTGAAGGACCATGCCCCCGGATTAACGCCGCGAGCGGTGCTGGATAAACTCGCCACTATTCAGATGTTGGATGTTACTTTTCCAACAACCGATGGCCGTCTATTGGTCATGCCTCGTCACACCGAGCCCAATCATGAACAGGCGCTTTTACTTCACCATCTCAAGTTGGAACTCCCCCAGCAACCGCCGCCTCGGATCACTTCAACGGCTCCCACTTTGCCTCTTCCCAAACTCAAAATGTTGTGGAGACCTAAAATGTGCCTTTGTTGAAAACAAAGGACACGGCTTCAAAATGCCTCAACTGCGAAGGATAGGTTGGTAATCCAGGACTTAAAATTGCAAGTACATTGTTGTTTCATTCTAATGGAACTTGGATGGGGGATTGGTTTGCCGCACGGATTCAAAATGGTTGAATCACCTAAAATTTTACGTGGTTTATTCATTGTGATTATGAAACGACGGAGCTTCTGCGGCATAATGAGCCGCTCTTTGAGCTAGGAGACGGTGCCGCGTTATGGACGAAAAGGCGGGTAGGGGCTTGAGCGCTCCACTCCTTGAAATGCGAGATGCGGGATTGTATTGCCCCAGGGGAGACTTTTACATCGACCCTTGGACGCCCGTTGAGCGCGCAGTAATTACGCACGCGCATGCAGATCATGCACGTGCTGGTTCGCTAAACTATTTATGCTCCAAGACTTGCGCGCCCATTTTGCACGCTCGCCTTGGGCCGGAAATCACCGTCCAAGAACTCGATTACCACACCCCTCTCAGTATTGGTTCCGTTAGCGTTTCGCTCCATCCCGCAGGCCACATTCTTGGGTCAGCACAGGTAAAGGTGGAACGCGGCGGCTACTCATGGGTGATTTCCGGGGATTACAAAATCACCCCCGATCCTACCAATGAAGCCTTTCAACCGGTGCGTTGCAACTGCTTTGTGACCGAGGCCACTTTTGCTCTTCCCATCTTTCGCTGGCCTTCGAGCGCGGAAACATTCGCCGAAATAAATGGTTGGTGGGAACAAAATCGCTGCAATAAACGGGCGAGCGTCCTGTACGGTTACTCTCTCGGCAAAGCGCAGCGCCTGATCGCGGGTGTGGATCCCTCTATCGGACCCATCTATACGCACGGCGCGGTGCAGCGCTTGAATGAAATATATCGGCAAAGCGGCATCCCGCTTCCACCTACTATCTACGCCCTAAAAGCCACCACAAAGGCCTTCAGTGGAGCACTTATCGTGGCCCCGCCTGGAATGAATGGATCCGCATGGGTGCGCAGGTTTGGTGATTTTTCAACCGGTATGGCCTCGGGTTGGATGCAGGTTCGCGGACACCGGAGAAGGCGCGCCATTGATCGCGGCTTTGTCCTCTCCGATCATGCCGACTGGCCGGGTCTGCTTGAAGGGATCGAGCAAACCGGGGCCGAACAGGTTTTGGTCATGCACGGAACGGTCGCCCCACTGGTTCGCTGGTTAAATGAGCAAGGGATTTCTGCCATGGGTCTTATGTCGCAGTTCTCGGACGAAGCTGAAAGCCCGCTCGAACTAGAAGAGGCTGACGTCGCGTGAGACGATTTGCCGAGCTTTATTTTGTGATCGACGGGTCCAATAAAGCCACCGACAAAGTGGCGATCCTCGTTCAGTATCTGCTCAACGCCCCGGCGGTCGACGCAGCATGGGCAATTTTTTTCCTGCGCGGAGGGAAGTTACGCGCACCCGCGCCTTCCCGCGTATTAGCTGAAATGGCCGCTGAGTCAGCAGGCGTACCCCCGTGGCTATTTGAGGAATGCTACGAAGCTGTGGGTGACTTGGCGGAAACCGCCGCGCTTCTGGTGGCAACGTCTCCGGAACATCCCAACGAGGAGAGCCTCGATCAGTTCATCACCACCCGTTTGGTCCCGCTGCGTACCATGGTCAAAACGGAACAGCGCAAGTTTCTGCTAGAAAGCTGGGGATTACTTTCAGCCAGGGAGCGCTTCGTGTGGGACAAGCTGATCACCGGTTCCTTCCGCGTGGGAGTTTCGGAAGGGCTCGTGACCAAAGCGATTGCGGCCGCCACGGGAATCGAGACTAACGTCGTTGCACACCGTCTGGCAGGAGCATGGCAGCCAACGGCCAAAGCCTGGAAAGATTTGTCGAAAACAGACACGACCGACGCAAATCCCGGACAGCCTTATCCTTTCTGCCTGGCTCATCCTTTGGAAGGCGAACCAGATTCTCTGGGAAACATTGACGATTGGGTCATCGAGTACAAGTGGGATGGCATCCGCGCTCAGGTAATAAAACGGCAGGGTGTTGTTCACATTTGGTCGCGCGGCGGTGAGAGTCTAACCGAAAGTTTCCCTGACATTGTCGCGCAACACTCTGCCTTGCCGGATGGCTTGGTGATCGACGGTGAGTTGCTTGCATGGAAAGACGCTGTGCTGCCGTTAGCCGACCTGCAGCACCGCATCACTAGGAAGAATCCCGGCAGGAAATTGCTTGAAGCCACCCCAGCCCGTCTCTTCGCTTTTGATTTACTTGAATGGGGCGGTGAAGACGTAAGATCTCGCGGTTTAGACCAACGCCGGCAACTGCTACACACATTGCTCCTTCACTTTCCACCGGCGCTGCAACCTAAGAATTGGGAAGCAGCCGCGGAACTTCGCAGCGGAGCCCGGGAACTGCTCGCTGAAGGTCTAATGCTGAAAAGGAGGGATTCCCCGTACCCGGTCGGACGGGAGCGCGGTGTCTGGTGGAAGTGGAAAATTAAACCCTACTCGGTAGACGCTGTTCTTATTTACGCACAGAGGGGCCATGGTCGCCGCGCGAGCCTATACACGGACTACACGTTCGCTCTATGGGACGACGGAACGCTGGTGCCCTTCGCCAAAGCCTATTCCGGGCTTACCGATAGCGAAATTCGCGAAGTCGATTCCTTCATCCGGAAAAATACACTGGAGAAATTCGGGCCCGTTAGTACTGTAAAACCTCAACTGGTTTTTGAAATCGCGTTTGAGGGAGTGCAACGGTCGAATCGTCACAAATCGGGAGTTGCAGTGCGTTTTCCGCGGATGGCGAGATGGCGCACAGACAAGAGCGCGACCGAGGCAGACACCATAGATTTGATTAGAGGGCTACTGATGGCCGGCAGCCAGAGGCAATGATTATCATATCGATCAACTAACTCCTCAAATATGGCTTGTCCTTTCAAAATTGAAATCGCGCAACGCCTGAATGCATCATACTAACCATGAGTGTGGACACCCTAGGGCATAAAGGCGTAACCGAAACATCCAACCCTTTATCGCTTTTTCACGGCCCGACCAGAGATTGGTTCAATGCGGTCTTTTTGGAGCCGACCCGGGCTCAAGAATTAGGTTGGCCTTCCATCTCGCGCGGCGAATCGACGTTGATCCTCGCGCCTACTGGCACCGGGAAGACTCTCTCCGCATTCTTGTGGTGTATCGACCAACTGATGTTTCGACCTGTAGTTCAAGCGGCGGAGCGCTGCCGTATTTTGTATATCTCCCCGATCAAAGCCTTGGCTGTAGACGTGGAACGCAATCTGCGGGCTCCGCTAGTGGGTGTTGCGCAGATCGCTCGCAAGCAAGGCGTGGTGTTTCACGAACCAGCCATTGCCATTCGCACCGGAGACACCACCTCCGCCGAGCGCTCCCGTTTCGCTAGAAAACCTGCGGATATCCTGATCACAACCCCCGAATCACTTTATCTTTTGCTGACGTCAAACGCCCGCGAAGCGCTCAAGTCGATCAACACGATCATAATCGATGAGATCCATGCTCTTGTGCCTGGCAAGCGCGGAACGCATTTGGCATTGTCTGTTGAGCGTCTGGAATATCTTTGCGGTAGGCGTCTGCAGCGGATTGGCCTCTCGGCGACGCAAAGGCCTTTAGACGAAGTTGCTCGTTTTCTCGGTGGAGTGGAGGACACCAGGAAGCAAGGTGTTCGCGTTCCGCCCACGCAGCCCGAGGATTTCCTTGAATCGTTCGACGAGGATCCAAACCACCACGCCGAACGCGGAGAAGAGCTAAACACTCCGCAATTCCGCCGGGTAACCATTGTTGACGCCAGCGCACCCAAGAAGTTGGATTTGCGCGTCGAAGTTCCGCTAGATGACATGAAGCGCTTGGATGAGATCGAGCCTATTCCGAGCGGCGCCGCCTCGCAAGGCCCGGTGCGCCCATCCATCTGGAGCGCCATTCACCCGAAGCTCTTGGAACTGGTGCGGTCCCATCGTTCGACGCTGGTTTTCGTCAACAGCCGTAGGCTTGCCGAACGAATCTCCGGCGCCGTGAACGAACTCGCGGGAGAAATTTTGGTGCGGGCGCATCACGGCAGCGTAGCATCAGCGCAGCGAAAAGAAATTGAAGAGCGCATGAAAACCGGGACTTTGCGCGGCATTGTGGCCACTTCCTCTCTGGAATTGGGAATCGATATGGGCTCGATCGATCTAGTTGTGCAAATCGAGGCTCCCCCTTCGGTTGCCAGCGGCATGCAACGTATCGGCCGCGCAAGCCACCATGTGGGCGGCGTTAGTGCGGCGATAATGTTTCCGAAGTACCGCGGCGACCTCGTCGCGTGCGCGGCAATCACGCGCGCCATGCACGAGGGAAACGTCGAAAGCGTACGCTACCCGCGCAACCCCTTGGATGTCCTCGCCCAGCAGATTGTCGCCATGGTGTCGGTTGATCCATGGGATGTGGATCAATTGTACCGGGTGATTTGCCAGGCCGCGCCCTATTCGGAATTGCCACGCTTCACGTTTGAAAGTGTGCTTGACATGCTGTCCGGACGGTACCCATCGGATGAATTTGCCGAGCTTCGCCCGCGCATAACCTGGGATCGCGTAGCGAATCGCGTTACACCAAGGGAAGGCTCGAAGAAGGTTGCCATCGCTAACGGCGGCACGATTCCGGATCGAGGACTTTTCGGAGTTTTTTTGGCTGGCGCAACGCGCGGTGCGCGCGTTGGGGAACTTGACGAAGAAATGGTCTTTGAGAGCCGCACCGGGGACACTGTCATCCTTGGAGCCAGCACTTGGCGCATCGAAGAGATTACACATGATCGCGTGCTGGTTTCGCCCGCCCCTGGCGAACCGGGAAAGATGCCTTTCTGGCATGGCGATAGAGCAAGCCGTCCCGCTGAATTTGGCAAGAAAATTGGCGAGATGACTCGGGAGTTAATGCAACTTCCACGGCCTGTGGCATATAGCAAACTAGTCGAAGACCACAGCCTTGACGGAAACGCGGCGGAGAATCTTTTGAGGTATCTGGAAGATCAGTCAGCGGCGGCTGGTATCGTACCCAATGACGAACAGATTTTGATCGAGCGCTGCCGCGACGAGCTAGGCGATATGCGCATCTGCGTTCTTACTCCGTTTGGCAATCGAGTCCACGCGCCATGGTGCATGGCGGTAACATCGCGGCTGCGTGCACAACGCGGTCTGGATGTAGAGACCATGTGGACCGATGACGGATTTGTGATTCGTGTACCGGAAGGCATCGAAACATTGGAAGATGCCGACCTTATCCCTTCCGCGGTTGAACTAAAAGATCTAGTACTGCGTCAGTTAGGAAGCACGTCATTGTTCGCGGCGAAGTTTAGAGAGGCCGCCGGGCGCGCATTGCTATTGCCGCGCAGGCGCCCAGGGTTACGCGCTCCGTTGTGGCAGCAGCGGAAACGGGCAGCGACACTAATGGCCGTAGCCGCGCGCTATTCCTCGTTCCCGATCCTTCTTGAAACCTACCGCGAATGTTTGCGTGAGGTGTTGGATCTTGGGGCAGCTGCTCAAGTTTTGAAGAAGATTGAGCAGGGGCAGATTCGAGTAACTTCCATCACGTCGTCAAACCCCTCCCCCTTCGCGTCAGCGTTGCTGTTTTCCTACATTGCGAACTACATCTACGAAGGCGATGCGCCGCTCACGGAACGGCGCGCGCAGGCCCTCTCCATTGATCAGTCGCAATTGGAAGAAATTTTGGGCAATGTCGACCTTCGCGAGTTACTCGATAAAGTGGCTATGGATGAGATCGAGGCTCAGCTTCAGTCGCTCGATGTTGACTACCAGGCGCGCCATGAAGATGGCCTGCATGATCTTCTGTTAAAGCTTGGCGATCTCACTGAAGCTGAATTGATCGCCCGTTGCGCCACGCCGCAGGTCGCATCAACCGTGCACGATTTGGTAAATTCCCGGCGCGCCTTGCGAGTTCGGATCGCCGGAGAGTCACGTTTTATTCCGGTTGAATATGCGGCGCGCTACCGTGACGGCGTCGGCACTCCGCTTCCTCCTGGTTTGGCCGAAGTATTTCTGACTCCTGTTGCCGATCCGCTGGCCGGACTTTTGCGCAGGTACGCGCGTACACACGGGCCTTTCACGACACCCGAAATTTGCAAGAGATACGGTTTGGCTCAGCCGGAAGTCGAAACGATTCTGAGCGCGATGCACAGCGAGAGGAAACTGTTGCAGGGCGAATTCCGCCCGACTGGAATTCATCTCGAATGGTGCGAACCCGATGTATTGAAAAAAATCCGGCTGAAAACTCTGGCTCGCTTGCGGCGCGAAGTAGTACCTGCGCATCAAAGTGCATTTGCGCGGCTACTTGGGAAATGGCAGGGTGTGACCACTCCGCGTAGGGGATTGGACGCCCTGCTGGATGCCATTGAAATTCTACAAGGTTGTGAACTGATTGCCTCGGAACTCGAACGTGAGATACTGCCTGCCCGCGTTGCCAATTACCAACCGCCGGATCTCGATGCATTGCTCGCTTCAGGAGACGTAGTTTGGGTTGGGCGCGAATCGCTAGGGAATAGAGACGGTCGAGTATCACTCTATTTGGCCGAATCGCTCAGTAAATTAATCGCACCCGGAACTTACGAAACGCTGCCGGAAACTCTGTCGGATCGCGCTAAACAGATACTGGATTTATTGCGCCGTCATGGCGCTTCATTTGAAGCAACCATCCAACAAACCGTCGGCGGTTTCGCGAATGAAACTACGGATGCGATTTGGGAACTGGCTTGGTCCGGGTTGATCACCAATGACAATTTCCAGCCGGCGCGTTCGTTAATAGAGAAGAAGGATCGCCATCCGCACTCCCGTGAGCGGTTTGCCGTTGGCTCCGTCGGATTTTTGCAAAGCGCCAGAACAAGGAGAGCGGCCGACCGCGCAGGTCAAGGCCGCTGGTCGTTGATCGAGCAACGCATCTTAGGGCCGGCAACGGCGGCGGAGTGGAGCGCTGCGCTTGCGCAACAACTGCTCGTAAGGAATGGCATAGTCATGCGCGAAACGGCGATTGCGGAAAATGTTCGCGGCGGATACCCACCAGTTTATGCGGCCCTGAAGACCATGGAGGAAAGCGGCTGGATCCGCAGAGGTATGTTTGTCGCCGGCATGGGCGCCGCGCAGTTTGCAACGCCGGCGGCTGTAGACTTGCTCCGCACCTTCAGCAATCCCTCCGAACGCGTCGAAACAGTTCATCTGGCCGCTTCCGATCCGGCCAATCCCTACGGCTCATTGCTTCCATGGACGGTAGATGCTGCTCCGCATTCGATGTCCCGCGCAGCCGGCGCAAACGTTGTGCTGGTGAATGGAAGGCTTAGCGCGTTTTTTCGCAGGCGCAATCCCTCCATCCAGGTGTTCCTCCCCGACGAAGAGCCCGAGCGCAGCCAGATTGCCCGCGAAGTGGCCCAACAGCTGGCGGCGGTTGCGGTACGGAGTCAAGGGAGGCGTGGTGGCCTGCTGATTTCCACAATCAACGATCAACTATCGCAAGACCATTTTATGGCGAGTTTTTTGGAAACGAGCGGATTTGTTGCTACGGCGGCCGGTTTTCAAATGCGGCGCGTAGCGGCAGCCACCACCCACGAGACAGTCGCGAATGAAAGTGGAGAAAATGCCTGAGGGCGACACGATCTACCGGGCGGCGCGAACGTTGAATCGTGCGTTGGCCGGCCAGGTTGTCACGGGTTTTGAAACTCAGCTTCCACAGCTCACCCGCGTGGATGTGGACCAACCCTTAAAAGGCCGGACCGTGGATCGCGTGGATTCCAACGGCAAATGGTTGAGAATTTATTTTTCCGGCGATCTTATCCTTCTCACCCATATGCTGATGAGTGGCAGTTGGCATATATACAGGCCCGGGGAACGCTGGCAGCGCCCTCGCATTCAAATGCGCGTAGCGATTCACACAGGAGCCTTCACAGCGGTAGCGTTTCATGTTCCAATCGCAGAGTTTCATTCCAGCGCTACTCTCTCTCGTCACCGCAGCGTGTTAAGCGTAGGACCCGACGTACTGGCGACCGAGTTTGATTCCGCCCTAGCCGTTGAGAAAATTCAGTCGCGGCCTGATTTGGAAGTAGGCGAGGCGTTACTTCGCCAGCACCTGCTGGCAGGGATAGGTAATGTATTTAAATCAGAAGTTTGTTTCGCCAGCCGCGTCAATCCCTTTCGGCTGGTCGGCTCCCTTTTGGAAGCTGAAATCGGAGCCCTGATGGACAATGCCCGCAAATTCTTGTTGGCCAACATTGCCGAAGGCTCGGGCGACCAAATCCTCACATACACCGGAATGCGACGTACCACGGGACGCAGCGATCCTTCCGCGCGGTTGTGGGTTTATAAACGAAGAGGGGAGCCCTGCCGCCGCTGTTCAACACCGATTGTTTCTCACAAACAAGGCGAAGGGGCGCGAGTTACATTCTGGTGTCCGATCTGTCAGAAGATGGACACG
>JAYVXT010000058.1:0-2698 GCA_043785065.1 Bryobacterales bacterium | reverse complement strand
TTTGACTTACAATTCACCGAAGGAGCTTACTTACGGCGGCAAGGGAATTCCGTTATCCCCGAAAAGTTCTTAGTTAAAGACCGGATCAATCTTTTCGTCACGGAAAGCCTTGGTTACGATGTGGACCGGCACCGCACCGGGGGCTCGTCGATAGGGCCGCATCCGCAATCTGGAATCTACCCAGCCGATCCCTATTTCAAGACCTTTCTTGGACTACGTGAGGCTATCGCGAAAACGCTGGCGCACGAATACGCGCACCACTTCACGCTGGATACTTCGCACAACGCGGTGGGCGCGGCAAACCTATGGGCGGACTTACGCAACGACTACTGGTTGTGGCGGCAGCAGCAGCACGGTGCGCCGATTGCCGGCTTTCGAGCCTGCGCCAACTCGATTTGGGTTAAATAGATAAGCCGGTCCCGTTGAGTTCAACGAACCCTGAATTCCGCTCCTCTAACGATGACATCACCCGAGTGTTCGGGCTGAAACATCCCAACACCATCCATGAATTGCAAAAGCTCGCCACCGCCGTTCGATCCGCGTCCGAGACCAAACGCTTATTCACTCTGAACTCCAAAAACGCAATCGCGGTTCGCGGAACCCCTGCGCAAATTCGCAAAGCGCAGACCATGCTTGAAGACAAGTAAGCGCCGTACCCACCCGGTTTGGTGTAATGGTCATTCCGCCAATGCCAAGCAGTATTGTTTCAGGGCTTCGTCCCACTGCCGTCAATTCCGTCCTAGCTGAAGTGAAAGCGTTGCAAGCCCAAGGGCGCGACATCGTTTCGCTGATGCGCGGAGAACCTGATTTTCCAACGCCTCCGCATATCACTGCAAGCCGCCGCCAAGGCGCTGGCCGACAGGCATACCACCTACCCCGACAATCGTGGAGAGATGAAGTATCGCGAAGCGGTAGTGGCGAAACTGCAACGCAACAACGGCGTTACCTATGACGTTTCCGAAGTTCTAATCACCACCGGCGCGACTCTGGGATTGCATTGTGCTTTGACCGCTCTCGTCGATCCTGGCGAGGAAGTGCTGCTTCCGAATCCGGTTTGCGACGCCTACCAATCGCCTATCCGGGGCAGTGCCGAAGCCGGTAATTCATCCATCGAGAACGGCCGCTTCACGTTGCCTTTGGCCGCGCTTGAAGCAGCTGTAACTCCCGCGTCCAAGGTGCTTCCTCTGAACATTCCATGGAATCCCGTAGGCACTGTTTTCACACGCTCCGAACTCGAAGCTATCGGCGAGTTTGTCCTCCGGCACAAGCTGACTTTGATCAGCGATGAAATCTACGAAGCGATTACTTACGACGGTGCAATGTATGTTTCTCCGGCATCGCTATCTATCGAACTGCGTGAAAGCACCGTGATCGTCGACAGCCTTTCGAAGACTTACGCGATGACAGGATGGCGTTCCGGCTACTGTGCCGCGCCGAAGCAAATTCTTGACGCCATGTTTTTGGTGTTGCAGCAATCCAGCCGCGGCCCGGCGATGTTCGTGCAGGATTCCTCGGCGGCGGCTCTCGCTGCCCCGCAAGATTGCGTGGCTGCAATGCAGGCCGAATACGCGCGCCGGCGCGACGTTGTGATGTGGGAGCTTGCCGGCATCCCTGGCGTACTTGCGCATACAGCGCTGGCGGAAGTAAATGTCGCCCACGGCCAGGGCTTCGTCGACCAATAGGATTTCGGGGTCCACATGAATCGCCACCGTAAAAGCCAGCCGCACCGCCATGCCGCTGGAATAGGTCTTCACCGGGTGCCGGATGAAATCGCCGATCTCAGCGAACTCTTCAATGGCTCTGTATCTCGCGTCGATCTCTTTTGTGGAAAGCCCCAGAATGGCGGCGTTAAGATAGACGTTGTCGCGGCCTGAAAATTCCGGATTGAATCCGGAACCCAACTCAAGCAGCGCGGAAACGCGGCCCTGCACTTTGAGGACGCCTTCGGTTGGCTGCAAAATTCCGGCGATTATTTGGAGTAGCGTGCTTTTGCCCGATCCGTTTTCCCCAACAACGCAAAACGTCTCGCCCTTCTTCACGTCAAGCGTGATGTCCCGTAGCGCCCAAAAATCCTTGTGGTAGGAGGCGTGGTTAAACGTTAGAAGTTCTTTCAGCCGGTTGGAGGGCGAATCGTAAATAGGGTGATTTTTCGAGACACCTTGAAGCTCAATAATATTCATTGAAGGATGCGAACCGGTGCTTTTATCAATGGTAACGAATCTTGAGGCGAATTCTTCTTCCACGGAATTAGTGGCGGCTTCGTCAGTATCTGCATGAGTACCAAAATTGGCTTCGCACTGCTACTTTCAGCGCTGTCATTTGCAGCCGACCAGGAGAAGATTTTCTCTTTGGCTAACACTCAAACGCTCGTACAGATATCAGAAATGGCAACAGTAGTTAGAAGCGTAACTCAAAATCGCACGCTGCTTGAGGATGTTGCCCGCAAGACCATATCGGTGAAAGGGTCCGAACAGCAAATCGCAATTGCCGACTGGCTGTTGAAGCAACTAGACCATCCTCCTTCCGAAGTTCCTCCCGCAGCCGAATACAAGGCGGGAGACAACGATTTTGTCCAAGTCCGGCATCTTCCAGGTTCAATGGGTCCTCGACCAATCCTGGAGATGATAACGGGGATTAGAAGTACAATCCAACTCAAAGTGATGTTTGTGGATATGTCGACAAATCCCCCGGCGGTGGT
>JAYVXT010000057.1:0-8888 GCA_043785065.1 Bryobacterales bacterium | reverse complement strand
TTGCGGCCTGCATAAAGTGAAGAACTTCAACAGTGGTTCGGCCCCTTTGCCGGTGGAAGTGATCGAGCAGTTTGAACAGATGAGCGGCGCCATGTTGCGGGAAGGGTTTGGAATGACCGAAACTTCGTGCACTGCTTCCACCACGCCTTTGTTGGCTGTGCGGAAAATCGGGAGCATCGGCATTCCCGTTTCCGACACCGATTTCAAGATTGTGGATTTGGAGAGCGGAACGATTGAATTGGGCATCGGCGAAGAAGGCGAGCTTTGCGTTCGAGGTCCTCAGATCATGAAGGGCTATTGGAATCAGCCGGAGGAGACGGCGCACGCGCTGCGCGACGGTTGGATGTATACCGGCGACGTCGCCAAGATGGACGAAGATGGTTTCTTCTACATCGTGCAGCGCAAGAAGGACATGATCATCGTCAGCGGCCTGAAAGTGTTTCCAAGCGAACTGGAAGAAGTGCTGTTCACCCATCCGGCGGTGCTGGAAGCGTGCGTGATTGGAGTGCCGCACCCTTACCGCGGGGAGGCTGTTAAGGCCTTCGTGGTTACACGGCCAGGCGCGGCGGTAACGGTCGAGGAATTGCGGGAATTCTTGAAAGAGCGGTTGGCTAAGTTTAAGGTTCCAAGCGAAATTGAATTCGTTGCGGCGTTGCCTAAGAGCGCAGTTGGGAAAGTGTTGCGCCGGGAATTACGCGATAGCGAATTGGAGAAACGAAAGATATGAGCGATATGATTCTTTACTCAAAGCAGGATGGCGTGGGCGTAATTACGGTGAATAATCCACCAGTGAATGCGCTGAGCCCCGGTGTGCCTGAAGGTATTGCGGCCGGCGTGAAACAATTCGCTGCCGATGACGAAGTGCGGGCGATCATCTTGATCGGCGGTGGCCGCACGTTCATCGCCGGCGCGGACATTAAGGAGTTCGGCAAGATTACCGGCGGCCAGAAGCGTGAATCAAGCTTGCTGCCGTTGATGTTGGCGATGGAGGATTCCCCCAAGCCCGTGGTTGTGGCGATTCACGGAACGGCGTTTGGCGGCGGCCTCGAAGTGGCCATGGGCGGGCACTATCGGGTGGCCTCGCCGTCGGCGCAGGTTGGTCAACCTGAAGTGAAGTTGGGAATTATTCCCGGCGCCGCCGGAACGCAACGTTTGCCCCGTTTGGCGGGCGTGGCAATGGCCACGAAGATGTGCGCGTTCGGCGAACCGGTTAAGGCCAAGGAAGCCTTGAGCGCGGGGATAGTGGATCAGATCGTTGAAGGCGACCTGCTAACCGGCGCGATTGCTTTTGCTTTGGATGCCGCGAAGAAAGGCTCCCATTCAAAGCCAAGAGAGCGTGACGATAAGCTCGGCTCTCCTGAAATTAATGCGCCGATATTTGACGAGGCCCGGGCGGCGGCAAAGAAGACGCATCGCAATCAAAAAGCTCCGTTGGCGGCGATTGATGCGGTGGAACTGGCTACAACATTACTCTTCGATGAGGGCTGCCGCAGAGAACGAGAGATTTTCGAAAAATGTTTGTTCAGCACGCAATCGAAATCCATGATCCATGCTTTTTTTGGTGAGCGTGAAGTGGCAAAGATTCCTGGAATCGGAAAAGATACGCCGGTCCGCGAAATCAAGCGCGCGGCCGTTATCGGGGCCGGCACCATGGGCGGCGGGATTGCGATGAACTTCGCCAATGCGGGAATTCCCGTAATTCTAAAAGAGGCTTCAGCCGACGCATTAGCGCGCGGCATGGCGACTATTGAAAAGAATTATTCCAACTCCGTGGCAAAGGGCCGCTTTTCCGCTGATGTCATGGCGCAACGCATGGCCCTAATCAAACCGCAATTGAACTATGACGATTTTGACAAGGTGGATATTATTACCGAGGCCGTGTTTGAAGGCATGGCGATCAAGAAGGAAATCTTTTCGGTCATTGACGATCTGGCAAAGCCCGGCTGCATTTTGGCCAGCAATACATCAACGCTAAGCATTGATGACATCGCCTCAATTACATCGCGTCCGCACGACGTGATTGGGACACACTACTTCAGCCCCGCGAACGTAATGCGCCTGCTGGAAATTGTGCGCGGCAAGGCAACGGGGGACGATGTGATTGCCTCATCCATGGCGCTGGCCAAGAAGCTGGGCAAAGTGGGCGTGCTGGTGGGTAATTGCCGTGGCTTCGTGGGCAACCGCATGATTCATTGCTACGGCCGCGAGGCGCAATTCCTGGTGGAGGAAGGCGCGCCGCCGCAGAAGGTGGACGCAGTGCTCTACAACTGGGGCATGGCAATGGGTCCTCTTTCGATGAGCGATCTGGCCGGCCTTGATGTGGGTTGGCGCATTCGCAAGGAGTTCAAGCATCTGGAAAAGCCCGGAGTGCGCGTGGGGCTTGTTGCCGATGCGCTTTGCGAAATAGGCCGCTTTGGGCAAAAAACCAAAGCCGGCTGGTATAAGTACGACGAAAACCGTAAGCAAACCCCCGACCCGGAAGTAGACGACGTGATCTTGAAACTGGCGAATGCGGCCGGAATAAAGCGGCGCGAGATTTCCGATCAAGAGATTCTGGAGCGCACGATTTATGCATTGGTGAACGAGGGAGCGCGGATTCTGGAAGAAGGGATCGCGCTAAGGCCCGTCGATATCGATGTGATTTATCTCACCGGCTATGGGTTCCCCGCTTATCGCGGTGGTCCGATGTTTTTTGCGGACACCGTGGGTCTAGACGAAGTGTACAAAAAGGTTTGCGAATTTGAGGCGGCCCACGGCGAATTGTGGACGCCAGCTCCGTTACTCAAGAAGCTGGCCGTGGAAGGTAAGACATTCGGCCAGTGGGCCAAAGAACGGTAGTATGCTAATTTCTGTTATGGACCTTCTTTCACGCAGAGCATTATTTGCAGCCCCATTCTTTATCAAAAACCTGATTTCCGCTCCGGCCAGCGGGCGCGTCAGGCTAGCTTCAATGGGAGCATCTAATATGGCTTGGCACACGCTGAAGAGCCTTGCGGCGCATAGTTCGGTGGATTTGGTTTCGGTGGCGGAAATCGACACTTCGCGAACTACGGAAGTGAAAGACAAATATCCCGGCGCTAAGCATTACCAGGATTGGCGAAAAATGTTGGACGCGGAGTACAAGAATCTGGATGCTATCTGCGTGGGTACGCCAGACCACATGCATGCTCCGCAGGCAATGGCCGCCATGCAGCGTGGCTTGCATGTGTACTGCCAGAAGCCTCTTACCTCGAAGGTAGCCGAAGCGCGCAAATTGAACGAGTTTGCCGCCGCGAAAAATCTTGTCACCCAGATGGGCATTCAGGTGCACTCGTCGATGGAATACAAGAGCGCTGTCGCCATGATTCAATCGGGGACGATCGGAAAGATCAAGGAAGTCCACACTTGGAGCAACAAGAAGTGGGGCGACATGGATAAGCGCCCGAAGACAAAGGATGCGGTGCCATCAACCCTCGATTGGAATGGCTGGCGAGGCGTCGCGCGGCCCTTTCCTTACATCAAGGATTATTGCCACTTGGTGAATTGGCGCAAACGGTTGGAGTTTGGAACCGGCACGTTTGGAGACATGGGCTGCCACATTTACGACCCGGTGTTTGCGGCCTTGGCGCTTACCTCACCCCTTACCGTTCGCGCCGAAGGACCCGCGCCGAATGAAACCAATTGGGCGATTAATGCCATCGTGAAATATGTTTTCCCTGAGACGAAGTTTACGGCGGCCAACACGGTGAACGTGACTTGGTATGACGGCGATGAGCGGCCTCCGCGCGAGATCCAGGATTTGATCGGCGATATGAAGATGCCCGATCAGGGATCGATCACCATAGGGACCGATGGCGTGATGTTGTTGCCCCACGTCGGCAAACCCATCTTCTTCTCGCAAGCGAAAGTGCAGACAATTACCATGCCGGACATTCAGGCGGACAATCATTACTTTCAGTTTGTCGACTCCGTGATGGGTAAGGGAAAGACGTCAACATCTTTCGACTATTCGGGACCGTTGAGCGAGACTGTACTGCTGGGGAGTTTGGCGACGAAGTTCCCCAAGACGACACTGGAGTGGGATTCCGCGAAGTTGAGTTTCAAGAATATGAAGGCGGCAAATCAGCATTTGCGCCGGAAATATCGCAGTGGCTGGAAGGTGAGGGGATTGGCTTAGGGCCTGTTCCGGAATAACCTATCTAACCCCTCCCTTATAGTCAGGGCTCGGAATAACGTTCCGAGCCGTGCGCGTAAGCAAGCAGTTTCACAAGATGGCTAGGTTATTTCCTGCCGAGCCCTTAGGAAAAACTTTTCAGGAGACGTAATCGAAAATGATGATCGAAAAGTTCTTCCAAACATTCGCCAAGGAGTTAATTGTTTGATTCGTTTCATTCTGCTTGCTCTGGCGATTGTCACCACCCGTGCGGAGGATTGGCCTCAATTTAGAGGCCCCGGCGGGGAAGGGCATTCAACGGAAACCCATCTATCGCTTGAATGGAGCGAGACTAAAAATATTGCCTGGAAGACCGCTATCCCTGGGCGTGGTTGGTCTTCGCCGTCTGTTGAGAAATCGAAAATATGGGTAACCTCGGAGATCGATTCGGGTCTTCACGCAATTTCCATTGACGCAAAGACGGGCAAGATCATCAAAGACATTACCGTGTTCCCGCCGGCGGATCTTGGCAAGCAGCACGCGAAAAATACATATGCCTCCCCCACTCCCGTGATCGAAAACGGTCGCGTGTATGTTCATTTCGGCTCGCATGGAACGGCGGCGCTGAACAGCGAAGGCGAAATTCTTTGGAAGGTAAAGATGAACTATGCCCCAGTGCATGGCACTGGTGGCTCGCCGGTTCTTTACAAGGATTTGTTGATCTTTAGTTGCGATGGGTCCGACGTGCAGTTTGTTGTGGCTCTCGACAAGAACACAGGTAAAGTGAAGTGGAAGACGACGCGGCAAACCTACATGGCGTTCGCCACGCCCTTAATCATTTCGGTAAATGGCAAGGATCAATTGATCAGTCCCGGCGCGCATCGCACGGTGGCTTATAATCCCGATAATGGCAAGGAACTTTGGTTCGTAGAATATGGGGATGGCTTCTCTAACGTTCCCCGGCCGGTCTACGGGCACGGATTGATCTTTCTTTCCACTGGGTTCAATCGAGCGGATCTATTAGCCGTGAAATCGGGCGGCGAAGTTGCTTGGAAGTACACCCGCAGCGTTTCCCTAACTCCTTCCTTCTTGATTGTTGGCGAGGAACTCTATATGGTAAGCGACAACGGCATAGCCACCTGCTTTGATGCAAAGACCGGAAAAGTGCACTGGCAACAACGTCTGATTGGAACCTTTTCCGCATCGCCTACATTCGCTGATGGGCGTATCTATTTGCAAAATGAAGATGGCGATACCATCGTGATCGCTGCAGGGAAGGAATTCAAGAAGCTCGCGGAGAATCGGTTAGACGGGCAGACTCTGGCCAGCATTGCGATTTCCGAGGGACAAATTCTACTGCGCACTGGAACCCATATTTACGCTATCCGCGATTCAACACCGTAGATTGCCTAACAACCTTAGACTGCCTAACAATGGATTTGCAGTCTCCACGAGGCAACCGGCTGGCGTTTAACGTGATAACGTCTCCAGGGACCAATTGTTCAATGGAGATCTCCTGCACCTTGGCATCGCGAGTCACCGCCGCCGTGGTCGCGGTTTACTTACGGATCGGTTCCACCTCGTTGCCGGCCTGGAATTCCATGAAGAAATTCAGCACTACAGTTCAATTCAACAGCACTATGGCGATAATAATTGAAACGCCGGTTGCATCGCCCAGCGCCAGGGAATGATCAGATGAATTAGGATCAATGGGTTGGCAATGAAACGTCCAGCGCACTAAGCAGTTCCGCCATAAAGGCTTATTCCAAAAGTTGCCACCCATAATAAAATAGCACTTCAATCAAACAGCACTTCGACGACCAAAAAGAAAGTGGACCCGTGATTGCTCAAGATCTGGCATGCTGACTATCATGCCTACTCTCGCTCCCGGCGCTTTATCCGAAGAAGAATGCAGGAACATGAACGCCTATTGGCGGGCGGCGAATTACCTATCGGTAGGACAAATTTATCTGCGTGCCAACCCGTTACTGCGCGAGCCTCTGCTGGCAAGCCATGTTAAGGCGCGCTTATTGGGCCATTGGGGCACTTCACCCGGCTTGAATTTCATTTATGTTCACATGAACAGGATGATCCTCAACCACAACCTCAATGCAATCTTTGTCGCGGGCCCCGGACATGGTGGCCCGGCAGTGGTGGCGAACACCTATCTAGAGGGAACCTACAGCGAACTGTACCCGAATGTGGGGCAAAGTCAGCAGGGGATGGAGCGACTCTTCACGCAGTTTTCCTACCCTGGCGGCATCCCCAGCCACGCATCGCCCGATACACCCGGATCCATCCACGAGGGTGGCGAATTGGGCTATTCGCTGCTGCATGCCAACGGCGCCGCCTTCGACAATCCCGATCTTCTGGTCTGCTGTGTGGTGGGCGACGGTGAAGCGGAAACCGGGCCTCTAGCAGCCAGTTGGCATTCCAATAAATTCTTGAACCCAGCGCGCGATGGCGCCGTGCTGCCCATTCTCCACTTGAATGGATATAAGATCGCCGGGCCAACCGTGCTGGCGCGCATCCCCAAGCACGAACTCACCTCTTTATTTGAAGGCTACGGTTACGAAGTGTTCTACGTGGAAGGCGAAGACCCGGCGCTAATGCACCAAGCCATGGCGACGGCCATGGATGAAGGCATAAACCGCATTTTGCGCATTCAGGAAGACGCGCGTAGGCAAGGTTTTCACACTCGGCCCCGCTGGCCTATGCTAATCCTGCGCTCCCCCAAAGGCTGGACCGGCCCGAAAATAGTTGACGGCAAACAAGTGGAAGGAACTTTTAGATCCCATCAGGTGCCGCTGAATAATGTCAGGACCGACCCAAACCATCTCCGAATGCTCGAAGAATGGATGAAAAGTTATAAACCGGAAGAACTCTTCGATGAAAATGGAAAGTTCAAGGCCGAACTTGCCGCGCTCGCCCCTAAGGGCGAACGGCGCATGGGCGCCAATCCCAACGCCAACGGCGGACTGCTACTGCGGGATCTCATCCTTCCCGACTTCCGCAATTATAAAGTCGATGTTCCATTACCAGGCAGTGTGGATGCGGAATCGCCAGTCCCCATGGGGCAAATGCTTCGCGATGTGATGACCCTAAACGCGGCTGCGGCCAATTTTCGAGTGATGTGCCCCGATGAAACCTCATCGAATCGCCTCAACGCCTTGTTTGAGGTCACAAACCGCGATTCCAGCGCCGAAATATTGCCTTCCGATGACCATGTGACCGCCGATGGCCGAGTTATGGAAGTGCTCAGCGAGCATCTGTGCCAAGGCTGGCTTGAAGGCTACTTGCTTACAGGCCGCCATGGCTTGTTCCCTTGCTATGAAGCATTCGCCCATATTGTGGATTCCATGTTCAATCAACATGCCAAGTGGCTGAAATCGGCAAGCGATATACCCTGGCGGCGGCCAATCGCATCTTTGAACTATTTCCTGTCGTCCCACGTTTGGCGGCAGGATCATAATGGCCTCAGCCATCAGGACCCCGGATTCATCGATCTCGTAATCAACAAGAAGGCATCCGTGGTGCGCGTCTATTTGCCTCCCGATGCCAATACGCTGCTGTCTGTCACTGATCATTGTCTGCGTAGCCGCAATTTCATAAACGTGATCGTGGCGGGTAAACAACCCGAGCCCCAATGGCTCGACATGGAATCGGCCATTCAACATTGCACTGCCGGCATTGGCATTTGGCGCTGGGCTAGCAATGACGAAGGGACGGATCCTGATGTGGTGATGGCTTGCGCCGGAGATGTACCCACCCTCGAAACACTGGCCGCCGTTTCGCTGCTGCGCAAGCATTTACCTGATCTAAGCGTGCGTGTGGTGAACGTGGTGGACTTGATGACTTTGCAACCCCCAGGCGAGCATCCCCACGGCCTATCGGATCGTGAGTTTGATTCTATTTTCACAACCGACAAGCCCGTGATCTTCGCCTTCCACGGTTACCCATGGTTGATTCATCGCCTCACGTACCGCCGGACGAATCACCAAAATTTCCACGTGCGCGGATTCAAGGAGGAAGGGACCACCACCACTCCGTTTGACATGACGGTGTTGAACGAACTGGACCGTTTCCATTTGGCTGGAGATGTAGTGGACCGCGTGCCTCGAGTGCAGAAGAGTGGCGGTCACTTCAAGCAGATCCTGCGCGAAAAGTTAGTAGAGCATCGCCTCTACATAGAAAGGACTGGGGAGGATATGCCCGAAATCCGCGATTGGAAATGGCGCACTAGAACGTAAGTGAAGAGTGGCATAACGCGTCATATCAAAGCTGAGGCTCTTGAGTGCCCAAAGTGGGGCGGACCCAGACCGGACGGCTTCTGCCACCCCAGTTCTTTTCGATTGCCCTTCCGACGCCTCCAATTGCAACGCTGCAAGGAATCGCGATAATTTTCCGCTAGGCGCGGGACGTAGAACCCAGATCAAGGTTTGGAAAGGTACAGGCCGAGAGAAAGTACGAGCAGCGAATTGTGGTGGCTAGCGGTAAGGATTTACGTTATAGTCTTCAAGACAGTCACACTTCGGCGTCCCTCCTTGTCTTTTCGAAAATAACGAACCGCCCGGATCCCAACTTTCCCAGCTTCGCGGCTTGGAACTCCCGGGTTTGCCGGAAGTTTGGAGGCCGCTTGCTGTAGAGATGGAACCCTTGCGGTTCAGTTGATAAATTACGTGAGATCCCACGCGTCCGCCCGGAGTTGTTGAGACTCCGGACGAACATTTAACCCTGTAGTTCGTGAGCGGGAACG
>JAYVXT010000056.1:0-2700 GCA_043785065.1 Bryobacterales bacterium | reverse complement strand
GTGTGCCGGTAGTGTACGCTGGCGTTGGGTTGCCGGTGCCGAAAATGTAGAGCTTCGTTTCCGGGTCGTAGGCGCCTGGGATCCAAACCTGGCCGCCTCCATGGCGCGCCGCGTCAAGGCTCTTCCAGGTATCAAGTCCCGGGTCGCCGGGGTTCATCGGAACGGTGTAAAACTTCCATTGCAGCTTGCCAGTTTCGGGGTCGAAGGATTGCAGGAAGCCAGGAGCGTCGATGTCGTTACCGGTGCCGACTAATACATGATTGCCGATGACAATGGGCGCGGGGGTAGAGAAGTAACCTTGTTCCAATTCGGCGATTGGGACATGCCAACGTTCCTTGCCGGTCTTGGCTTCAAGCGATACAAGATAGTTATCCGGGGTCTCCATGAATAGGTAGTTATTCCAAATGGCCAGGCCGCGATTACCGATGTGAGTGCCGCCGCGAGTCTTCCAAAAGTAGTGCCACAATTCGCGGCCATCGTGCGCATCGACGGCCCATGCGTTATCGGGCATTGTGAAATAGAGCACGCCGTCCACAACTAGCACGGAGCACTTGATAGAGCCGCCGCCGGCGTTGATGTCACCTTTCCCTTCGCCGCCGATGATCACGGGCGCGGGAGCCAGACCACCTCGGCGGCCACTGGCTTGAGCTCCAGGTCCCGGAGTTGGACGCGACATCCAGGCCAGCGTGAGGTTCTTTACCGTGCTCTGATTTAATTGAGTGAGTGCGCTGTAGCGCTTGCCCGTGTAATCCCCGTTGTAAGTCAGCCATTCGTTCTTAAGCGGTTTGAGTAACTCGGTTGTGGGGACTGATTTACCTTGGCCGCGCAGTAAAACGGGCAGCATCAGGACTGCGGCGAGTATGTGTTTGCGGAATGTCATTTTAAGGTCACCAAATAGGCTGTAACGTTGTGGATGTCGGTGTCGGTATAGACGCTGAGTAAGTCGCGGTGAACTTTCATCGGATCACGAAGCTCTACTTTGGGCTTGTCGCCAAAGCGAGTGAATGTCCGAATTGTGTCATCTTCAAGACGAAGGCTGATCAGGAAATCATCAATGCGCATGACGCGCCCCTCCACTTTTTCGCCGGAAGCGTCCGTAACGGTTGCGGTTACGATGCGCGCTTTCGATGACGTTTGCGGACCCCTGCGCCGGGCGCCTCCTCCGACCCATGCATTCTGCAATGCCCGTGGTTCGGTGAAGCGAGTTGCAAGGCCTTTCAGGTCGCCATCCGCGGAGTGGCAACCAGCGCATTTTGCGGCGAAGTAGGATTGGCCCGCGTCGGCGTCCCCAATCACGATTTTCTCCGGAGCCTTGCCTGTCGCCGGCGGCATCCCTTGCCCGCCGATGGTTTCAAGAACGCTGCGAACGTAGGCGGAGACGGCAAGAGCGTCGTCCTGGCTCATCTCAATTTTCGGCATGCCCGTGGCTTGCCGGCTGCCTTGAATAATTGGCGCGATCATTTCCCCACTCTTATCGCTGAGCGCGGCCTGGGATCGGAGTAAATTCGGCCCGCCAATGTCGCCGCCACGAAAATCGGCCCCATGGCAAGCAGTGCAGCCGACGCCATAAATCGTTTTGCCTCGGGCGATTTGCACAGGGTCTCCGGGCGGCCGTTTTTGGCCAGGCACGAAGCCGCCTTGCGGGAATGCGGGCAGGGTTAAAGTAAGGAAAGCGGCCGCCGTGCGGACCGTTGAGAATTGCTTCATTCGAACCTCATTCTAATAGGTTACTGAAAGTTGGCTAAGGGCGTTGCCATTCATAAAAACAACGCCTATGATTGAGGGTGCGCCGCGCGGTCCTTTCTTGATGCGGCGCAAATTAGGAGATTCCAGAATGCATAGTTTTTCTATACCCCTCATTAGCATCGCCAAGATGGCCTTGCCGGTAATTCTGTTTTCATCTCTCGCCACAGCCCAAACAGTGCTTGACGCAGAGACCCAAGCGAAAATCCTGAAAGGCTACCAAGGCGCCCCCGTGTCTTTGAACCTGACTGGCAGGGACGCGACCTTGGTTGGTCTAGGTAGTTACATAGTGAACTTCGTAGGTGAGTGCAATGGGTGCCATTCCGCTGGGCCGGCGACTGCGTATGCAATTGGCGGCAATCCCTACCTGGGCCAGAAGCCTAAAGTAAATCCGGCGACTTACATGGGAGGCATGAACGACTTCGGAGCGTTCCCCGATCCAGCCGGTCCATTTCCACACATCGTCTCGCGGAACCTCACACCGGATAAAACTGGTATGGCCGCAGGTGGTTTGAAGTTGGATGAGTTCATGACGCTCATTCGAACCGGCGTTGATTTAGACAAACTCCATCCCACGTGCAAAGGCGCTCCGGACACCAAATGCATTCCCGCGCCTTTCTCCGGAGAACTCCTGCAAATAATGCCCTGGCCCGCATATGGCAACATGACGGACCGCGATCTGCAGGCGATCTATGAATATCTTTCGGCGATTCCGTGCCTCGAAGGTGGCCCTGGAGAACTACCAAACCGTTGCGTGGTTGGACCAAAGACCACAGCCGTTGCCGGCCCGAAAAATACCACGGCCATTTCAAAATGGCTGCAGTTGGACGGTTCGCAATCCTCATCGACTAGCGGAGTTTTGACCTATCTGTGGTCGATTCCCGCAGGCAGTCCGACGGCGGCAATTTCTGGCGCAAACTCAGCAAAGCCGAACGTGCAGTTGGGGGGCGGAGGCGG
>JAYVXT010000055.1:0-2703 GCA_043785065.1 Bryobacterales bacterium | reverse complement strand
CGCTGGATCGTCCCGCGGGCATTCCTCCAACTTTCGAAGAACATGCCGACCTGATGTTTGACCTGATGACTATCGCTTTCCAGGCCGATTTGACCCGGGTGATTTCCCTGATGATGGGCCGCGAGGGTGGTAACCGCACTTACCGTTCCATAGGCGTGCCCGATGCGCACCATGGCTTGTCGCATCATTTCAATGATGAAGCAAAAATCGCACGTTTGCAGAAGATCGACCAGCATCACATTGAAGTGACCGCGCGATTGCTCGCGAAGTTCGAGGCGGCGAAAGAATCGAACGGGTCCCTGCTGGACAATTCGTTTATTGTCTATGGCAGCAGCATAAGCGACGGTAACCGGCATGAACATCTGAATCTACCGGCTTTAGTGGCAGGCGGAGCGCGTGGGAAGCTGAAGGGTGGCCGTCATCTCCGTTATAAGAAGGGGACACCGATGACTAACTTGTTCCTTTCGATGCTGGATATGGCTGGTGTGCAGCCGGAGAAGATTGGCGACAGCAACGGCAAGATTGAGCACTTGACGGATCTCTAGGTTGTTTAAATGCACTACGGCCTCGCGCCGTGTCTTTGCAATTTGAAACCGAAGTGGCCGCCGCACTTCAACCTTGTTCTGCCCTGGTCGCCCAACCAAGACAAAGAACTCGAATTCCATACGACGGCCCCACCAATTTTTGAAGCTTTCCGAATCGATCCGGGAGCTGTCTCCCCGTGTTAAGGGAGAACTTTGAAAAAGAGAATTCTGCGCAGAATTTTTGTCTCTCTGCTTAAAGCGTAGCAAGGCGTGTCAAGTTTGAAGGCTCCTCCATTTCACAAGTAATTGAAAATACGCCCTAAAGTAGGTTGTGAATGCGTGCGATCTAGCGGCGGAAACCGCGCAAACGGGAAATATCGTTCAATAACAAATCGCGGTCGCGAGGTTGCAGCCGGTTGCGATTGACCACCTGATCCAAACTGCGGATTACGTCGTCGAGCTCACGGCGGTCGAACTTGCCTCGTTCCCATTTGCGTTGAAATTCGCCAATCTCGTGACGCACTTTGTTAAAGCGATTCATTTCCGAACGCGACAAATAGTACATATCGCGGGAAGCGCGGTCCAGGTCGGCGCGCACTTCGTCGAGGGGTTCGCGCCGGTAGCGTCCTTCATTGGGCCGGTCATATCGGCGTTCATAGCCAGGCTGCGCTTGCATTGCAGACGCTAACATTAAAAAAATTGCCGCGGCGGCGGCTTTCTGAAATAAGGGATTCATAGTTCCCTCCCGCACACTAAGACGCGGGAAAAAAAGAATCGGGTTCGAACATTTTGGGAGCGCTGATCGGCTACTTTCCCAACACGGCATCGATGAATTGGCCGATCGCGCTTTCCGGCGCTTTTACCGGGATCTGGTGGCCGTACTCCGGGTAAATGATGGTGCGAGAGGTTCCTCCATTAAAATTGATCTCCGTCGCTAGACGACGTGCTTGTTCAGGGTCGGTACGGTCATCCTTTCCGCCATTCATGATGATCGCCGCTGTTTTGATATTTCGCGCAAAGTGGAGAACGGAGCGTTTCTGAAGAGCGTCGCTTCCGCCGCCAGTTTCTTCGATGATGGATTGGGCGACTAAACGCGCTTCGCCCGATTTGGGATCTGCCATGAACCGCGGCAAATCATAGAGGCCCGATATCAAGACGATGCCAGCTATCGACGGATCCTCCGCGGCAATCAGACCCGCCACTAACGCGCCTCGACTAATGCCTTCGATCACTACTTTGTCCAAAACGGAATCGCCGTCGCGCCGAAACTTGGCGATGACTGCCGAGACGGCATGTTGGGTATAAGGCCCGCAAAAGTCCGCTGGTCCACTCGACGCGCCATAACCAGGTTGCGAGACCGCTACAGCGAGGTATCCGCGCTTGGCGAATCGATCAAGGATGCCCCACGTGACAAAGTCCCTGCCGCCGGGTCGCAACCCGTCTTGATGGCCATGCAAGAAGACCACGGTAGGCCAGGGACCCTTTCCACCGGGCTTTTCCAAAAAATATTCGACATGCTTGGACGAATCGTCCGGGTGGGCAATCGACAAGCTCTGGGCGTGGGCGCCAGTGGCTTGAAATGCCGCGAGGACGAGAGCTACCAGAGATAAGTTGTGAAGGCTTGCTTTCATCCGCTTTCCATAGTGGCGCAGGTCAGCCGTTTGCTCTCACTTCCGGAGTCCGTCCCATGACCAGTGTGGGATGCCGAGGCCTATAGGCACATCATCCACGGAATGGTGATAGCGGGACATGGTTGTGGTGGTTGCCCAGGCGAAGTAGTCGTGCAGCGCTTGCCGCAGCGCACTGACGCCGGCTATTCCCACATCAGCCAGAGCTTGGTCGAAGCAAACAATTGCGCGGCGATCCATTTCGTCGTGCTCCCCGTTGCCGCTGTGCATTTTGACGACCTTGGTTTCGTCCCCATAGGCGCGGGAATACAGATTGGGTCCGCCAAGCGCCTCGGCCCAGTAGGCCGCGAGCCGCTCGGTGTGCTGAGGGTGAAAGCCATGGCTGAACGCATGGGCGACCACTTCGTCAGCCATCACCCGGTGATGCCAGGCTTCGGCAAGATTACGCAGGCCTTCGATGCCACCCGCCGCTTCGAAAATGGTTTGCATGCCTCAATGATGGCAATCATCCCGTCCCTACGCAAGAGGATGGTGGAGTGCTATCTGGGAGG
>JAYVXT010000054.1:0-2704 GCA_043785065.1 Bryobacterales bacterium | reverse complement strand
GCTCGACCATCACGATTAATAACGTGGTCTACACCATTGCGAGCGTCGACAACGATGCCGCTTTGACTTTGAGCGGCTCGCCGGCTGGTTCGGACTCAGCGGTTCAATACGCTGCATCGAACGCTGGACTCCTGGTCCGTAAGATGACCGCCAGCACGCACGAAATTTCAATTCAACAGGTTTCCTATTCGTATGAAACCGGACAGGCTCCGGTGGTGGAGGCCGGGGGCGATGAGGACGCCTACTCTAATTGCTCGCCGACACTGGTGGCTGGCCCAAATGGTGAAATGGGTTTGCATTGCCAGGTGGCCGCGACTATGTACTGGATCGGCCAGGACACCGGAACCGTGAATCGACTGGGTCATACGAGTCCACCTTACAATGGCGATCCGACTGGATGGCCTGCGTTACCTTGTCAGAACGGCGCGTTTTGGGACTGGAGCGATGGGAACGCAATGTATTGCGTGCAGCGGAGCAACGATGCCCATCTCTACCTTCTGAAATTCACCTACAACGGCAACAATGCGGACCAAGGCAACTTGGCCGCCTTTCAACCGGTGACCGTATGTGGCTCCGCGCCGTGCTGGAACGTGACTAATCTGACTCAGGGTGCGCAGGCGCTCGATCTGCAGATGGCGGCATTCCACCCGGAGTGGGCGAGAATCAATTTCCACGCGCAACTCTATACGGTGTTTGGGCGAATGGGAGCTTCCAACGCCATCACGTTTATTGCGCGGTCGCACCCCAACAATGACACTATGGCATTTATTTTCCGCTTCGACTTAAACACGAAGAGGATCGTCAGCGGCACGCCGACCTGGCGTTATTGGCCGCTGCGGTGGGGTGGAAGCCATGGGCCGTCCAACCTCAATGACCCTAAATGGTTGCAAGTGAGCGCCACGTTCTTTCGCGGGCCATTCACCGGAACCGATACGGTACCTGGAAATGGCCCTTACTATTCGACCGTAACCAGCGGGGCGATAGCGACCGCCGGTCAAGACTGCCCGGCGCGGCCAGCCGATTCTCCAATCGCCGTTTCAGATTGGCCTAGCGGAACCAGATGCCTGACGGTAACCGTGGACGGCGAGCCTGGCGATCCGACGCCGGCGCAATACTCGGCCGGCACCGTTTCCGTGTCGGGTACAGCGGTGACGGGAACTAATACATCCTGGAATTCCTCAATGGATCAGTTGCAGATACTGATTGGAGGTACGTACTACAAGTTCACTTATGTGTCCCCCACCCAAGGGACACTCGACAATTCCGCCGGTACGATTTCCAATTCCGCTTATGCGTTGTTCCTTGAACCGGTCAACAATCCCAAGGTCGGAAATCCGAATTTCGCTTACTTGCAGGATGCCGAGGTGCGCGACATCTTCTGCGCTGCCAATAATCAGTCAGCATGCCGATACCTCTATTCTGTAAATGAATTCATGCGGTTGATCGTGAAAAACGGCAACACGTGGACGTTGCAACGTTCTTGGGCAGGGTCGCTTCCGCCTCCAGCCACGCACCCACTAGACCCCAATGGCTGGCTGATTGCTGTGGTGGGAACCTGCTACTTCGGCGATATTTACCCGTGCCCGGAATCGCGTGTCACTTGGAATGCGGTTGCCGATCCTTACGGCTACAATGCCGCAGGCAACACGGTACTGGAGGACGCCAATGAAAAAGGATGTTGTCACGCAACGCGGCAAAATGACGTGAACGTGGACGTGGCCATTGTCTATCCGGCGCGGACCCCGGGCGAAGGCTATTACTTTACCCGATTCAATGGGATTCCAGCGGTGTTCGCCGATCCTGGATTCCTCACTTCGCAGAATCCATTTTTCCATGGGATCGCGGGAGTTGGCGCGCCGAATGCGGTTGATTCGCATCCCAGCCATCAACAGTTCGCGCCGAACGCATCGGTGGCGGATTTGAGTTGGATGGGCGATGCCCGTCCGTTCCTGGGGAGTGACACTTTCGAATTCGGTTCACCTTCGGCGCCGGGCACATTGGTGAGCGGCACGCTGTACAAATTCACTTCGTCCCAGGCAAAGCGGCTGCATCCAAGAATCCTACCGACCATGGCCGCATGCGGGGTCAACCCTCTATTGGATGTCAGCGGCGCCTCGAGTTCGATTTCTACTAGCTCAACCGACAACTACAAATATTGCGTTGCTTTAACGGGTGGTGAGTGCGTCCCCGGATCGAATTCGGGCGATGTCTATGTCAATTGCCCGCAGATTAAAGCGCCCTACTGCACCTATCAGGGAGTGGGTTCCAGCGACCCTGACACGCGCGACATTTGCGTCCTGGACATGGGAAGCATGACCATGAACGCGACTCAAGTCGGTATCACCAAACCGGATATCGATGGCATCTATTCGCGCCGTGTGACGGCCGCGCTGAGCCGCTATCATTGGGTCAATCAATTTTGGAACGTCAAGATTCTGCCCGACGGAAAATCGTTGATTGTAATGAGTTCATTTCTTCAGGGTCAGCGCAATGCCCTTCTCTTGGTGAAGCTGCCGCCATTTCCCAGTCCCGACGGCGCTAACCGTAGAGATTTCCTGCCACACACGGTGAACGTTCCAACGCCTCAACTACCAGGCGTTACCAATGCGGTCATACAATTCGGCTATGACAAGAACTACTTTTGCAGCAGCCGCCGCGAGGCGTGCGTCCAGGGGGCGGTCACCGACCCGGTGAACGTTCCTTT
>JAYVXT010000053.1:0-8907 GCA_043785065.1 Bryobacterales bacterium | reverse complement strand
TTAAAGTAAGGCCGACCCTAGGTCGGCGCGCCACTCTCAAGTCGCGCCGTAGCGAGGCTTGCCGAGCCAGTGCACCAAATAAATCCGCCCCGTCATCGGGGACTTGGGGCTGCCGCGTTCGTCTCTTTCCGAGCCTTTTCTATATCGTCCTTCAGTTGTTTGGTGATCTTGTCGGCCACATCCTTACTGGCGCCTTTCAGTTTCCCGCCTTGGCTTTCCTGGGTGGTGGACCAGATCACGTCTCCGTCTTTTGCGACTAGCCTTATGGTCGCCACGGACTCGTGCTTGCGCTCCGACGATTTTTGCGACTCGTGCTCGCTAACAGAGAGCCCAGTGCCAATGCGAGCCGTATTGCTGCTACCACTATTGCGCCCACCTATTTGAGCCTTCGAGCTAACGCTAATACCTTCGCTCGATTGATGCGATTCGGTAAAGATCAGATCTTCCGCGGATCCGCGGATTACAGCGTCAGCCCTTTCTTCGCTCTCCGTCAGAATAAACAGTCCCGAGTTTTGGAGGCTGGTGATGATCATATCGCGAATTTGGTGGGCTTGGTCCCCCCCATTCAATTTGTCAACATAGACGCGATGGATTGACGTTACCGCCTTCAAGAAATCAACGCGGTGTTCCATCGCCATCGCCAATGAACAGCAGCAGGAACTAATAACTATTAGATTTCTCATCCCTTACCTGCCCTTCTTGCATTTTCATCTTGGTACTGGATCTTACGTCCAGTTCGAGCTTCCAGACTTACGAGCAACGATCGCACGTCACCTTTTTGAACGTGAAACACCATGGCCTGCTGTTTGCCCTTTTCATCTTCGAACCCGATAGTTAGGAAATGGTTACGCTTCTTAGCCAACAATAAGAATGGAGAGATCAAAGCTGCGGCGACGAAACGGCGATCCACCTTCTGTCCATATTCGAGTACATTAATCTTGTCGTAGGGCACGTCCACGTTTTTGCTCTTTGATCTAAAACTCAGATGTTCATCGCTGGCCGTTAGTACCCGGCCATCAGCACCGTTATCGAAAGTGGCAACCGTGCCGCCGACATATGCCGCCCGCCCGCCGTTCTCCGCCCAACCTATGAGGGCGGAAATGAATAAAATCAGAATTGTTCTCATCCTAGTATTAGTGGCGACAAGCGGGAATTTTTCTCAGATCCGGATACTGGAATCATCCGTAATACAAATGTCCGTCGGGAATAAAACAGGCCGCTGCGGATATATGCTTCTGACCGAGACTCCAATCGTAGGACCAAATGAGGTTCAATTAGATATGCGTTACCTGGCAATAATGTTGCTGTTGTTGGCCCCTACCTTATCCGCTGAAAGCTTTGACTTGCAGTACGGCAGGTTGGCAACGGCGCTGGCTGGACTCTCTACCATGGACCAAAAGACAGTGGAAGACGCTATCTCCCACATCCGCAAAGGCGATAACAATCTGGCGTTGGTGCGGCTTTACGAATTGAACAAGGAAAATCCTAAGAATTCATCCTTGCGCATTTTGACGGCCTACGCGCTGCTCCGCACTGGGGATTTAATTGGCGCGTTACACAACGCCAAACAAGGAGAAGTGGCTACCGACGGGGATGCCTATAAGTGTTGGTTCCTTGCTAAGATTGCATTCGTGACCGGCGACAAATCAACTTGTAAGCGGGAACTTGGGCATGCCAAGGAACCCTTAAAGACGGACAAGGAGTTGTCAAGCAGCATCCGGGCCATGGAAAAGGGAATCAATAAAACTGATGTTCGCAATGGATCAAACAAAAACCCAAGGACAAGAAATTCCGCAGCCGGAAGCGGTGCCCGATGGTGTGATTATTTCGCCGGACACTCGGCGCGCCAACCGCATTCCCCCTGGTCAATCGAGAACGCTGAAGTGGCCCATTCTGGATGCTTTTGGAGCGCCGTCGATGGATAAGGCCAAGTGGAGTCTTGCTCTCGAAGGGTTGGTGCATCAACCGGCCACGTTCAATTGGGAGCAATTTCTGGCGCTGCCGCAGGTGAAGGTGTTCAGCGATTTTCATTGTGTGACGAGATGGTCACGCTTGGGAAATCTTTGGGAAGGCGTCTCGGTTGCCAAGCTGGTGGAGCTAGCCGGTGGACTGAAGCCGGATGCCGGGTATGTTGTAGCCCACGGCTACGACCAAGGGTGGACGACAAACATGCCACTAGCCGAATGCATCGCCGAAGATGCGTTGGTGGCTTTTCTTCACGATGGGGAGGAGATTTCGTTGGAACATGGCGGCCCCGTGCGGCTGATTGTCCCGCGTTTGTACGCTTGGAAATCGGCGAAGTGGTTGCGCGCTCTGGAGTTCAAACAGACAGATCAAGCCGGGTTCTGGGAGCGCAATGGGTACCACATGAATGGCGACCCGTGGCGCGAAGAACGATACGGCTATTAGTACATCCAGTCCACGTTGCCAGAGTCGATATCGTAATAGGCTCCAAGAACTTTCAACCGGCCCGATTCGACTAATTCCTTTAAGATGGGTCCGGAATTGCGCAAGTTGCGAACGACCAAATCGACATTGGCATGAACGGCATTGTCGACTAAGTCGCCTGCCATGCTTTTGGCGCGTTGAACGGCAGGTTCGATTTGCTTCACCAAGCTACTGATGTGTCCGCCCGGATCGCCTCCGCTGGCTGCTGCCTGTACTGCTCCACAACGCTTGTGGCCCATGACGATAACCAGCGGGACGTTCAAATGTTCGGCGGCGTATTCAATGCTGCCTAACTCCGAATTTCCAGCCACGTTTCCGGCGACGCGAATCACGAATAGGTCGCCCAAACCTTTATCAAAAATGAGTTCCGGAGGCAGACGTGAATCGGAGCAAGTAAGGATAACGGCGTGCGGCTTTTGGCCTTTGGCCACTTCTTCCAGCCGGCGATGGCTGTGATTTTCGTGATTGTAATCGGATTCCACGTGGCGGGCATTGCCCTTCTTCAACTCGTCCAAAGCTTCTTCGGCAGTGACCACTGGCGGAACCGAGGGCGCGGCGATGTGATGTGGCGCGGCTGACGGCGAGTGATCGGCCGGGGCGGCTTGGACACTATTATGCGCATCAGCGGGTGCAACATTAGCGGCCAGCATTTGCAAAGGGATGACACCTTGCGCGGCCATGAATGCGGTAGCTGGAACCAACACATAGGAACCTGCGGGATAGACCCCGGACGGGAGCGGCATAACTGTTGGCGGCGGTGCTTGAACTGCCGCGGCGGTCCTTGGCGCCAATCTTGGCTTAGCAACCGCGCGGACTACTGGCTTTGGAGCAGGTTTGGCTGGTGGTTCACTATGCGTTGCAGCCGCTGCGGGCGCGGGCTTCTTGGCTTCGGCATGCGCTGCGTCAGGTTTTTTCGCCTCGCCGTGGGCTGCCGCCGCGGGCTTCGCTTCGGCTTTTGCAGCCGCGCCATGCTCGGCTTTTGCCGCGGGCTTGGCTTCCTTTTTCTCGGCAGGTTTTTCGCTGCCATGGGCTGCCGCCGGCTTTGCGTCATTAGACCAAGCCGGACATACAGACATCAGGGATAGAACCAGTGTGAACTTTTTCATTGCCACCTCATGGAATGGATACTTGAATCTTTTCGGACTGATTGCTGGTTGTATTAGTAGATTTTCGGCGTCTAGTCGATCAGTTCCAAATGCAGCCTTGCGCAAAAACCATCGGTCATTCCGGCGATGTATTCGCATACCACTTGATGTCTGGGGGACTGGGATGCTTGTGTACAGTAAGGTTCAGGGAGGCGGCCGGGATACTGCATATAAAATTGAAACAAGTCCGCGATTCGCTTCACGGCTAAGGCTCTTTCCTCAAGCAGGGCGGGGGAATAATAGACACGCTTTGACAAGAATGCCTTCAATTGGCGGTTTGCGGCCAGTGCGCGCTCTGAGTATTGCACCAACCTAACAGGATGCCGCCTGATATCCGCAACCGTTTGCACGCCCGCTTCGCGCGCCGCGTGATTGGTTCCTTCGGCGATTCCCGTCACGAGTAAATTTATCAAACGGCCCAGGCATTCGAGGAATTGGATTCTTGATTGTGCGGCAGGGTAGCTGATTTCGATAGCCTCGAAGATTTCCCGCAAAGCCTCCACTTCGGCCACGGCGTCTTCGATGTGAAATAGACCAGCGGAATGCGCATCGTCCAGGTCGGAGGTGTTGTAGGCTGCTTCGTCGGCCAGGTCGATCAACTGCGCCTCAAGAGGCGGCCGCTGCCCAGGCAGATAGGCATCGAGTTCGGTGATTTCTCCCGCTTCGAAATCGCGCGAGTGTTTCACCATCCCCTCGCGAACTTCAAACGTCAGATTCAGGCCGGGAAATAAGGCGTATCGCGTCTCGAAGCTTTCCACAATTCGCAAGGAATGCATGTTGTGATCGAAGCTGCCCCCGTAGCTCTTCATTTGGCGGTTCAGTTCATCTTCGCCGGCGTGGGCGAATGGAGGGTGGCCGATGTCATGTACCAAGGCTAGCGCTTCGGTTAAATCCTGGTCCAAATCAAGGACCGAAGCCAAGGTTCTTGCAATCTGGGTGACTTCAAGAGTATGGGTAAGACGGTTGCGGAAATGATCCGAAAGGCCAGGGGCGAAAACTTGCGTCTTGTTCTCAAGCCGGCGGAAGGCGCGGCTGTGCAGAATGCGGTCGCGGTCGCGTTGAAAAGAGTTGCGATAGGAGTGGGCGGGTTCCGGAAAGCGGCGGTCGAGTGAAGACTCCACGGGAAACCGCAGCCAGGCGAGGCTTAACGGGTTGTTTCCCATGGGGTCCGTAGATCGAAGTTACTTCCCAAGTTCGGCGGAGGCGGTCAGTGCGCTGCGGCTGACCAAAGGACGGTCGCTGGTGCGAAGCGGATCAAGAATTTTCCTGGCTTCGTCGGGTTTGGTTTTGGCGATGAGGATTGCGCGTTCTATTTGAGCCTGTTCCTTTGACACCATCATCGTGGGAGAATCCTCCAAATCCTTGAGTAGCTTTTCGGCGTCGGCAATCTTTCCTTGTTGTGCGAGCAACTGAGACAACGAGAATTTTGCCAGCGACGCGTAATTCTTACTGGCATTGGCGGCCACTTGCTGAAAGTTCTTGATCGCTTCGTCGGTCTTGCCTTGATCGGCGGCTAAAACGCCCAGATAATAGCGGGCGATCTCACCTTCGTCCTTGCCGGCATACTTCAGGGCAACGGTGGAAAACCCTTTAGTTGCCGTTTCATTCTTGGCTGCTTCGTTGGGGAAACCCTTTACGCCGGCGGGAGCCTGATTTCCTGGAACTACCACGACGCCTTCCTGAATCTTAATTGCTTCCATCAGGGCTACTTGACGCTCCGTCTGCAGACGTTCCCGATACATATAGCCACCAAAGCCTAACACAAGGGCCACGATGACGATGCCGCCGATTAGTTGCACGCGGCCCTTATTAATCGCCGCGACGTCTACAAGGTGCTGCACTTCCTCAACGAAGTGGTCGTGCTTTAAGTCTTTGCGATCCAGTTTATCCACAAAATCCTCTAATTCAATTTATTCAAAAAGATTCACGGTCCGCAGTACAGGTGTGGCGACCGCCGTCGGGAACAACTCGCCAGTCCCGGCAGACGCAATACGGATTCTTACCCTCAGTTTACCATGTTTTGATTTGGAACTGAGCTAATCCGTGCGAGCTTCTCAAGTATCTAAAACGTGATGAGACCTGAGCATCTAGTGGATGGATAGGTGGGCTCGGGGCCGCCGCCGCGGTTGCCACAAGAATCAGTTTGTGATCAGTCTCATATCTTGATCCTGGCAGACGGCGTACAATGAAGGCGGCTTCATGCGGACTGTCCTCCACCTTCTTTTCGCTTTGCCCGGGGTGCTGGCGGCCCCCCGGATCGTCCCGCAGGATGTGCGCAACTTTAGCTTTCCCGCCTTGCGCGACGGTCAGCCGACGACGGTCGAGTGCCGCGGTTTTCACTACCGCACGGCTAGTTCCTGGGGCGGTATCTACAACCACGAAGTTCTGCTGTTCCGCGATCCGCTGACCGGCGCGTTCCTCGATCTTTCCACAACAAACGGGGCGCCGCATCGCCCCGCCGACGAGGCGGCGGCTACGACAGCAATCAGTATCGACCGGGGCCAGATGCGGGCCTTCACTTTCAATGGCTGGCTCCAAATTCGCCAGGCCAAGAAAAAGGCGCCGAGCCTGGACGCTGTCCAGCAAACGTATCTGGATAGCTTGGTTGCGAAACCGCCCGACGACGCGGACCTCTTACAGGTGAGGCTTTGGCCACAAACAGAAACGCCAAAGGTTTTTTGGGAAAGCAACGATGGCCGGCCAGCGGCCCGTTTGGCGACGCTCGGACGCAAAGGACGCTGTTGGAGTCTTGAGATCCGTGCCCGCAATGGCGAATCCGAGACCCGATGGCTCAGCAACGAATACGAGATGACCAACGTTGAGGAGTGCGATAAGCCCCCGGGGCGTCAGCCGAAGGTGCGCCCGGTTCCAGGTTCGGCGCGCGTCTTCCCGTTTCGCGTCCAACGAGGGAATCTCCAAACAAGTATTAACGTGCATTACGAAACGCTTGAGGTGCGGTTTCCGGAAGGTGTCTACCGGCGGGTTCATCTATACCTGGTTTACGATGCGGCGACCAAGCTTTGTTACCGCACCTGGATGGTGGACACGTCGAAAACCGATCAACACAACCCGCAAGAGCGAGTTCGCAGCATGGAAACATTTGCGAAACTGGTGATTGCCAAGGATCGCATGATCAGGTTTTACAGTACTCAGTCAGGTTTCATGGCATCGGAGTCCGGCGAACGGTTCCCTACTATATGGTGCGGCGCGCGCCCGCGCACTCGCTATGTGGGAAGAACTTCGTTTGCATCCGTCGCCCAACCAACCCTTGTTCAATGTAGCCACGGGAGTGTTTCCCCGCGAATACTTTCATCCGTGCTTCGACGCCGCACCATTCAGTTCACGTCTTGAAGGCGTTACCTACCAGAACGGCCAGTGGCGTTTGGCGGTTTCCGGCCCGAATGGGAATACGGCACTGGTTACCCTGAACGAGAAGCTTGAGCGGACCGCAGTGGAATTCTCCGTCCCAGTACCAGTGGTCAAACTTGTGAGTGTCCTGAGGTCAGGAACATGGCCGATTATCCGCAACGGCCAACCGGTGGAGATCGAATACCGCGAAATCGTGGTTCAGCACCCGGCTTTTTGCCAGGATTCCCGTTGGCAGGATTTCCGTTCGCCGCCGCCCGGCAACTCTCCCCCAACTCTAATTCGTACAACATTCAGATTATTGTTCGACCCGGCTACACAGTTGTCCTGGGCGCAAACTCTGGGTGAGCCGCCGCCTACTTTTGTGGAAACCGCCGATCAAATCACCGCATTTTCATTGGCGGATTCGCAGCTGATGGTGCGACCGTCCGCCAGCCGTTATGACAATTGGGGGCAATTTGAGCATGACCTGTTTGAAAGTATTTGGAGCAATGGGTCGGGGCCGTGGGGTGGCAACCCCTTTAACATTGACCTTAAGGCCAACTTGTCCGAGTTGGGGCAGAGCCGACCTCAAGCCCTAAAGGCAAAGGCCACTGCGGATGGGTGGCTGGTTACGATCACCGCTCCCGATGGCCAATCGACCGACGTGGAATTGACGCACCAATTCCGGCTCAAAGGGACTGGGGATTCCCGCTAAGTGGCCATTAGGGGACTCGCATTGCCCAGATGATGCTACGGGCCTGTTCTCCGCACGCAGCACCAGCGACGCTGTCCACTGACTCAGATCGCAACGCAACTCCAGCGCCGTCAAGACCCCCGAAACGGTTAGGCACCCTTAGGTTTGGGAGGAATTGCATGGACCGGAGTAGTGCGTCCTTGGGGTCGCCCGCCCACGGGGACTAAACCCAATTTGCGATACCCGATTGAAGGACTAGAGCTTTGGGACTAGACCACTCCAAACCCCCAAGGGTGATTCTATGGGTTTGATTAAGGTCTTATGCTGATTGGGATAGAGGAGCCGTTCGAGCATATTAGCTATGAGGTCATATGCACAAGTTTCTACAATTCCCACTCCTGTTCCTCTTTGGCGGCTGCCTGGCTCATGCCAATCTGCTGACGAACGGGGGATTCGAGCTTGGCGCCGCTGGGGTGCAATCGAACCTCACCCTCTCCACGGATCTTCGTACCGAAGGCCATTATATTGTTGACACAAATCCAAGCGCCTATCACAACTTATGGGCAAGCATTGGAGGACACCCAAACAATACTGGCAACATGATGATCGTGAATGCGGCCACAATTCCGGACCAAATAGTTTGGGGCCAGAGCGGAATTACAGTTTCGGCTAATACTTTTTACTTGCTTTCATTCTGGGTTGCTTCCCTCTATGACGCCAATCCCGCGCAGTTCCAAGTTAAGATCAATGGAACTCAGGTTGGGTCGGCATACACGATGCCGTCGACCGTTGGCCAGTGGAGCCAAGACGTTGTTCTATGGAATTCGGGTGCGAGTACGGTGGCAAATTTAGGTCTTTTTGATCTGACTCTTGCGGCTAACGGAAATGACTTCGCGCTGGACGATATCTCCTTCGACAATCCCTTTGCGCCTTCGGCGGCCGCGAGCATTCCGGAACCGGGGAGTTTCGTTCTTGTGGCGGGATCTCTTGGCGCCTTGTATGGTTTGCGCCAGCGCTTCGCCCGCTAGATCCAACACTTAGGTTCCGAACGTGATTGGCGCTGCTGACCAAACGGGCGTTTTGACTAGCCCCCGATGGAAATCGGAGGATTGTTCGAAGTCCGAACAGCGCACAGGGTTCGAATCCCTGTACCCTTGCAACAGATCACTAATGGAGATAATCCATTAGTGACTGGCCACGTCGGCGAGAGCGCCATCGATCCCCCCGCGCGCAAAGCGCCTAATCGGGAGAAGCGCCCGCCGGCGCGGACCG
>JAYVXT010000052.1:0-8934 GCA_043785065.1 Bryobacterales bacterium | reverse complement strand
AGAGCAATTTCCGAATAGCGGGAAGTCCCGGGCTTTTCCGCCTTGATGGCTTCTTCGAAACCGCCCGAGGCCGGTTGGAACTCACGCTTTTGAAAGTGGCCCATGGCCTCGTTATAAGACGCTGGAGTGACCTGCAAAAATAAGGCGCAAAGAAAGTGGGCCGCAAGCAAGGTTTCATTATACTGGTAAATGGGCATGAAACTCCTCCTGTACATGGCTTTCGCGATGATTCCGGTACTGGCTCAATCCGCCGCGGAATGGCGCGCTCAGGGCAAAATACTGAAGGCCAAAGGCGATGCCCCGTCCGCGCGAGCCGCATTCGAAAAAGCCGCCGCGCTTGAAGCCAATGCCGCCGATTTGCGCGACGAGATTGGCTTTCTTCTTGCCGTCGAAGGCCGCCACCGCGAATCCGTTCCATTGTTTGAAGAAGCGATTCATTTGAACCAGCGCTATGCTCCGGCGCACTATCATTTGGGCGTAGCTTTGTGGCTGCTTGAGAACAAAGACAAGGCCCTGGCCGCCATGCACCGCGCCGTAGCGCTTGAGCCCAGAAACGCGGATTACCGTTTCCGCTTGGCTTCCATGCTTTATGAAACCGGTGAAAATAGCGCTGCGCTGGGCGAAGCGAAAGCGGGTGTGGCCGCCCAACCGCAGCGCGCTGAAGTGTGGAACCTCGTTGGATTGATTGAGCAGCGCCTTGGCAATTTGACCGGCGCGCGCGATGTCTACCAAAAGGCCTTGAAATTGAAGCCGTCCAATTCGGAGTATCGAAACAATCTGGGTTTTATGTTGGTCGACACCGGAGCAGCGCCGCAAGGGCTGATTCAATTTCAAACCATCTTGAAACAGGAGCCGGCCAATCAGACGGCGCAGATCAACATCGGTTACGCCTACTTGCAGGTAGGCGATTACGACAAGGCGTTGGCCCAATTCGAACGCCTTGTGAAAGAGTTTCCCGATCAAGCGATTATCCACTACAACCTGGGTCTGGCGCTGAAGCAAAAGGATAGGCTCGATGAAGCCAAGCGCGAGTTTCGCGAAGCCTTGCGCCTGAATGCTGATATCCCGGAAGCGTACTACACATTGGGGATCACAGCTTGGCAGAATGGCGATTTCGATGAAGCCGCCGAGGCGATGCGCAGTGCGATTGAACGCAAGCCCGACTACGCCGCGGCGCATTATATGTTGGGAACCGCGCTCAAGCAAAAGGGGGATTTGAGTGACGCAACCACTGCCCTTGAACAGGCCATCCGGCTGAACCCGGAAACCCCTGGTCCCTTCAACACCCTCGCTCAGATCAAGCAAGCGCAAGGGGACGACGAGGGCGCAAAGAGGCTGTTCGCCCAAGCCGCCGAGGTTAAGAAGCGGCTTGAAATGTCGCAAGCGAAACGGCTGGGAACCATGGGACCGGCCACGCGCGAAATGCCCTCCAAGCGATAGGTTCATTGGCGGCTCTCGAGTTCTTTCTTGGCTAGATCCAGATTTCTGCGGGCTTGCATATGGTTCGGATCAGCCGCCAGCGCCTGCTGAAACGCCTTCACCGCCTGTTTCAACTCACCGGCAAGGGCAAGAGCTGTACCAAGGTTTGTTGCAAGATCAGCATCTTCGGGCTTGAGCGCGGAGGCTTTGCCGTAATGGATCGCGGCGGCTTTGAATTCGCGCTGCGAGGCAAGCAAACCGGCCACTGCGGTTTCGGCCTCCACATCGCTTGGGCGTTGCTCAAGGTAGAGCAAGAACTCTTTGATGGATGAAGCGGCATCCCCCTTAGCCGCAAGCGCCCGCGCCAAGTTGTAATGGGCATTGTGGTAATTCCCATCGCTCTTTATCGCGTCGCGCAATTCGACGATGGCTGCATCCAACTTGCCCGTCAACATCAACGAGGTTGCCAGGCTGTTATGGGCCGTAGCGCTTGTGGGACGAATCTTCACCGCTTTGGTCAGGTATGGAATTGCCTCGCCATCCTTGCCTGCCGCCTGCAGCGCGGCTCCTAAATTAAAGTGCGCCTCGAAATCGGCCGGATACTTTTCAATGGTGCGGCGCATAGTGGCTTGCTGCAGGGCGAGCCGCGGATCTCCAGCCCCATTCGCTTTGGGCAGCACTTGCAGCCAAACGTGCCCCATCTCATCCACGCTTCGATTGCCGCCCACAACGCGCCTTGGCGGCTGATTCGGATTGCGCACATTGGCCGCCGAGTTATCAAAGGTAATGCGCATGGACACGATGGTTCCGGCGGGCAGTGGCAGAGGCTTGGCGTAGTTGTAGGTGGATTGCCACTTCATGTCCCAATCGTTAATCAACAGTAGCGATGACTTCGAGCCATTAGGCAAGACGGCCCATGCCTCCACTTTCCTGCCCAAATAATGAGCATGCGGATAGATGGCCAACAAATCGACAGCCACCGGCAGCTTCAATGAATCGGTTACAACAAATCGGGCGTCGCCTGCCGGAATATCAAGTTTGCCGTCATGTTCAAGTTGCAATAACATGGGATGCTTGGTCGGCGGCAGATTAGTGAAGTAAAGGCCAAGCCGCGCCTCCACCATTTCGGGCTTGCCCGAAGGCTGCAGATGAAGGTTCACGATGAGATCAGAACCAGGATCAAGCCGCCAAGCCATTCCGTCGGGCTCTTGTTGCGCTGGCGAGCCTGGCTTCCAAAACAAGAAATGCGAGTCCGGGTCAAAGGCGTCAACCGATTCCGTAGTCACGTCCATTCCGGAAAATCCAGGAGCCCCGTCTTTGCCATCGCGTACGCGAAGCGATTGAGCGCGGTCCACCAGAAGATTCGCGTGATGCACCAAGCGCCTTGCTCCAGGTTGAAGTTCAAACGCGCGAATGTATTTGGACTCCTTCAATTCCACCGGCAACACGAAGTTGCGAAAGACATCGCCGGGACCGGCTCCCAGCGGGTAAGGCTGACGCATGGTGACCACCAAATCGGGCGGCCCCAATTGCCAGCCTACCGGGAACTTAGGTTGGGGAGGTAATTCAGCAGGGCTCCCCTCACTCGCCCCTGCTTCCACCCAGCGGCTGATCGTTTTAATTTGTGCATCACTCAATCTGCGAGCTCCCGCGAATTCACCGTGCCCCGCCGCGGGCGGCCACGGCGGCATGAAGCGGCGGCGCGTTACTTCGACGATTTGCGTTGCGTGTTTCCTAGCGTCTTCGAATGTAAGAAGAGGGAACGGAGCTCCTTCCCCTTGCCGGTGACAGGGCGTGCATTGGGTGAACAGAATAGGAGCCACATCTTTTGAAAACACTACGGGTTGCGCCTCCATTACCGGAGCAAGCACTGTAAAAACTATTAAAATGGCTCGATGGCGCATCCTACTGCCTTTGTCACTCTTGACCGAATTTGTTTCCCTTCAACGATCCTGTTGAGCACTTCCTCCAGATCATGCTTGGCTGGCGCACGGCGCGATTTGCCAAGAGCTTCAAAGCGATCATCAATGCGCCCTTTATAAACTACCTTTCCATTCACGAATACGACAGCCTCAGGCGTTACCGTAGCCCCTGCTGGTTTGCTGAAACGATGCTGTTCGTCCCGCTCGGCGGGCATCAGATAACCATAATCCGAAATATGTTTCCGCATGGCTTCTTCCGTAAGCCCAGGCTCGCTGTAGATAAGTTGGAAGTCGATTCCCTTCCCGTTATAGGCCTCATGAAGTCTCTTCACTTCAGGCGCATAGCCGTTCGAGATGGGGCAATCCGTACGAACAAAGATCATGACCTGCGGATGTATAGCGGCAAGCAGCAGCAAAGCAATCATGACAGCTTCTCCCCCGCGCCTTCTTTGAGCGTTAGTATTTGATTCGCCTTCAAGTTCCGATGAACTTCACGCAAGCCCGAGGGCCAATGTATGTCCACTAAGTCCCCGTGCATCGCCTTTCCCAATCCAAAGTGGAGTCGTGGATCGTTCTGCGAATAAAAGCTGGACTGCCCCAGCACATCCTGCCGCTGCCGCCTGCCCTCAACGGTGACGTACACGCTTGCCCCAATGGCCGATCGGTTCGATTTCACGCCGGTTAGTTTCAGCTTCAGCCAGTGATTGCCATTCTTCAAATCGTTGCGCAGCAAAGAAGGCGGCTCATTCATATTCATGATCAAAACATCCACATTGCCATCGTTATTAAAAGCGCCAAAGGCGCAGCCGCAGTTGGAATGCGGCGTGGTAACACCGGGTCCTCCGCGCTTGCTGTAATCGGCGAACCTGCCGTTCCTCAAATTGCGCACAAGAATGCGGGGATTTGCGCGTTTATAGTGTGGAAAGGATTTCTCGATTTCCGGATACACATTGCTGTTCACCCAGAACAGATCCTGCCAACCGTCGTTGTCGAAATCCGCGAACCCGGTGCCCCAACCCACGTACTTGGTGAATTCTCCAAAGCCGGCTTTGCTGGTAATGTCCTCAAAGATTCCGTTGCCCGCTCCGGAATACAGCACGGGAGTATCGTCCATGAAATGCGTCTTGAACAAATCCAGCTTGCTGCGATTTCTCGTGTCGCCTAGAGCAACGCCCATACCGGCTTGTTCGCGGTCGTCTTCATTGACGGCCACTCCTGCCTGTAAGCCAATGTCGGTAAATGTTCCGTCGTGGTTGTTCCTATAAAGAACACTTGGCGTCGAATCGCAAGCGACGAAAATATCGGGCCAACCGTCATCGTCGAAATCCGCTGACACGGCGGTCATGCCATAGCGGCCGGTGATCTTGGCGACGCCCGATTCCTCCGATACGTCGGTGAAAGTAATCCGCCCCTGCTTGTCTGGTCCGTTGTTGCGGTAAAGCCGGTTGCGGCCGGTAGGCAATCCTTTGAGCCCGCGGTTCACTGGAATGCCTTTCCACGCGCAACTATCATTTGCGCCCGGCAGTGGTGTTTTTTTAAGGTCGAACTCCAGGTATTCGCTGACGAACAAGTCGAAGTAGCCGTCGCGGTTGTAGTCCGGAAACGTACAGCCCGCGCTCCAGCGGCCTTCCGTTCCAGCCAAGCCGCATTCCTTGCTTACATCCGTGAAGGTACCGTTGCCATTATTCCGATAGAGAAGATTCGCTCCCCAACAGCTTAGAAAAATGTCTTCGTGACTGTCGTTGTATAGTCGCCAACACAAACTCCGGAGACCCAGGCAATGCGCTCGATCCCAGCTTGATGCGTTAACGTCGGTAAACGTTCCGTTGCGATTATTGCGATATAACCGAATGCTTGTTGGGCCGGGATGTCCTTCAAGACGGGAACCACCGCCAAGGAATATGTCCATCCAACCATCGTTGTCGTAATCAAGAAAGGCAACGCCGCAGCCGTTGGTCTCAAGAATGTACTTCTTCGATTGCACTCCGCCATAAATAATCGGCGGGGTTAGGCCGGCGGCTTTGGCCACATCGGTGAACGTAGCGAAGTTGTCGTCCGCCGCAAACAAGGGCGCGGCTAGCAGCGCGATTGCTTCGCGGCGTCTCACGGCCGCTTCTCTCCTCTGCCTTCCACCACGGTAAGGATGCGGTTCACGCTCAGGTTCGGCATCTTATCAACCGCGCCGCTCGGCCAATGTACTTCGATTGAGGCCGCATTGGCTTGCCCCAATCCGAAGTGCACGCGCAGGTCGCTTTGGGAAATGTAACTGCCGCCACTTCGTACTTCGTCCATTTGGCGGTGTTCCGCTTCGCCATCCATGGTCACGCAAATTACGCGCGCCCCAATTCCACTGCGATTCGATTTCACGCCGATCACTTTAATCTTGATCCAACTGTTCTTCAGCTTTGAATCGCAACGGAGCAACTGAGGATAATCATTGATGCAGTTCACCAGTACGTCCAGATCGCCATCGTTATCGAAGTCACCGATGGCCATCCCCCTGCCCGTTACCTTTTCAAGAATACCGGGCCCTAACGGTTCCGACACTTCTTGAAATTTACCGTTGCGTAAATTGCGGTAAGCCACCTTGCGCTGCTTGTATCCTGACTCCGCCGCGGTTTCACCCACTTCAGGATAAACGTGCCCGTTGCATAGCAGAATATCCGCCCAGCCATCGTTATCGAAGTCGATGAAGGAGACGCCCCAGCCGAGGAAACGAGTAACCCGTCCCAGCCCAGCCTGAAAGGTCTGATCCTCGAATGTGCCCGCCCCTAATCCCCTATACAAACTGCTGGTATCGCCTGCGAAGTTCGTTTTTACTATGTCGAAGTTTCCGTCACAATTGTAGTCCGCGGCGGAAACCCCCATGCCGGCTTGCGGCTTCCCATCGGGGGAATAGGCCACGCCGGCTTCAATGGCCACTTCATCGAATGTTCCGTCGTGATTGTTCTTATAAAGAGCGGACGAAGTGGAATCATTCGCTACATAGATATCCGGCCAGCCATCGTTATCGAAATCGGAAACAATCACTCCAAGCCCGTAGGTACCGGCGGTTTTCAGAATTCCCGCGGATTCGGAAACGTCCAGGAACGTACCGTCCCCTTTATTGCGGAACAAAATGTTCTTGCCGCCTTGCAATCCAGGAGGGCCGCAAGCCACCAAAATATTCTTATACTTGCAAGGACCCGATTCGGGAAGTGGGGCGGTCTTGGGATCGAAGTCGATATAGTTGGCAACGAACAGGTCCAGCAGGCCATCTTTGTTGTAGTCAAGAAAGGCGCAGCCCGTGTTGTGGCGCTTCAATCCTGATTTAGTTCGCGTCGTGACGCCAGCCTTTGCGGCCACATCAACGAACTTTCCATTGCCTAAATTCTTCCATAAAGAGCAATCGCCCCAATAGGTAACAAACAGATCGTCCAGCCCATCGTTGTCAAAGTCGCCAACACAGCATCCCGCGCCCCAACCCGTGCGGGCAATGCCGGCCTCTATCGTAACGTCGGTGAAATGTCCATCTCGATTGTTCTTGTACAAGCGGCTGACGGGAGCATTTGCCGCCGTCCACTTGCTTTCAAAGCGCGTACCATTCACCAGGAAAATGTCGAGCCAACCGTCGTGATCATAATCGTAAAAAGCTGCGCCACATCCGGTTGTTTCCAGCAAATACTTATTCCGGCTCTCACTGCCGTAAATGGTTTTGCTCTTCAGTCCAGCCTCTCGCGCGACACTGACGAACTCCACATCTAGAGACTGCCCCGAAAGCAATTGATCCAGAGTGAACACGGCGGCCGTGCTGCATAGGGAACGAATGAAGGAGCGGCGAGGTACGGACATCTTTTCTCTAGTTTGACAGAGGGGCTAACGAAAAAAACCGGATCGAGCGATAAAGCTCGAGCCGGAATCAACTATTGAAGCCGGAACCCCCCAGCGCCGGCTTAACGGTTATTAGAAATCCAAACGCAAAGCAAACTGCATTTTACGGATGGAATAGCTTGGTGCAAGACCTGTAATTATTCCGCATCGGGCGACGTTACGTTTCCGTTTGGATCGCTCAAAGTGGTGTAATTAGCCGCATTGAAGGACTCTCCGCGGAGAGAGAGACGGTATTTCTCTTTCACCTGAAAGGTCTTCGAACCAAAGATTTTACAGCAATCAGACAAGGGGCGGCTGCGGAATTAAATTGGCTTCTTGCCTAGCAGGCAAAGCATCCCGTCTCTTCGGCTCACCCGCACATCGTTGAACGCGGCATCGCGGAAATTAGACTCAAGACGCTGGGCCTCCTTTTCCGATAGATCGTAAGCGGCCACCAAGGCTAATCCGCCTGGGCGCAAGACCCGCTTCAATTCGATGAAATCCTTGACTGGCTCTTTCGAATAGTTAGCAAGGTTGATAGAAAGAGCTTTGTCGAAATACGGGAAGGCAAAAGGAAGCTTTGTGGCGGGTCCAACATGCAACTGCATCCGCCCCGTATCGAGGTGCTGCTTGTTGCGCTTAAAGGCCATGTGAAACATCGTTTCGGAATGGTCTACTCCGATGATCAGGCCGTTGGTTACTTTCTGCGCCACGCGGGCCATGTCGATGCCGCAGGCGTATCCCACTTCAAGAACATAGTCTGTTGGTTGCAAATCCAGTTGGGATAGGACCCAGCCGTTGCGTAGCGCCGCTTCTTTCTCCATCTGGCTTGCAACATACCTTCCAAGAAATCCCCGTGGTTTCGCGCGTTGCCATGCTAACAAATTGAATGAGGTCAATAGACTATTGCTTCCTATCTACCTATCATGGGTCCTGCGATAAACTCGTGACTTCACTTGGAAAACACAATTCTCACACTTCCAATCCGTTCACTCGCGATAGGAGCGGGCCATAGAGAGCCACTAGAACAACAACTTCAAAGCAAACTGAATCTGGCGCGCCGTGGTGACCGTATTTGTGATCTGTCCGGGACCGTTCACTGGCGCCCCTGTGGCGGAAAACAGAGTCCTGTTCGCCAGTGGCGGTCCGAAGTTCGCGTGGTTCATCAGGTTGAACATTTCCGGACGGAATTGGATATTGAACGCATCTGAAATCGCGGGCACGTGGAAATTCTTGATCATGGATGCGTCGAAGTTTTGCAAACCCGGACCGAAGATCGGATTGCGCCCCGCGCTGCCGAGGTTGGTGGCCGTACTAGGAAAGGCAAAGCACGACGTCCTGATGTAAGCCAGAGGGTTTCCCGCGACGAATCGGAATTACTATTGCGGATGAGGTTGCTTATTGCTTTCATTTTGGCGCTGCGTTCTTTGATGATAAACACATCATTGATTCGGCTTTGCTTATTCCTCCTCTATCAAACACATTGCAACTTCGTTCTAATCGACTGTGCCAAAAACTGCGCAATAACTGGTCAAATCTGAATTTGAGGAGAGCGGCGGAGTGGTTTGGGCTTAGGTTTCTGTTGTTTTTCCATGATTGTTTTATCTAATTCAAGTATGACTGGCGGGGTGCTAATTTCCGGTGCTTGCGGAGTGGACGGATTGGCTCTAAGTGATTGAGGAGTAATATTATTGGAGATTTGTTGCATTCTTTGTGAACGCTTGTGATGACAACCCGAATTCGT
>JAYVXT010000051.1:0-2721 GCA_043785065.1 Bryobacterales bacterium | reverse complement strand
AGCGCTTGCAACAGCAGCAATCATCTTAATTTCAGCCATGGAAAGCTTCGGGTAAACAACACGACCGCAATGCTTTGCCGAAACTGATCATTTCACTCGTTTCGCAGCACTGTGGCTGGAAGCAGCCCGCCTGAAAGGCGGGGCACATTGAACTAAACTTTGCCCTGAAGCACATGTTTTGAATTTGCGCTTTAGTGCAAAAAGTGAACAAACATAAAACCGGCCGATGACTCAGCCAGCCACGCTCAAACAACCCGTTGACGTAATCCGCTCCCCTGCTGCACAACTGCCGCCCCCATCATCCCAAGCACCATCCCCAACAACATCAACCCGTGATGGAGCCACACCAAGCGAGGGTTTATGCTCGCCATCGCCAGCGCTGGCAAAAACCCTAATAGCATCCCCAATTCCATCCCAGCCATATCCAGCGCCAGGGCCTTCAAGCCGCGCCCCTCAGCCCGCGCTACAATAATGCATCGCGCAAACCACCAGCACAGTGGCGCCGACGCCGCGAACATGCCCAGGCTCATCAACCCAAACGGCAGCCAGCTCCCGTTGTGACAAGCCGGACCCGCTTGCCAACCGCCCAGCAACATCCCCAATCCGCCCGGGCCCAGCATCAACAAAAACATATCCAGATGCGCGTTCCAACGCACCCGCGTGAAAGCGAATAGCAAAGCAATCAACAGCAACCCTGCTCCGACCGGCGCGCCCGCGCTCCAAGCCGCAAGCTGATACAACAACGCGATCTGGGCAATCCCGGTGACCAGCGTCAATGCCGGATATAGCATCGTCAATTCTCCCAATCCGCCAAGTGCATCGAATAGATGATCACCGTTAGGCTTGACGCGGTCATCATCAGCGCCGCCGCCACCGGATGCAGCCAGCCCATCGCTGCGAATGCCATGCCGATCAAGTTATAAGCCAGCGAAAAGCCAATGTTCCAGCGCACCACCTGGCGCACCTTCCGTGCAATCCGAATTGCTTTGGCCAATTGAATCCAGTCGCGATGCAGAAACACAAGCCCGCTCAAATCACGCACCAGTTCCGCCGATTCCGGCGCGGCGCATGCCACATGACTCCAGGCCATCGCAGCCGTGTCGTTCAAACCATCTCCCGCGAAGAGCACCTTACGGCCTTGCGATGCCAGGTCGCGCAATAGCGCCTGCTTATCGGCGGGGCTCTGGCGCGACATGCGAGTCTTAACGGGAATCTCAGCGGCGCGCTCGGCCGCGTCGCCGGTGGCCAGCACAACTTCTATACCCATCGCCTCCAAAGCCTGCACCGCGGGGCTAACCGCCGACGCCTGCGTCTCGGTCAAATCAATGGTCGCCGCCAGTTCGCGATCCACGTTCACCACCAACGATCCACTGGCGCGATCTTCCATGCCCGCGAACAATTCGCGCCCGTCCTGAAACTCGGCAACGATGCCGGCGCCTGGCAGCAGGCGGACACCGCGCAAGCCGGCGAATTCCAATTGCGGAAGACCATTGATCCAAAGCGGCGAGAGGATCTTCGCCAGTGGATGGCGGCTGGCCAGTTCCGCTTCACGCAACATGCCGCTTAATTCGCGCTCGCGGCTGCGCCACGCTCCGGCAACGCGCCAAGTAACGCCGTACTGTTCGGGCAGCGTCAAGGTTCCGGTCTTGTCGAAAACCACCGTGTCGATCTCCGCCAGTTTTTCGACAGCTTCGCCGGAGCGCGCCAGAATGCCCAATTCGCGCAGCCTTGCGATGCCGATCCAGATGGCTAGTGGCGTGGCGAATCCCAAGGCGCAAGGGCAGGCGATGACCAGTACCGAAAGGGCCGTAAACACAGCTTGATCCCAGGTCTTGGCTTGCAGTTGCCAAAGGAATGTCGCGCTGCTTACCATTAAAACCAGCGGAACAAACCAGCGCAAAGCTTGAATGGCTAGGCCCTGCTCGGCGCCTGGGCGCGCCAAGCCCGATTCGATCATTGCGCGCACTTCGTCCAAACTTGTCTCGCTGCCCTTAGAAACAGCGACCCCCTCGATGGAACAATCCAGCGGAAACGAACCGGCCTTCACCACATCTCCTTGCACTTTACGGACAGCCAGGCTCTCACCCGTAATGGAGGCTTCATGCAGCAGCGCCGCGCCGACAGTCAAGCGCAGGTCAACGGGCACAGCCTCCCCGGGCAACACGCGGATCTCATCGCCTGGCTGAACATCTGAAGCCGTGACCATTTCGCCCGATAAAAGCCGGGCTTGTCGATTCTGTGGGGACAGCTCTTTCAATGATCCGAGCACCCGCTGTTTGCCATACGCGCCAATCTGCCTGCCGAGGGCGTAGATCACAAGCAGCATCGCCGCGACGTCGGAATATCCATTGCCGGTGCGTTTGATGAAGTAAATCATGGACGCGCCAATACAGGCGGCAATGCCGATGAAAAACAGCATTTCAATTGAAAGGCGGAAGCGGCGAATGGCCCGCCACGTGGCCTCCACAAACTCGAACGATAGAAGAAAGAAGACGGGGATAGTCAGGCAGAGAATCGAAAGTTCCAGCATGAAACGTTCCTCGGCTGTCACCTCCGAAGATCCGTTGATGGAAATGCTCAGCACCATGGCGTTCATCGCCAAAAAAGCGCTGCCACCTATGCGCCACCAGAGCGAGGCGGGCGCCTGATCTTCGCACCCGCATCCTTCTAGTTGGATTCGCTCTTCAGCCATAACTTACTTTGCGGGTGGCGCAGTAGCTG
>JAYVXT010000050.1:0-8965 GCA_043785065.1 Bryobacterales bacterium | reverse complement strand
CCAATTGCCCGTTGTTTTGCCGGACAATGTACAGTTTACCGGCCAAGGCAAATCGCCCCTGGCGATGGTGCCCGAATTTGTCAATGTGAAGTGCCCGGTATGCGGCGCCGCCGCTGAACGGGAAACGGACACGATGGATACCTTCGTTGATTCTTCCTGGTACTTCTACCGTTACTGCGACAACAAAAACAGCACCGCTCCGTTCGATAAGAAGAAGATCGACTATTGGTTCCCTATCGATCAATACATTGGCGGCGTGGAGCATGCCATTCTTCATCTGATCTACTCTCGCTTCTGGACGAAAGTGATGCGCGACCTAGGTTTGATCTCGAATGACGAGCCCACCGCGCGACTGTTCACCCAAGGCATGGTGATTAAAGACGGGGCCAAGATGTCGAAGAACAAAGGCAACGTGATTAGCGCCGACACTTTGGTGGAACAATATGGCGCCGATACTGGCCGGCTGTTCGAGCTTTTCGCCGCGCCCCCCGAGCGCGATTTGGATTTCACCGATGCCGGGGCCAAAGGCGCATACCGCTTCATAGACCGTGTATACCGTTTCGTCACCCGCAATGCCGACCGCATGCATTCACCCGGCGAGCCAACAAAAGGCGACCGCAAGGTTCTCCGAAAGCTGCATCAGGTGATTGAGAAGATTTCCGTCGATTTCGAGTCCCGCTGGCACTTCAACACTTCCATTGCGGCGTTCATGGAGTTGATCAATGAACTTTACTTGCAAGAGACGAATCTAAGCGGGCCGGTGGTTAAGGATGTGCTGGAACGAATCATATTGCTATTAGCTCCATTTGCTCCGTACATTTGTGAAGAGATGTGGGCGGAAATCGGCCGCGAAGGGCCAGTTTTGAAGCAAGCTTGGCCAACCTTCGATCCGGAACTGGCCAAAGAAGACGGAGCCGAGGTGATTCTGCAAGTGAACGGCAAAGTTCGCAGCCGGTTGACCGTTCCGTTCGGCACGGCCAGGGAAGAACTGGAAAAATTGGCAATGGCCGATGAAAAAGTTCAATTTTTCATCGCCGGCAAGCCGGTTGTGAAGATGATCGTGGTGCCCGACAAGCTAGTGAACGTCGTCGTTAAAGGATAGTTTCAAGAAATTTTCAAGGCTTTAAACCTTAATTCGGTCGCGTGGATTAAAGAACTGCTAATTTTCCGCCGATCTAGGGATTATGCCGGAAAGCTATCTAGGCCGCCGCCTTCGCTTGCTGAAAGAGTCCCAGAACACGGACGGGGGATGGGGCTATTTCCCTGGAAAGCGTTCGTGGCTGGAACCAACGGCCTATGCTCTGCTAGCTTCGCATCAGGATGCGGGAACCGCAAACTGGGACAAGGGTTGGGCCCTGATGCGCCAATGGCAACGGAACGACGGCGCTTGGCGGCCAACTTCCTGTGTGGAAGATGCCCATTGGACCACTGCCTTAGCCATCACATTGCATTGCGTACGCGGCGTCTACGACGGCCACTTTCGCAATGGAGTGGATTGGTTGCTGGATTCAGCTGGGGTTGAAGGCAAGTTGCTGGACCGGATGATATCTTATGTCACCAAGGTTTCACCCACGGGACATGACCTTCGGTATCGTGGGTGGCCTTGGCGGCCCGATTCGGCAAGTTGGATCGAACCCACCGCCCATTCCTTGGTGGCTCTAAAGAAAGCTGCGCCGCAGATTCCTGGCGCGCTGCTAAAACGCCGCATTATTCTTGGCGAGGGAATGATTCTGCGCCGCCGTTGCACCGATGGTGGATGGAACTACGGGAGCAAGGAAGCTTTAGGAATCCAACTACCCTCTTATCCCGAGACTACAGCATTGGCCTTGCTTGGCCTCCAAGGAAACAAAGACGCGGAATTGGGACCGGCCTTGGCCAGAGCCAAACGGCTTTACGACGATGGGCAATCTCCACTGGGTTCTGCCCTGCTTAAAGTCAGCCTGCGCAGCTACGGAATGAATCTGGCTCCGGAATCACCCAAAGATCCTGGCCGGGATTTGCTTGTCACCGGCATTGAATCGATCGGCTGTTCAGAAGGTTGTTTTTCGCTACTAAGGCCAGCGGCTTAAGGGGAAGGCGTATCTTCCATGGTATCAAATTCATCCAGACGGGAAATTTGGGGAATCGCGGCGACCGGACTCGCCGCCGGGTGTAGTTACGTGAAAAAAATGGAGCTTGTCAAACAAGGGACATCGGTAGTAGCGGTGGTTAAAGCCGCTTCCTACAGTGAGGATCTAACCCAAAGAATCCTGCAAGGAGTTCGGGAATGCGGACTGAACGTAAAAGGCAAGACCGTCCTACTTAAGCCGAACCTGGTTGAATTCGACAAGAATACAGCCATCAATACGGAAGTGGCGGTAGTGGCGGCGGCATGGGATGCGTTTCAAAGTCTTGGGGCCACGGTATTGATCGGGGAAGGTCCGGGCCATCGGCGGGATGCGTTCGGCATCGCTGAAGAGGCCGGCTACCGGGGGCTATCGAAATTTGAGACAAGCTTTGTGGATCTGAATCGCGATGACGTAACAAGCGTGCCAAAATTCGCCGATCACAAAGAGATTTACCTTCCGAACACGGCGCTGGGCGCCGATCTCATTGTTTCCCTCGCCAAAATGAAGACCCACCACTGGGCCGGGGCCACGCTGTCCATGAAGAATTTCTTTGGACTGGTGCCTGGTTCGGTCTATGGCTGGCCCAAGAATTTCCTTCACCATACCGGTATTCCTAAGTCGATTATTGAACTCAACCGGATTTTCGGTAAGACCTTCGCTATTGTTGACGGCATCGTGGGCATGGAAGGCAACGGGCCCATTCAAGGAACGCCCAAGAAAGCCGGAGTGTTGGTGATGGGAACCGACAACATCGCAGTTGACGCCACCTGTTGTCGAATCATGGGGATTGATCCGATGAAAGTGGAATACATCCTAGGCGCGCAATCGTTGGGGATCGCCGAGGAATCGCGCATTGAACAGCGCGGCGAGACCATTACTAGTGTTCAGACTAATTTTTCATTGATCAAGGAATTCTCTCACCTACGCTTATGAGCACTGAATCGACGGTCAATAGTTTACACGCTCTCCAGCAAAATTTGGGTGAATCCATTGCGCCGGCGGGCCGAGCTCCAGTGGTTATTATCGGTGCTGGGCCCGCTGGCTTGAGCGCCGCCTATGAGCTTGCCAAGAACGGCATCAAAACGGTTGTCCTTGAGAAGGACAACGTTGTTGGCGGCATATCGCGGACAGCTGAATACAAAGGGTATCTTTTCGATATCGGCGGCCACCGATTTTTCACGAAAGTGGGCGTGGTGGAAAAGATGTGGCAAGAGGTGCTTGGCGGAGATTTTTTATCCCGCCCGCGCATGAGCCGAATCTTCTACAAGCGCAAATTTTTCGCCTATCCATTGGAAGCAAAGAACGCATTGTTTGGGCTGGGTATCTTTGAAGCGGTGCGTTGTGGGCTGTCCTATTTGTGGGCGCAAATATTCCCTACCAAGCCTGAAGACAATTTCGAAGCGTGGGTTTCCAACCGGTTCGGCAAGCGCTTATTCAGCATTTTCTTTGAGTCCTACACGGAAAAAGTGTGGGGGATTCCCTGCAAGAACATCAAAGCCGAATGGGCTGCCCAGCGCATCAAGGGCCTTTCCTTGTTCACCGCCGTATGGAATGCCATTAAGCCGCAGTCGGGCACGGACAAGTCGCACGTGATCAAAACGCTGATCCACGAATTCCAATATCCTCGCAAAGGGCCGGGGATGATGTGGCAAAAGACACGCGATTTAATCTTGGAGCAAGGGCATCAGGTGGTGATGGAAGCGCCGGTTGAGAAAATCCATTGGGAGCCGGGCCGTGTCACGTCGATTGAAGCCGGCGGCATGTATTACTACGGCGAATATTTTGTGAGCAGCATGCCGATCAAGGAACTGATCGAAAAATTGGACCCTCCTCCTTCCGCCGAACTACGCAGCGCCGCAAACGATTTTCACTACCGCGATTTTTTGACGGTAGCCTTGATCGTGAAAGGCGACAACGTGTTTCCCGACAACTGGATCTATATTCACGAGCCTGGGGTCAAGGTTGGCCGTATTCAAAACTACAAGAGTTGGAGTCCGGAGATGGTCCCCGATCCGGCCAACGGATGTATTGGTCTGGAGTATTTTTGCTTCGAGGGCGATGGGCTCTGGACGATGCCAGATGACGAACTGGTGGAGTTGGCGAAGAAAGAGGTGGGACATTTGGGCCTCGTGAATCCGGACGACGTAATCGACGGCACGGTAGTTCGAATGCCGAAAGCTTATCCGGTATATGACGACAGCTACCAACGTGGGATCGATGCGATCCGGGCATTCTTGAAGACCGTGCCTAATCTGCAATTGGCGGGGCGCAACGGGATGCATCGCTACAACAATCAGGATCACTCCATGCTTACCGCGATGCTGGCGGCGCGCAACATCGTGGCCGCAAGGACCGGCGTGGGACCGTCCTACGATTTGTGGCGGGTGAACGTGGACGAAGAATACCATGAGGTGGGCGAAGTGGGCATGGAAGATGAACTGAAGAAGATGGAATCGACGCAACCCATGATTCCGCAGCCGATCCGCCAGTAACGAATTGAATCGCATATCGGGCTGCGATTCGCATGCCCGCCCCAGCGCCGTGGCTCTCCTTCAGCAGATCCGCAAGGAGGTCTCAACCAAGCCAGTGCGCCACGTCGTCAACTCGCACTTTCATTGGGATCATTCCGAAGGCAACCCTGCGCACCGGCGCCTGTTCCCGCAAGCGGAAATCGTCATCTCCGATACGACACACAAGCTGTTCAGGGAATTTGGCGCGGACCGGGCCACGGCTCAAGTGGAGCAGGCCACCAAAATGGTTCCTGAATAGAAGAAGAGCTTGTCCAATGCCACAACCGCCGGGGAAAAGGCCTATTGGCAGTTCATGGGGAAGGACTCCGTCGAATTCGCTGGCGGGGTAGCGGGAACTGCCCCTGCATCACTTATTAAGTCCGAACTGGGGAAACATTATTCAACCCATGATTTGCACTTGGCATTTCGTGGTAGAGGGCATAGGGCCGAGGATGTTGCCGTCTTCTGTCCTCAGAAGCGCAAAGGGCCAGATGGCAGGACCGCCAAATATTGGAGGAACACGCGAATTTTCTCGCCACCGGATCTTCGTTTTGCGCGAGTTCCTGGGAAGAACGTGATCGCCACGGAGGACCTGCTTCATAGCTTTGCACCATTCATCGCAGACGGGTATCCGCGGTTTTGGCCGCGGGCGTTGCGAGCGGCGCCGGAGTTCGATTTTACGCATGTGACAGGCGGCCACGGCGGCGTTCAGGGTTCGAATCTGCAGCTGTATCAGATGGCGGCGTACCTCGAAGATCTGACCGGGGAAGTGACCAAGCTGAAGCGGCAGGGGCGAGCGGTGACGGACGTAAAGACGATCATTGATCCAGGAAAACTGAAGAGCCTTTCGCGCGATGGCTACTGCGATTTTCTGATGATTTCCATTGGCAAGTACCGGCTGATTCAGTCTGGCACGGCACGAGCGCAAATATTAAGCGAATCCCTAGCTTCCAACATAGAGCACGTTTACGACACAATAGATAAAGAATAATGCCGAACATGTTCGCAGCCGTTGCGGAGCCGGAAGTGGCCGAGCCAACAATTATTGCCGGGGAAGAAAAACCCCCTGGGAATCCGTATAACATCGTCTTGCTAAACGACGACGACCATAGCTACGAATACGTGATTGAGATGCTTGTAAGTTTGTTCTTCAAATCAAAAAGCCAGGCGTTTCGCCACGCCCAGGAAGTAGATTCGAAAGGAAGAACGATTGTGCTCACCTGCGGCAAGGACGAGGCGATTTACGGTAAAGATCAAATTCAAGGCTATGGCGCCGATCCATTGATTCCCGCATCGAAGGGAAGCATGTCGGCCGTTGTTGAACCAGCTTAAAACTGTCGAACCAACTTAAAAATGGTGAGCCCGATTTCTTAAGCCGGAGGCGTGTTGGCCGCCGAAGCTGCCATGGCGCGCAGATTCCGGCGCCGTTGCCGCTCTTCTAATAGCAGTTCACGCCGTCTGCTTACCTTGATGCTTTCATCCACTTTGCGCCAGAATTTTTGGAAATACCCGACGGCGCTGGCCACTCCAAAGCCAACCACAACCCACATTGAAAACATGGCGAAGGTTCGCAGTTGCGGCCAATGGATGCTGATCAGAATCAAGCTGACGGCTATCACTTGGGTAACGGTTTTCGTCTTGCCAAGGTCGCTTGCCTTGATCGTATAGCCTTCGGCGGCGGCGATGGAACGCAGTCCCGTTACAGCGAACTCACGGCCGATGATCAAAATTGCCATCCAACCCGGAATTTGCCGAACCTGGACCAGGGCAATCAAGGCGGCGGAAATTAGCATTTTGTCGGCGATCGGATCGAGGAGTGTTCCTACCGTGGTGACTTGTTTCCAACGCCGGGCAAGATACCCATCCAGAATATCGGTGATTGCGGCGGAAAGAAAAATCGCTAAGGCAAGGAACTCCGTCGCTACCGGCACTCCGCCCAACTGGACTTTCAAATTCTCCTGGACCAACGCGGCCACCATAATAGGCACAAAGAAGATACGGAGCAGCGTTAATAGATTGGGAAGATTCATTCCGCCCTATCAATATACCCCTTCAAGCGCTTCCTTAGCGAGGCCGGAGCCTGTGATTCAATCAAAACTTCTTCTCCGTCAAGTATTTTATGAATCACCCTGGAGCATGAGTGCACTAAATTAAGGGAGGCGCCATCGGAGGATGGAATTCGAAACCGGCAAATTTCCAGAGGATCCAATTGCAAAGTATCGTCGATAGCAATCAGCAGTTTCTCAATCCCCAAGCCGGTAGCCGCCGAGATAGCGGTCGTTCCTTCCGGTAAATTTGTACTGCTATCCAGATCGACTTTATTCGCCACCAGTAATCGCGGTGTGTCCTTGGCTCCGATTTCGTCCAGTACTGCTTCCACATGCCGCGAATGTTCCTGCCAATGGGGATGCGAGCAATCAAATACATGGAGTAGCACCGATGCTTCGCAAACTTCTTCGAGCGTCGCCCGGAAGGCTTTCACGAGCGTTGTGGGCAACTGGCGGATGAATCCCACGGTGTCGCTTAGCAGTACTTTGCGCTTCGATGGCAATTCCAGCGCGCGCACCGTTGGATCGAGCGTCGCGAACATGCGCGCGTCGGCATCAACAGCGGAGCGGGTGAGCCGGTTAAACAGCGTCGATTTTCCTGCGTTCGTATAGCCTACCAAAGCGATGGTGGCAAGGGGAACGGATTGCCGTTGGCGGCGTTGAATGGATCTTGATCCGCGCACCCCATCGATTTCCTTGCCTATTTTGCTGATGCGGGTGCGAATGCGGCGGCGGTCGGTTTCCAGCTTGGTTTCGCCTGGCCCGCGAGCCCCAATTCCGCCTCCCATCCGCGACATCGATATGCCTTGGCCTGACAATCTAGGAAGTATATAGTTGAGCTGCGCCAATTCCACTTGCAGTTGACCTTCGCGCGTACGGGCGCGGCTGGCGAAAATGTCCAGGATAAGCTGCGTCCGGTCGATGACCCTCGTTTCCAGGATGCGGTCCAGGTTGCGCTGTTGCGACGGAGTGAGTTCCTGATCGAAGATCACCAGGTCGGCTTCGGTGGATTTTACAATTGCGCGGAGTTCTTCCACTTTCCCGGAACCTAGCAGCGTGGCGGCATCTACCGCGCCACGCGATTGAAGGATTTTGTCTTTGATCTCAGCTCCGGCGCTGACCGCCAATGTCTGGAGCTCCTCCAGGGAGTCTTCAACAGAAAAATCGGAGGAGGCAGGATGTGCTCTCTTGGACTTCAAATCCAAGGCGACAAGTACGGCTTTTTCTTTCAAGGACTGGCGCAATGAGTACTCGCTTTAACGGACAGGGAGGGCCCGGAATTTCACTTTAAAGGGCCTGCTCTTTTCGTCAAGAAATTTGCAAGGTTTGCGCCCTTGATGGAGACCGTTAACCTTCTTGGTGTGGATCCGATCCAACAGCCGCGGCGGCAGTGGCCGCCGCAGGGGCGCCAGGTGCATTTAAATAAGACGAAACATGCGGCGGAGCCGAACCGGAATGCATTGGTTTAGCCACCACCACGGTTGAGATCGCATGCTTAAAGATCAATTGTTCTTGATTGTTTGATTCCAAAATCACCGAGTATTTGTCAAAGCTCTTAATTCGACCGGAAAGCTTGACGCCACTCATCAGGTAGATTGTGAGGAAAGTTTTATCTTTGCGAGCGTTGTTCAGAAACGCTTCTTGTATATTTTGCGCTAATTTGTCCACAACAGATCCTCTTCATCCGTTGGTCGCCAATCGGGTTCACCTAACGGAAGTCCAATTAAGGGCTGCACTTATCCCAAGATTGTATCACTAAAGCAACAGCTTAGCCATCTGTAAGTTGAAGAAAAACAAATGTAACAACACTACGCATAAGCAACCACGCCAAGAGCCGCGGCAAACAGAATAGCTCCCGATCCGAAAAATAATGGTGTTTTTCCGGTAGCTCCGGAAAACTCTTTCCAGTTTAGCAATCCAAAAATAATACTTAATAAAGGGGCTCCATAAACAAGGGCGTAGGACATTGGGCTGGAAACCGCATGCTGCTTAGGAACCGATAAAGCAACCAGCGCCCCTATCAATCCACAACCAGCGATGGCCCCTCCCAACAAACCAAGAATATGCTGTTTAAAGGAACCGCGGCCGTACATGGCAAATCCGATGGACTCGCCGCTCACGGGAAGATTCATAAAGTACAAGTTCAGCGGGAAAACCATGATGAATGCGCCTATTGCGACAAATAGTCCGGCAGTGTAGGGTCCAAGGCCGATTTCCGTTGCCTTGGCCAATTCCACCATCGGAAAAAAGAAAGCCAGGAAGAAGCCGGATACGCAGCTAAGTAAAATCCCTTTGCCCG
>JAYVXT010000049.1:0-8966 GCA_043785065.1 Bryobacterales bacterium | reverse complement strand
TCCACATCTTTTTCATCATCCTTGATCTTCCACTGAAGCCCCATCGCATCCTCAGCCTTGCCCGGATCAAATTGCCACATGCCATCAGGCCGCTGCGTTTGCCGCAGGCGCCGCTCATCCGCCGCCACCTGTGCTCCAGCCCTCGCCATCAAATTCCTCGCTTCGTCACTGTCCCCCTTAAGTGCCCCATAGTTCTTCGGAAACACTTCTTGAAAAAATAAAATGCGATTAGAAAGATCATCGTTGTAGCGCGGAGCCACACCCAAAATCAGATTCGCTTTCTCTTCCAGCGCCATTAGATAGTTGTCATTCTTCGTCTTATCAAACGCCGTGCGCAGAATCGTTCCCGCGAACCGGTAGACAATGGACTGCCCCACATTCGACCCCGGCCCAGCCGCATTAATGCCACTCGGATCCGAGGACTGCAATACATGATTAGCCGCCCGAATCTGTTGCGCCGAATGCAATCGCTTGGGGGCAACCAGCTTCTCGATCGTGCTGACGTTCCATCCAGCCGCTCGCGTCCCCGCCGGCCCATCGCCCAGATCTAACGGCGCCAGGGAAGTATTGTTCGCGGCATCTTTCAAAGTATTTGTCGGTCGTAAGCACTCATACATCACCGTGATCAAGTGCCGCAGGTTGGCCACGTTCTCCACTCGATACCCATTGGCAATCGCGCCCGCTGGCCCCCATACGCCCGATTGCGTATGGCAACTCATGCAATGCGTACCCATCAAATTGCCGGTATCGCGAATGCGCCGTTCCACCGACGCTCCCCGAGGCCGATTCAATAACCAAGCGTCCACTTGCGCCATGTGATCGTACATCGCCTGTCGAACCGCTTTGCGCGGATCACTGTAAGGAGCCAAATCCCGCAGTCGCAATTCCACTTCATAGCCCGGCGCATTTGCTTCCACCTTCAAGTAGTAGACGCCACCCGGCATCAAAGTGCGGCTAATCTCCGTGCGATGCCCCTCCTGTTGCTGATGTACCCGCTCATTGGCGTTCGCCCCATCGCGGTATTCCTTGCCGTCAGCCGTAAAGAACAATACCTGATGCACCACCAACGGATCGGCCACCGTCAAATTCGCAGTAAACAGTTTCGGGGTCGATCCCTTATAGTCAATTCGAAACCAATCCAGCCCGGCCTCTCCAACTTTTCCGTTGTCGAAATATTCGATGTCATCGGCTGACCCAGTGATGTGCATCGTCTCCTCCCCACCCGTCGCGCCCATTGAAATCGGTTGCGCCGTAGCGATGGAATCATTCGGTTCGACCTCAATAATGGTCCCGCGCTTAGATTCGCCAAAACTCACCGGACGCAGATCCGCGCGCAGTTTTACTTTTGCGCCCGCAGGCCAAAGCGTCCGCCGCGGAAACGCGTTGATCTTCGGAATTACGCCATTCTCCCGCCAGCGCGGCAGGTTGAACACCGCATCTTCGTCTTCAACCTTAACGACCTTCAGAACGTAATTCCCCGCCTTAGGAGCCCGCCACAGCATATAGAAATCCGGGTCCAGCGCATGCAGCACTTTGCGGTAACCAGCCCACTCCACCGCCACCCGCCCGTTCGCAGGCAACTTCGACGGCTCCGGCAAGCCAACGGAAATCTCCACAATTTGCCCTGCGGCAAGCTGCCGGGGTTGGCTGTATTCGCCAGCGAAATCGACCGTGGCGGCGCTTGCCGCGACGCTCAACGCGAAAGTAACAAAAAGGCAGCTATTCATGGGAAAAAGGTTTATCTAGGGATCGTATCAAAAATGTTGCCTCGCACGATCAACGAATTCGCCCCCGGCAACGTATGACATGATAAGAGCGCAAACGACCCATGGAAACCGAAAGCATCGCGCTCGAAGGTTTTCCCCCGATGGTGGACGATCAACTTGAACAGGGGAAAATCGTCAAAAGAGAGCAATCGGGCGACCTGATGGCTTTTGAGTTGTTAATCCGCCGTCATGAACGCCAAGTGCTGGGGCTCTGCTATCACATGCTGTGTAATTTGGAGGACGCCAAGGACGCGGCGATAGCAAATCCGCACTGAAGGGGTAGGAAATCGTACAATGCAATTTCTACCCCATGCGATCCGTTCCCTTAATTGCCACACGCACCATGGAAGTGCGCGAAGTCCCTCAACCCCCCAATCCAGCCCCCGGCGAAGTCACCATCAAGATCACCGCCGTCGGCATCTGCGGCAGTGACCTGCATTGGTATCAAGACGGCCGCGTCGGCCACATTCAAACACCATACCCACGCATCCTAGGCCATGAACCAGCCGGTGAAGTCGCCGCCCTCGGCAAGGACGTCACCAATCTGAAACTAGGCCAACGCGTCGCCATCGAACCGGCCATCACCTGCGGCCACTGTGAATACTGTCTCACCAATCACCACAACCATTGCAACGCTCTCAGCTTTCACGGCTCTGTCTCCGCCCCAGGCTTCTTTCAGGATTATCTGAACGTCCCGGCCATCAACTGCCTCCCCGTGCCGGACTCCTTCAGCCTCGCCCAAATCACGCTCATCGAACCGCTCGCCGTCATCGTACACGTGCTCGAACTCAAGCCCATCCAACTTGGCGAAACGGTGGCCATTCTCGGCGCGGGGCCAATCGGCTTGCTCACCGCCAGTCTCGCTCGTCTCGCCGGCGCCTCCCAAATCATCATTGGCGATCGTGTCCCGCACCGCCTCCGCCACGCCCGCGAAATGGGCTTCACAAACTTAGTCGAGATGCCCAAGCAAAACTTCCGCGACGCCGTTATGGATCTGACCCGAGGCCGCGGAGCCGACATCGTATTCGACGCTGCCGCAGCCGTTGAAACCATCAACCTTGGCATCGCCTCCGCTCGCCCAGCCGGCCGCTTCGTGCTAATCGGCATTCCCACGGAACTCAACATGAACATCGACCTGCACACCGCGATGACCAAGGAAGTTTCCATCCAAACTATCAAGCGCTCAAACCATAACGACCATCAAGCCAGCGCCCTCATCGCCGCCGGAAAAATTCCCGATTCCTTCGTCACACATCATTGGCCGCTTGAAAAAACTCCGGAAGCGTTTCAGATGTTGACGGATTACACCGATCAAGTCGGCAAGGTAATCATCCAGCTATGAAGCGCTATTTAGCATTCGACTTCGGAGCTGAAAGCGGCCGCGCCATCGCCGGCACGCTCCACCAGGGCAGCCTCACACTGGAAGAAATTCACCGCTTCCCCAATGTCACTGTCCGCCTCGATCAAGGTCTCTATTGGGACGCCCTGCGCCTTTTTCACGACATTCAACACGCCCTCCGCATCGCCGGCCGCGAACGAAATCTGCGGATCGACGGAATCGGCGTCGATACCTGGGGTGTGGACTTCGCCTTCATCGGTGAAGACGGTTCGTTACTTGAAAACCCCCGCGTTTATCGCGATCCGCGCAACGATGGCTCTATCGAAAAGATATGCGCAGTGGCCGGGAAGGAATTCATTTTCCGCAACTCCGGCATTCAGTTCATGCAGATAAATTCGCTGAACCAATTATTTGTAGACAAGCAACTCGGCTCACCCGCTTTGGCGGCCGCCAAGCGTCTGCTCTTCATGCCCGATCTGTTCAACTATTGGCTCACTGGAGTGCAGCGCGCCGAAGTCTCTATCGCCAGCACTTCCCAGTTCTACAATCCCGTGGAAAAGCGTTGGGCCACGGAGGTATTGAACAAGCTTGGTCTCCCGCACGATATTCTGCCCGAAATTATCCAACCCGGTGAAAAACTCGGGCCGCTGCTCCCCTGGCTCGCTAAGGAAAACAACCTGGACTCCGCCACCGTCTATGCCTCCACCGGCCACGACACTGCGAGCGCCGTAGCCGCGGTCCCAGCCGAAGAAGGCGACGATTGGTGCTACGTCTCCTCCGGCACTTGGTCGCTAATGGGTGTTGAAACAAGCACACCGATTGTCAGCGATGAGGCCATGGCCATGAACCTCACCAATGAAATCGGCTACGGTGGTAAAGTGCGTCTCCTCAAAAACATCATGGGCCTTTGGCTTGTTCAGGAATGCCGTCGAGCGTGGGTCGCCGAAGGAAAGAATTTCAGTTATGACGAACTGACTACCATGGCCGAACAGGCTCAACACAACACCGCCTTAATCGATGTTGACGCCTTTCTTCATCCCGGCGGCATGCCACAAAAAATTCGGGATTGGTGCAGGCAGCATGGACAAACTGTCCCGGAAACGCCCGGTCAAATGATTCGTGTGATCCTGGAAAGTTTGGCGGAACGTTACCGCCAGGTGCTCGTAAGTCTTGAAGCAATTACACAACGAAAGATCCGCGTAATCCACATTGTTGGCGGTGGTTCCCAAAACAAGTTACTCAACCGCCTGGTAGCGCAAGCCACGCAACGCACCGTCATCGCCGGTCCGGTTGAATGCACTGCCATCGGAAACGTTTTGGTGCAAGCCCTTGGTTCAGGTGAAGTGTCCAATTTAGCCGCGGCACGCCAACTAGTTCGCGCCAGTTTCCCGGTGGAAGTATTTTCCTAACCGTTCAATTGCGAATTTGGTAAAATTCCCCAATCCATGAATAAGCCAACTATCTTAGGCGAAGTCCTCTCAGAATTCCTCGGCACAACCCTCCTCATCACCATCGGAGTCGGCGTTGTCGCCATGGTTGAACTCTTTGGGACAGGAGCTCCCGGTGAAGTCGTTAAAGGGGGTTACACCAACATCTCCTTAGCCTGGGGCTTGGCTGTAACCATGGGCATCTATGTTTCCGGAAAAATTAGCGGCGCTCATCTAAATCCAGCTGTCACCATTACCCTGGCTGTGTTTCGCGGATTCCCTTGGAGCAAAGTTCTTCCTTACATCGGCGCTCAAGTCGCCGGAGCATTTCTTGGCGCCGCGTTGGTTTTCGCTAACTACTACCCAGCCTTTATCAAAATGGATCCGAACCTGGAAAGGACGGCTGGCGTGTTCAGCACATTTCCAGCATTCCCCAATCAGCCTGCTGCGGGGTTTGGCGATCAGGTTCTTGGCACGGCTTTGCTTCTTTTCATGATCCTTGCAGTCACCGACGAACGGAATCAGACTCCCACGGCCAACCTCACCCCGTTGGTCATTGGCCTTATCGTGGTGGCCATTGGAATGAGCATGGGCGGCATGCACGGTTACGCCATCAACCCGGCCAGAGATTTCGGCCCCAGGCTTCTTAGCGTAGCCGCAGGCTTCAAGAACAATGGGCTAACCGACGGATCCGGCGTGTTTTGGATACCCATCATTGCGCCCATTCTTGGCGGCCTGATCGGCGCGGCAGTATACGATTTCGGTATTCGCCGTTTCTTGCCTGAGAACTAATCGCAACGTCAGTATCTCATGCTAGATTGGAAATAACCGGCTCTTAGGGGGCCCATTAGCTTTGCCGACGCTCGACTCCTCCACAATCGCGAACGTCAGGGTCAGGATTTCTTCCTCTTTCCTGATCTCACTTGCATGTCTGATTGCGTTGCTATACCTCGGCCGCATCCTGATCATCACTCTGATTATTGCCATTATCAGTGCATTTATTCTCGACCCTTTAGTTGGTTTGTTTCAGCGCCTCAAGATTCCTCGCGCACCCGCCAGCTTCCTGGTTTGCAGCTTGGCGCTTCTGGCTATTTATGGCTCGCTATTTGGCGCATACACTCAAATATCGGTCTTAGTCGAAGATCTCCCTGCTTACACGCAACGCATTAATGAACTCACCGACAAAGTGCTGCTTGAAATTGAAGCGGCGGAACGCTCGGTCTATCAGGTGGTTGTCCCGAAGCGCCTACGAGAACAGGATTTGCGCGCACAACCACAAACCACCACTGTGCGCCGCCGCGGAGCGCCGGTCTTGCCCGTAGCTCCACCATTGCCGCCGCCCGTCCAGGAAGTCCGAATCAAGGCGGAACGTTCGCCCATCTTCGATTACCTTTACGCCCACATGGATGATTTCTACCACATCCTGTTGATGACGTCTTTTGTTCCGTTCCTGGTCTACTTCATGCTCAGTTGGCGCGACCATTTTCTTCGCAACGTAACCAAGCTCTTCCAGGGCGAAAATCGCGAAGTGGCGCATCGAACCATGGAAGCCGTTGCCCACGTTGCCCGCGCATATGTCGTTGGCAATTTTATTCTTGGATTACTATTGGCATTTGCCAGTACCCTGTTTTTCTGGATCGCGAAAATTCCTTATTGGCCTCTTGTAGGGGCTCTCAGCGGGTTCTTCAGCCTCGCCCCTTATATCGGCTTGCCACTGGCGGTCATCCCGCCATTCTTCGCCGCGCTGACGGTGTTTAACAATCTGTCGGCCTATTTGGTAATTGGAACTACCGTGGCCTTTCTCCACCTGCTTGCATTGAACTTGATGTATCCCAAACTGGTTGGTTCACGCGTTCACCTCAACCCTATCGCCGTCACACTGGCGCTAATGTTTTGGGGTTCGCTCTGGGGCGGCATCGGCCTTGTCTTAGCGGTTCCCGTCACTGCGGCTATCAAGGCTGTTTGCGACAACATCCCCTCCGCTGAAGGTTTCGGCCGCCTGCTTGGAGACTAGCTGCTTGGAGGTTAACTAGGCTGCTTGGAGGTTAATTATGATAAGCTGCCTCACAGGGTTTACGATTTCATGTTGAACAAATTCTCCAGGCGCTCCCTGCTCGCTTCAGCAATCGCGCTGCCCGCATGGGCGGAAAAGAATCACATTGGGAACGACCGCATCTCAACTATCACCGACGAAAATGCCAAGTCTCCCGCGGAAGCCATTGCTTTCGCCAAGCAATACAACCTGAAATGGATAGAACTTCGTAATGTCCCGGGCGAAAAGCGCCACTATATTCAACTCAATGAACAAGAACTGAAGCAAGCTGCAAACGAGTTCAAAGAGGCTGGTCTGCGCGTTTCTTTCCTCAACAGTGGGATGCTGAAATTCGGGCTGCCAGGAACTGAACCCGTGCGCCGCCGTCCCGAAACTCCGGAAACCAAAGCCAAGCGGCTAGCTAGCGAACAAAAAATGTTCGCCGGCCGCATGGAGGAACTCGACCGTTCCATTCGCGCCGCCCATATTCTTGGCGTGGAAAAAATCCGCATCTTCGCCTTCACGCGTGTAGAAGATCCAATTGCCGTACTTCCCATAGTCGCCGAAGTCTTCGGACCCATGATCAAGGTAGCGGAAAAGGAAGGAGTCCAACTGCTTGTCGAAAACGAAAATTCCTGCAACGTTGGCACCTGCGCCGAACTGGCTGCGATGATGAAACTAATCTCCTCCAAGGCTTTCAATTTGAATTGGGATCCTTTGAACGGTTACCACTTGCAAGAAGAACAGTTCCCGTTTGGCTATAATCTTCTTCCAAAGAAGCGTATCCGGAATGTGCAAATCAAAGGCAAGAGCATCCTCGCCGGACCGGAAAAGCTCGACTGGGCCGGTATTTTCAACGCCCTTGAAAAAGATGGCTACATGGGTCAAGTAGGCCTGGAATGCCACATTTTTGAACGTCTCGTTGAAGCCTCGCATGAATCGATGAAAGAAATTCTACGAGTCTGCGAAAATCGAAGTTAGACCCATGTCGAAATCAGTCTTAGGTTTCACGTTGATCGCCTTGTGCGCTGTCGGCCTGGGACTGTTTTTGTTTCTCGAACAAAACAAGGGGGCTCACATGGTCCTTGAAGGCTCCATTAAATTGGTTCGCGTTTTACAACTTGAGCCGGACCGTTCTTTGCTTATTTGCGATTTCCGTTTGAAAAATCCCGCCGATTACGATTTCGTCGTAAAGCATCTTGCCCTTACCTTAACCACTGCCGATGGAAACGAATTGGAGGGCACATTCGCCGCCAATTCTGAAGCGGAAAGGATATTTGAAGCGTATTCCGCGCTGGGCCCAAAGTACAATCCGGTTCTGTTCACCCGGCAAAAAATCGAGAAAGGCAAGACAGTTGATCGTATGGTTGCGGTATCCTACAAAGCGCCCGCGGACGCGTTGGAATCACGTAAAAAGCTGGTGCTGCGAATTGACGAAGTAGACCGCATGATCTCTGAAATCGTGGAAAAGCGCTAATTCGCAAAACCTTCTATTTCACCCCGTAACAATACAGCGACTGATTCGTTCGTACGTAAATCCGTCCGCTCGAAATCGCCGGAGTCGCCACCGCCTCCTCATTCAATTCATACGACGACAAAACCTTCTGGTCGCGACCCGCCTCAACCACGGTCAACACTCCAGGACGGCTCAAGAAATAAACTTTCCCATCGGAAGCCACCGGCGAAGAATAAAAGCTTTCGGAAACTCCACGCAGACGGGCCTGCTTATACAACTCGCCCGTTTCAGGGTTAAGCGTGGAAAGCACGCCACTGTCATTAATCATGTACAGCACATCGCGGTAAACCAGCGTCGATGGCAATTGTGGAATCGACTTGTGGAATTTCCAAGCCACGTGAGTTCCAGTCACATCGCCCCGCCCACCCAACTTTACGCTTAGCAATCCATTTTCAGCCGCCATTGTAGCCGCATACATTTTCCATTCCACGGCATCCATCAACCCATCGCCGTTCAGATCGATGTACGGAAAATACTTCTTCGTCATCTCATCGGGAGATTCAGCTAGCGAAATCTTCCCGTCCCCGTTCTTGTCGAATTTCGCAACTACATCCTCAAAATCCGGAATCTTCATCTGACGCCCAGGATCGTTCTCTGGCGTGTTGTACCCGCTGATGAAAATACGGTCTTTCCAAATTACCGGTACCGATTTCATCTCCGAAGCAAGCCCGCCAACGCCCCACACCCGCTCTCCCGTTGCCGCTTGATACACTTCCATGCTGAAAGATCCCGGTGCATAAATCAAGCCATCGTGAACCAGTGGCGTTGCGTGTCCGCTCAAAGCTTCTTGCCGTTGTACCCGCCAGCGTTCTTTTCCCGAAGCCCGCTCGAACGCCGCGGCGAATGAACCGCTTGATTGATCGCATACCAGCACCACAAGTTCCCC
>JAYVXT010000048.1:0-8970 GCA_043785065.1 Bryobacterales bacterium | reverse complement strand
CTCGGGCGGTTATGATCCGCTTAACCACAAGGCAATTTGCGGCGGGGATACTTTGTGCACTACTCCACTTGCGGGGGAATTGGGCGACTTCATCGGCCACCAAATGGCCGCGGCTAACGTGGGCGTATCCTCTGTTACGGTGATTCGCACCGGAACCGGATCGGGAACAGTGGGCGGAGGCAAGATAAATTGCGGTGGAACCTGTTCTACGCCACTTGCGCTGGGAACCGTTGTGACTCTGACAGCAAAACCATCCAGCAACTCCACCTTGACGGGATGGACGGGTGATTGCGTTGGCGCGGACTTGACTTGTACCTTCACCATCAGCGGTGAAAACAATGTGACCGCGAACTTTGACTTGATTGCCGCGGGCGGCGGCGGCGGTGGTGGTGCGGCTTCATTCAAGATCAGCATCAGCAAGAATGGCAACGGGACTGTGACCACGGATCCGGCGACGCAAAGCTTCGCAAGTGGAACGGTGGTGACACTGACGGCGACTCCTGGGGCTGGACAACCTTGGGTTGGTTGGGGTGGGGCATGCGCGGGAACTTCCGTTACTTGCACCTTAACCATGGATGCCAACAAGTCGGTTACTGCAAACTTCCGATAAGTTGGGAATGCGCCACGGAAACCCCGGAACCAGACTAACTGCTGGTTCCGGGGCTTTTGCATTTGGTGGCTATGCAACAACAGACTTTCGCTAGAGATTTGTGATCCGGGCGAGCCAGGCAATCGAGAAACTCCTGTTGGACTGGATCCCAGTTGGGACCACAGAAGTCTCTGAGCAGTTTCAAGCGGGCGAAGCGGGCCCGACAAGCGTCGATCACTTCGAGGCCGGCGGGGCCATCGAACGAAAGCTCCTGATCCTTGACTGCTAACGTCTTCGACACGGAGAAGCCAGCCTGTTCCAGCTAACATGTTAGCTTCCGGCCCATTCGGAAATCGTAACGCCGGGCGGTGAGCGATTCTTTGGCGTAAGCATGAAGTAACTTTTTGGTGTGGTCAGTGAGTGGCTCATGTCCGAACAAGTCATTCATTTCAGTGACCGTAATCCAACCCGCGTGCTTCAGGTTTTAGCCCATGACGAAAGCACTTCGGGGAGATCGACGAAATAGGCTGCCGCGAAACTGCACCACAAGCCGTCGGCCTCAACCCCGAGGTCTGGAAGTTGACGTAAATCGACCAGCCGGAATTCCGCATTGAAAATTTTTCGCGATTGCGCTTAGAGCAGGAGCTCTTCATTCCCGTCTAGGGCGATGACACGAGCGCCGCGAGCTGCGAGCTCGAACGACAACTCGCCGAGCCCGCAGCCGAGGTCAATCAGGGTTTGCTCTTTGAGGGAAGGGAGCGCGTTCAGAATCGGGGGCCAGTCGCGCCATTCGAATTGCCGCTTGTATTCGCTTGCAAGGCTCATGCAGTTGAAGGGACGAATTTGCGGCAACTCCCCCTTTCCTCGCGCAATTTTACGCAGTTGCTTTCTCTGGCGCCGGGCACTTCTTCGCAACTTAATAATGCTACAGCTCTGGGGCGCGGAACACAGATTATCTCAGCCTCCGGCGCCCGCACCACATCGAACGCCATTCAGATCGACGGCGTGGACGCCATGAATATCCATACCAACAGCGCTTCCGACAACGGCGTGGGGTCGAACGGCGCTGCCGGATAGGCGCGCTATCAATCAGTCGCTGCTGGCTAGCCCTTCGAACCCGGTGAACGGCATCATCACCAACACTTCGGCAAATACCGAATTGCGCGTGCCGTATTTGGGCTTCTCGCCCTCAGGTCTTCTCGCCGAAGAAACGCGGGCTGATTCCCGCTACAACTCCTTCCAGGCACGTGTGGCCCACAGGTTTCACGCTGGGCTGCGTTTTCAGTTCTCTTATACGTTCTCGAAATCGATGGACGATTCCTCTGGGGGCCAGACCAGCATTTTCGCGGAAGTCACCGGTGACGAATCCAACATTTCCGGGAGCAAGGGGATATCGGACTTTGATCGAACACACCGCGCCGTTTTACACTTTGGCTATGAGATCCCGGCGTTTGGGCTGGCGAAGACTGGTTTGGGCAGCGCGTTTTTGCGGGCTGGGAAGTTTCAGGAGTCGCCATTGGGCAATCGGGCACGCCGTTTTCCATCACCGGCAGCGGTGGCGCGGTCTTTTACGGAACAGCAGGCAGCAGGGCGAATTACGCCTCCGGAGCTACTCGCGAAACGGCACAGGGAACCGGGCCTGTTGAGAGCCGTGTGAACGCCTACTTCAACATAGCGGCATTCGCCAGAGCCGGAAATTTTTTCGGCAACATTGGCCGCAATACGATGCGCGGACCTGGCCAGCGCAATGTCGACATCAGCGTCAACAAGCGAATCCCGGTGACCGAACGCGTGAAGGCTGAGTTCCGAAGTGAGTTTTTCAACGTGATGAATCTGGTGAACTTCGCTTCCCCGTCCGGTGCGATTGCTTCGGCGGGCTTTGGAGCAATCAAGGCGACAGACGGCAATTCCCGCGTCATACAGTTTGCGGTCAAGTTGACCTTCTGAAGCAGCACGCGCGGCAGCCACCGATTTTCGCTCAGGTATATGAACACTTTCCACCGGAAGCATCGGCAATAGCGGGTGAAAACCCGGTCATCCCCACCCACCTAAGGGGTTTCACACCCACTATCATGAGGGGATCGCCTGATTGAGCCCAGCCCAACCTTCGCCTATCTTGAACTAGGGGAGCCATTTAAAGTTCCTAATGGTTCAGGCCACAAATGTAAACTAAAATTTTGACGCCTAGCCCTTAGTCCCCTCTGGTAAAATTAAATAAGGCATGCTTTCGCAAAGGCTTCAACTAAAGGTCGCGCAAAAGCAGATCCTTACACCTGGACTGGTCCAAATGGTGACCGTCCTACAACTCAACCGGCTTGAGTTGAAGGAGATGCTCTCGCAAGAAATCGCCGCTAACCCGGTGCTTGAGGAGAACCTTGACGCCTCGGAGGAGCTAACGCCCGAGGAATTGCAAGGCGTTCTTGAGACTGAGCGCGTCGCCGATCCCTCCGACAAAGATATTCTCGAGGCCACTGGCGCCGGTACCGAGCACGAATCCGATTTCGATACTTATTCCGCCGCTGAAGTGGAGCCGGTGCTTGAATCGGCTACCGAAATCCCAGCTGATCCGATTGAAAAGCTTGCCACCGATGCGTTCGACGCCATCGATTTCGACAATTATTTCCAGGAGTACCTGGAGCCCGGCTTTAAAAGCCCAGCGGGTGAATCGAGTGAGAAGCCTTCCTGGGAAACCTTCGTATCCGCCCCCGTCACCCTGCCCGATCATCTCAATCAGCAACTCAGCTTAATGGTCCTGCCGGAAAAGGTTCGCGATGCGGCCGATTCCATCATCGGCAATCTGGACGATAACGGCTACCTTACAATTCCCATTGATGAAATCGCCAGCCTGGGCGGACACGCCATTGATGATGTGGAGGATGCACTGCGCGAGGTGCAGTCGCTGGACCCGTCGGGCATCGCCGCGCGTGATTTGCGCGAATGCCTGTTGTTGCAACTGGCCAACCGCAATAGCCAAGGCGGCGTGGCTTGGCAGATCATCGATCAGCACATGAAGCTGATAGAAGCGCGGCAGTTTCCGCAGATCGGCCGGTTGCTTGGCCGTCCGCAGGAACATATTCAAATCGCGCTTGAAGTGATTCGCCGGCTTGACCCGCATCCCGGCATGCGTTACTCCGGTCCAGGGGCGCGCGTGGTGGAACCGGACGTCTTCATCTATAAGGATGGGGACGGCTACATGATTGAACTTAACGACGACGATATTCCGAACGTCCACATCAATCGTGGCTACCTGAAAATGCTCGACAAGGAAAAGGAGCCCAACAAGGAGGTTCGCAACTATATTAAGGAGAGGTTCGCCAGCGCTTCCATGTTGATGAAGAACATTGAACAGCGCAAGCAAACCATTTCCAAAGTATGCCAGGCCATCGTGGGCCGGCAGTCGGACTTCCTTGAACAAGGCATCAATTTTCTTGTCCCTATGATGATTAAGGATGTGGCCGAAGAGATAGGTGTGCATCCATCTACCGTCAGCAGGGCCGTGGCCAGCAAATATGCGCACACCCCACAGGGTGTTTTCGAGCTTCGCTTCTTCTTCTCCGAAGGTGTCCAGGGAACCACCGGGGCTCACACGCCTTTACTTTTGGTGAAGCGGATGGTAAAAAAAATGATCGATGAGGAGGATCAAGCCCACCCTTTAACCGACGATCAAATAACCCAAAAATTACAATCCGAAGGTATCGCGGTAACGCGGCGCACTGTAGCGAAATACCGGGAGGATCTGAAGATTCCTTCCACCCATCAACGCAGGATCAAATCCTGAGTTGATGTAGAAGTAGTGCCGCACGTAAATTGCGTGCGCGCAAAACGATTCCGCTACAACCAAGCGGTTCTTTTGCGCATGATTTGAAAAGAGGCCTATGCGAGTCCATTACACTGGAGTTCCATCGGGGCTTACGCCCACCATGCAGAAACAGATTCAAGCCCGTTTGACGAGGATCGGTAAAATTCTCGACAAGAAGGGAGAAAAGGAGGGCCACGTAATCCTAAAGGATGCGGGCCGGTTGCGGCAAGCCGAGATTACGGTGAACCATCACCATCACGCCTTCGCCGGCAAGGCGACAGCCAAAGACGATTTCGGAGCATTGGCGGCGGCGATCGACAAGCTGGAAAAGCAGATTATCAAGCAGGAAAGCAAATGGCGCACCCAGAATAGAACAACAAGCGCGGCCAAGAGTGTTGAGCCGGCGGCGATTGCCGAAGAAGTGATTGTTCCGCAAGTGCGGATCCACCGCAGTACGGTGAAGAACAATCGCAAGCCCATGACCGCCGATGAAGCAGTACTTACATTGACCAAGAAGCATAACTATTTAACATTTCACGATGCTGATTCCGGTAATCCCTCAATCATTGTTCGTAGAATGGATGGCAACTTTGATTTGATTGAATTAGCTTAAATGGAATCGCTCTCACTTACCGGAGCCGCGCACGCACCTGAATTGGTGATCATCACCGGCCTAAGCGGCTCCGGTAAGGGGACTGTGCTCAGAAGCCTGGAAGATATGGGCTACTATTCGGTCGACAATTTGCCGATCGATTTAATGGAAAAGTTCGCGGAGCTAACCCAAAGTTCCCCAGCCATCCGCGCGGCGGCTCTGGTGGTGGACATTCGCGAAGGCGCCGCCCTGGAGCATTTTCCGGCTCTTTACGCCAAGCTTCGCCGCAAGATTCAAACGCGGCTGATTTTCCTCGAAGCTGACGACGCCACAATCGTGCGCCGCTTCAGTGAGACTCGCCGGCCGCACCCACTCGGTCGGATTGATTCGGTGGCGCAAAGCGTACTCAAGGAACGCAAGACGCTCAAGGCCATTCGCGGACTAGCCGACATTGTAGTGGACACCAGCCGCTTCAATGTTCACGACCTGCGCGCCTACATCCAGGAAAAACTGAAGGGCGAAGGGAAAGATCTCACCATCGCCATCTATGTCACCAGCTTTGGATATCGCCATGGAGTTCCGGCCGATTCCGATTTGGTGTTTGACGTGCGCTTTCTGCCTAATCCGAATTACATTCCCGAATATAAGCAACTCACCGGGCGGAATCCCAAGGTGGCGAAGTTCATCCGCTCCTTCCCGCAGACGGGCGAGTTTATTGAGCGCGTGGCTGACCTGTTGAGATATCTATTGCCACACTACATTGAGGAAGGCAAGAGTTATCTAACCATTTCGTTTGGTTGCACCGGTGGGCATCACCGCTCAGTGATGATTGCCGAAGATATCGCCAAGAGATTGTCGAAGGCGGGGTATGCGGCGAAAGTGGCTCACCGCGATATCTCGAAGACGGTGTAAGTCTAGAGACTTTTCAATGTCTGTCCAGCGGATAGCGTTGAACTAGCCGCTCGAATTCATTTTCGAAGGCCTTGTGCGCCCTCAATACATCACTTGTTCGTTGCCGCATTTCGAGGGACTGGACCACTCCTGTGTTTGAGTTGCGGAGCTGGCTTATAAATAAATGGTTGAATGTTCAATTTGCCCGAATAGTCCGGTAAGCAAGGGAACAAACCGGAGTTCGGTATGAACTTTGGCGCTCGAAAAGCAGCAGCCGTGATACTTGAATGCCAGAGGCAATTCACTTTCGTCGTCAGCCGGAACGGTCCGAAATCCAGGAAGTGAACAGAGTGCGCAACTCATTGTCGGCTTCCATCAAGCGGCTGCTAGGAAAGGCAAGTACCCGGACATTCGCCAGATCATTGAACCTGAAAACGGCGGTTGAGTTGACAGGAAAGACCCAGACTGCTTGAGGCAAAGGAAGTTCCGCGTGCGGCGTATTTCACTATTTGGGTCACACGCACCAGCCCCCGATGGCAATCGGAGGATTCCGCGATATTCGTCATTCGCTAATTTGTTGTTTAACCAAGGTTAGTGGCAGACCCCCGATTGTCATCGGGGCTGGTCGGATGCTTGAACAAATTCTAGAGCAGCATCCAACTGCCGTTTCCAGGATTTAATGCGCTTCCTGATAGGACGACTGCAATGAGTAAGGTTCCTTTCAGCGCCATGTTACTCAACTATGCGGCCGTTCTTGGTCAATGTCAATTTCTCGCCGCCCCATTCCACCTTTCGTCCCGAGATTCCGGCCACCCAAACGGCGGCGGCCCACAGATCGCGGAAGGGCAACATCCATATGTTGCGGAGCGCATTGGTGTCGGTCAACAGCGGCCCGGCGGATGCCAATGCCACCGCCGCGCGCAATGCGAAGAGCCATGCCGCGATGGTCCACCATCCACACACGGCGGCCACGATGCTCCACAATGTAGCGAACGTAACCGGCAGCCCGAGGTACCCAATCAAGTCCCCACGCGATGCCCTAATGGTTCGCGCCCAGCGCACCTGGTGCAACCATGCCTCCCCTAGCGTTTGCGCGCCCAGCGCCGTCTCCACAATCACAGTCGAGAAATGAACGCTCTTGCCTAGCTTGGAAATTTGCAGACCTAAATGGTAATCATCGGCGATGTAATCGGCCACAGCCGCAAAGCCGCCCATTGCGTCGAGGTCAGTGCGGCGGAACAGCATGGTGGAGCCGAGCGCGAATTCAGAGATGCCGACGAACTGAGCTACCAGCGCCGAGGGAACGAAATCCGTGGCCACGCCGAGCGCTTCAAACCAACCGGCCTTATACGCGGCTCGGGCCTTGTAGAGGCACGTTACCAAGCCGATATTTTCACTACTCTGCAAGGCTCCCACAATGGAGCGCAAGTAGCCATCCGGCACATGGATATCGGCATCGTTCACCAGAATGAGTTCGCCGTTGGCTATCGTTGCGAGGTCGATCAGCGACCCTACTTTGCGATTGGCCGCATCCGTCTGACGCACGATGTAGCGGATGCTGCGTTCGGGGAATTCCTTAATGAGCCGCTTCACTTCGATCAACGCGGGATCGGCCGCATCGTTCGCGGCGAAGATGATCTCGAAGCGCGGGTAGTCCTGTTCGGCGTGGGAGCGAATCGCTTCATAGAAGCCAATCTCGATGCCGCGGACCGGTTTGAGGATTGAGATGGTGGGATATTCGCTGGGTGCGGGGTCGGCCTTGCGAAGGCGGGAGACGACTGCGGCCAAGGCGATAGCCTGATATGCCGCCGGAATCGCGAAAAGCCATTCGATCATAGCGCCAACAGCCATACGCCGATGGTGACCAACAGTACGCCGCCCCAGCGGGCCGGTGTGACTCGTTCCTTCAAGATCAAGCGGGCGAGGATGGTTTCGACAACGATGCTGAGGGCCGTGGCGGGCACGGCGAAGCTCAGGTCGGAGATTTGGAGCAGGGCTAGAAAGGCGTAGAAGGAGATGGCCAGGAACACGACTGAGGCGATCATCGGAAGCTTACCGAGCAGTGTGGCCAGTAAGCGGTGGACGCGGAAATCGGTGACTTCGCCGTGCCGTTTCATTTGCCAGCTTTGCAGCATGTCGCTAGCAACAGTGGAGCCGACGATGATGGTGATGAGCGCCCAGCGATTCACTTACTGGGCTCCGTCGTACTTACGGATGTCAGGCCCACAAGCACTGTGCCGCCAACGATGCACAACGTACCTAGCCATCGCATGGCGCTGATTTGTTCGCCCATGAATAGGTATCCCATGATGGCGTTTATGACGAAGCCGATGGAGGTGACTGGGATGACGTAGCTTAGGTCGGCCCAGCTAAGAAGCGCCATTCGCGACAGCACCCACCCGGCGAGCAACGCGATACCAACCAGCACCCAGGGGTTGAAAACGACACGGACGAACGACATGGCGGAACCGTCCATATCGCCGCCATGCTTCATGCCCCAACCAAGTGCGAAGTTGCCGAGGACGTTGGTCAGCACTACGATACAGGAAAAAAGCCTGGTTTTTGCTTGAAGCCCCGGCGTCGTTTGATCCATAGAGGGAAGGTGGTTACGGGCTTAAGCCCGTTTTGCATGTAAGCAACTGGCGGGCTTAAGCCCGCAACCACCATTTAAGATACCAATTCTAGTTAGTCGCCGGCGGCTACCGAGGTGGCCGTGCGGTTGTCCTTCACAAACTGCTTGCGCTTGCTGCGCAGCGCCAAGTATTCGCGGGCTTCCTTATAAAGACGCTTCCGTTCAGAGTTGTCGAAGATGGCCTTGCGGACGATGCGCCACGCGGCCTTCGGACGGAAGTAATATTCGCCGTAGAAACGCTCCACCCAATCGACGAGTTCGGCGCGGTCGAGGCCAGGATAAACCACGGTCGGGAGTTGGTGGCCCACTTCGTCGGTCATGGCGTCCAGCGTGATCAGCCCGTTCTTGTTGGCGTAATCGTAAAACTCTGTGCCGGGGTAAGGATGAGCGATGGAGACTTGGATAGTCTCGCAATCGAGGCTCTTTGCAAAGTTGATGGTGTTCTTGATCGTATCGCGCGATTCGCC
>JAYVXT010000047.1:0-8980 GCA_043785065.1 Bryobacterales bacterium | reverse complement strand
AACCCATGCTGACCGATTGAATACCGGGAGTGCGCGGAACCCGTCCGGCATTTCATGTTGAGTATTGTATCTTTCAAAACGGGTAAAGAAGATCAGGTCGTGGCGAAGCCGGGTGGGCATCAAGTGCACGGCGGGCTCAAAGTAATAACCGCGCATTTGACTGCCAAGGTTCGGACTGGACCCGAAGCTTTGCCGCAAGCGCTGATTGAGTTGCCCGGCTTCGCTCAGCCATGTGTTGACGAACAACGCGCGGCCGTCGAAACGCTTCCAACTGTAGCGGCCGTCGGCATCGAAAATGGTGACGCGCGGATTGATGCCTTCCAGCCTGAACCCGGTATGGCCCGAATATATACTGGTTCCCAGCGTCAAGCGGCGAACACCAGCGAATTCGAGACGAGCCACTTTGGCGGGATTGCGGAACGACGCATCAAACCCGGAGGTTCGACCTTCAGCAATTCCCATTTCGGCGGAGAACTTAGTCGCGTCAAGTGCTGAGGTGAGGTAGGCGCGGTAACGGAATCCTTTGCCGAACGCGCCCGTCGCGCCGAAGCCGAGTTCGCGCCAAGTGGTAGGAATGATGAACGTCTCTACGAAAGGCCGTTCGACGCCATTGTAGGATGGCGGTTCGTGCCGTTCATTGGTGATGCCGACGGGGTTGAGCAGCATGCCTGCGCGTAGGTTGAAGTAGGGTTTGATCAGAAAATCGAGATAAGCCTGTTCAAGGGCAATCTCGCCTTTTGCCTCACCACCTTCCACCAGGGAGTGTTCCACTTCAAGTTCACTCCAGAACTTTATCCGATTGGAAAAGCTGTGGCCGAACAGGAGGACGAAACGATGAAAATCGGGGCGAAATGGCTCGCCCCTGTCTTTGTTCACATGAAAGTCCATGTAGCCGGCTACTGGGAGACGAGTTTCTTCATTTGCGGAGGAAAGGGGTAAGGGAGGAGCCGGTTGGTGTGAAGAGGCAATAATTGCTTGTATTTGAGGAGCCTCATTTTGAAGTGTCGCCATTCGTTTGGAGAGGACGACGGAAAACATTGCTTCCAGTTTCGATAACCGGGCTTCCAGCGTTTCCGCGCTACTAGGAGGCTGAAAGGAAGGATCGATTTGCCGCATTTTGTTTTCGAGCTGGGCTAGGCGCCGTTCAAAGTCTGGGGAGACTTGAGCGCAAAGCAGGGAGCAGGAAAGCAGAGTAACCGCAGTTGCCCATTTAGAATTAACCATAGTTAACTCTATGGTACCTTGCTGCGGGGCAGAAATCAAATCCGAGGATCAGGTCACCGGTGGTTTTGAACGGGCACGTTGGATGCCCTCCAGGATCAATGGCTAAAACTCAACCGTCTTAATGCTGGCTGCCTCGACCTCTACAAACGAGATCTTATCGGATCCATAGGACTCGCATCCTTTGGCCGCGCAAATGCCGGTGATGGGAACCTTGGCTGATCCTGTGGATTCAATTTTGATGCCTAAACCAGGCGTCCAAACGGCCTTCACCTTGGCATTCAAGTAAGCTTTTCTTTCTTCGAGCACTGCTCCGATTGCCGATTGGGTGAGGCTAGTCAGCGGAAGATTGCTGATCTTTGACCACTTGTGGAAGGTTGCGTCAAATAGGTCGCTGTAAATGGTGCGCAGTCCTAGATACCGGTATAAGTTTGACTGATGGAACATCAAGGGATACATGTCGCCGCGGAACAGGTAGCCAACTAATTGATCACTTTCGCGGTCGAGGATTTGGCTGTAGTTTTGACTATTTGTGAAAAATGGTTTGCCACCCGGTCCGCCGATGCGGAATAGTCCGTTGGGTCCATACAAGAAGTTGAATTCGTCCACTTCCGATCCATCGGTTCCTTCATCGGAATTGGCGGATTCAAAGAAAATGTTGGTTGGGCGGCGGGGGATCAACTGGACGGAATTCTCCGTGGCCGAAGGGATTGGGGTGTTGGGGATGGCTGGTGTTCCTTCAACGCGCGACCCGTCGGCCACCAGATAACGAATTCCGGATTGGGCCGCGGCGCGCAGAAAATCGGGAGAGGTTAGACCGGTAATCATTGGGGTGACTAGCGAAATTGGGTCGGCGGTTAAGCCGACTTTGCTTGCGAAGGAGAAGTTGTCGCCGATTTCGCTCAATGCTTCGTCATAGGTCACCGAGCGGCAACCTTGGTCATTGACGGCAAAGCAATCCAGATTGCGGTGGTCGTAGGTATGATTGACCCAAAAGAATTGTTGTTGGGAGGGGAGAGCCTTAAGGCGTAGCGCGTCATCGTCGGCCTTTGTACCATAGCCGTTGAAGACGAGAGTGGTTTTGAACGCCGCGAATTGGGGTTTTTCCCGCCAACTTGCTTGCCAGTCTTCGAGAGCTGTGAAGTCACCCGGGCCAAGGCGCACTATTGAGCAGACAGGAGGCGCTGGATTGATGGGATCGAAAGGCTTACCCCCCGGGAGGCACTGTTTCTTGTTGGCATCGAATAACACCGAGGGCAGGAAGAAATCGTCCACTTGGGGAGAAAGAAACGCCTTGCGGAAACCCAAGAAGACTCCACGAGTGACCCAACGAATCATGCCGTAGGTAAGCGCCTGGGAATGGAATAGGGACGAGTTGTTGTCGACGGTGAAGGCCATATATTCGCGGCCATCTGCCTTCTTGTGCGTTGCGGCAATGACGCCGTCGCCCACCATGAGTAGCGGAACCGATTCTTCGCCAGCGGCCGGAGTGGCTTTGCTGAGATACACGAATGCGTTGGAAATGGGAATTAGAGCATCAGGCCGGATGTAAGGGAAAACATCGGCGGCGGCGGGGGTAAGCTTGGCGAAAACGGGTGTGGCCGTTGTAGTCAGCGTGTTTGTATAGGTTAAGCCAAAGCGTGGTTCCGGGTAGACGTAGTAGCTGGCGATGCGAACGCCGTAGTCGCGGGCGTATGTTTCAAGAGTTGTCCAGCCGGCGGGGGAAAGGGCGCTGCGGCAGGTTGGGTCGCACAGCCCGAGGTTGCCAGTAGTAAGAACAACCCCTTGGTAAAAGCCGCGGTTTCCATCTTCCAATGGAGGCAGGTTTTCACCAAGGGCAAGGCGCGCCACTTCATATGGCGTGGCTTGGTAATCGAGAAAGCTTTTGAGGGCGGTCAGTTCCGGTTCGGCGCCGTCGGTGGAAAGGATCAGCAGCTTCATTTCGAGCGGTCTGAGGCTTCGCGCGGCGGCGGCGGAATCGAGAGCGCCGGTCATGGAAGACGGAATCATGGGCTTGGATATCAGCGGCGGCTGTGGAGTAAGAAACTGTTGTTCCCGCTGGGGCTGATGTTGGGCCAAAGCGGTGGACACAAGAATACCAAAGTAAATGACAAAGGATCGCATGATTGATTTTGGTTCCTATAGTGAGCCCAACAACTGTGCGAGTGCGCTTTCGTTTTTGTATTCCACGCCGCAAAGGGTCATCAGCGTGAACATGCTGGCGCGGCGTTCAAAGGCGGCTTCGACGGCCTCTTTTTGTTCGTTTAACGTTCTTTCCGAGGCGAGCAAAGCGGATAAGCTTTGATCGAGACCGCTTTGGGCGCGGATAGCCAGTACTTTCTTGCGCCGTTCGGCTAGTTCCTGTTTCTTTTCACTGAGCTTCGCTTTTTCCGAACTGGCGGCGGCCATGTAGCGGACCGTTTGCAGTTCGCGGCGCAGATCCTGTTCCATGTTTTCAAGCTCCAGTTCGAGCAGACGGAGACGCGCGGCGATCAGTTCCTTTTCGCTTTCCTTTTCCCCATTGTCCTTGAGCGTTATGGAGACGCCCAGTTCGCCCTTGCTGATGCCGGAGCCGATTCGGGAGTTGGTGCGCTTGCCTTCGGTCAACTGCTTGCGAAGCGTGTCGATTTTGGCGCGCAGGATGGCGGGTTCCTTGCGGTAGAGCATGGCGGATTTGAGCAAGCTGTCGACATCAGGCAATTGAACGGAGGTGGATACGGCCCGGACCAAGGTGACTTCTTGCGCGATAAGAAGATCACCCTGATCGAAGCCGGCAATGTTGGCCAGATTCGCGGCGGCGATTTTGCGCTGCGTTTCCGCATCAAGGGCGTACTGTTCCATATCGAGCGTTTCCTGTTCGACGGATATGCGGTCGAGCAAAGTGACTTTGGCTTTCTTCAGAAGGGAATCGACCTCGTGCAGTTTCTGTTGGCGCTCATCGGCCATGGCGCGGGCGGTGCGGGCTACTTGTTGCTTGGCGAGAAGGTCGAAATAGTGCTGGGCGGCGCCGATTTCGGTCTGTACTTTTAGGCGCTCGGCATTGAGCTCCGCGGCTACTACGTCGAGTTGGGCGTTTTTCAGCGCGATGGCGGAAGGAGCCCCGCGACGGCCTCCAAGGAGCGTGCTGCCGACGTTTGCGGCCATCAAGACGGGGTTGGAAAAAGCGAACATCATTGCCGTGGGGCGAAGTTCAATCTTGTATTTGTTTTGCGATTCAAGCAGTTTTAGCTGGTTTTGCGCTACTTCCACCCGAGCATCTTCGGTTTTGGCTCGAGCGACGGCGGCCGAAAGCACTTGATCGAGCGTGACAGTTTGGCCCACAGCTAGTGGAATCAGACTACTGAGGAAGAGTAGAGAGGGTCTCATCGTAGGAATTGGCCTTATTGTTTTATCGGCTGGGGCCGGCTGTTCAGCCAGCCCCGTTCGAGATTGATTCTTGCTTAAAACAGCGGGATGTTCACCGTACCGCCCGCGGGTACGCTGATCTTAGAGATCTGCGTGCCGCCGTAAGTTTCGCAAGCGCCGGAACAAATTCCGGTGATCGGCGTGCTGGCCGCTCCGGTTGAAGTGATGGTGATTCCGATGCCTGGCTTGTAAGTCGCATTTGTGTTTGCACTGAGCAGAGCCATGCGGTCTTCGAGCTTCTTGCCGAGGTCGGACTGATTGAAACTGAGCACCGGCAGATTGCTGAGTTTCTGGAACTTTGTAAAGGCGGCATCGAGAGTGTCTGTAATCAGGGTTCTGCTGCCACCGTAGTTGATCAAATTGGCCTGGTGGTACATGGTGGGGTACAGTTCGCCACGGAGCATGTATTGTAGCAGCTGATCGCTTTCCCGGTTGATGATGTCGGAGTAAGTTTGGTTGACGGTAAAGAATGGCTGGGTTGTACCAGTGATCTTGAGCAGTCCGTTGGGGCCGTAGAAGTAATTGTATTCGTCCACCAGAGAACCAAGCGCGCCGGTGTTGCCGTTGTCCGTGTTGTAGAAGATATTTGTCGCGCGGCGGGGGATATAGAGAATCGCCGGAACGAAGGGGCTGCGAACGCCGGTATTCGGCTTGGCCGGACGCCAGTCGGTGCGCGACATGTCGCTGACAAGATACCTCAAACCGTTGTCGGCCGCAGCTTGCAGGAAGTTAACATTTGTGAGGCCGGAGATGCCGGGGGTTACCATACTGGCTTTGTCGATGGGCAGGCCAAGGCTGGAGACAGAACTGATATTCAGAGCAACCTCCACTGCCGATTGCGCGTAGGTGGCCGGCGTGCAAATGCCGCTGTTCGGGACCGGGTTGTAGCAGTCAAGATTCTCATGATCGAAGGTGTGGCTTAACCAGAAGAAATCGTTGCGATCCTTTACCGCTTCGGTTTTCAGCGTGTCGGACGTTGGGGCTCCACCGTCGGTGGTTAGGCCGAAAGCGTTGTAGGCCATTGCGATCTTGAAGTTCTTAAATTGCGTGTTTTGCTGCAGCTTTGCCTGCCAATCGCGAACCGTGCTCAAATCCTTATTGGTCATGCGGCGTTCCGGGCAGTTGGCGGGGAAGTCGGCGGTGGGATCCACCAGGAAGCCGGTAGGTTGGCAAGCGGCGGGGAGCGCGGTGTAGAGGTTGTTGGCCAGGAAGAAATCGTCGACTTGCGGGTTCATGTAGATGCGCTTTTCTCCAACAAATACGCCCTTGGTGACCCAGTTAAATACGCCGTAGTTCAGTGTAAGCGAGTGTACTAGGAAGGGGCTTTGATCCATGGTGAGCGCCAGGAATTCTCTTCCGTCCGCTTTTCTGTGTGTCGCGCCCACGGTGAAGCCGCTGGCGCTCAGGAAGGGGGTGGTAGTTTCGCCGGCGGCAGGTGTTGCGTTGGCAAGGTACGTGTAGGCATATGTAACTGAAACCGTATTGGCGCGGTTGATGTAGGGATAGATCGATGCCGCGGCGGCGGGGAAGGAAACTTGCAGAGGAGCGGTTGGCGTGGGGCTTAGCGCCGATACCATGGTCAATCCATATCGTGGCTCCGGAAAAGTATACATGCTGGCAACGCGAACGCTGTAGCTGGTCATGTAGTTGTCGATCCGAGCCCATTGGTCGACGGTCAGCGCGCTGCCCCAGTTTGTGCCATCGAAAAGAGCCAGGTTGCCGGTGCTGAGCACGATTCCTTGGTAGAAGCCCTTGGTTGCGTCGTTCAATACGGGCAGAGGCGTGGTCTTCAAGATCACGGCGTCATAAGGGATGGCCATGTAGTCAAGGAAGGATTTGGTGGCCTCGAAGCTGGGCTCCGTACCGTCGGCGGAAAGGACTAGCAACTTCATGTCCACCGGCTTCAAGTAAAGGGTGGTTAACGAAGTTGGCGTCAACTGGTTGGTCGTAGTGGTAATCGTGGTTGGCGTTTGCACTGGAGCCAGAGGGTTCGAGGGCCGAATTGGCGGGACCACCTTAGGCTGTGCTTGCATGTTTGGCGAAAGGAAGGTAAGTAAGGCAAGTACCGCTGCTGTTTTTATTATTGTTTTCATTAGTTTCAAGTTCTTAAGAGAAGCTTACAAGTTGAAAATGATTGGGGGTAGATTACAGTAGTTACCTGACTTGGGCTATCGCAAAAACTGCCGGTACTATACGCGATTGGTATTTGGGTTCTATGGGGCTGAGTATTAGATCAGCCCCCCAAGTTGTTGGATTAAGACTAGGGCCTCGACCGGGAGGATTTCTTTGGTCGAGATCCCCGATTGCCATCGGGGGCTAGAAAAGCGAGATATTCACTGTACCGTTGGCGGGCACGACAATTTTGGAAATATTCGTGCCGCCATAGTTTTCACAGGCTCCCGAGCAGATGCCCGTGATGGGAGCGCTGGCCGGGCCGGTTGAGGTGATGGTAATTCCGATGCCTGGCTTATACGTCGCCTTCGTATTGCCCGAAAGAAACGCCATACGGTCTTCCAGTTTCTTACCTAGGTCCGATTGATTGAAGCTCAACACCGGGAGGGCGCTGATTTTCTGGAACTTGGTAAAAGCCGCTTCCAGGGTATCAGTCAACAGGGTCTTCCCGCCACCGTAGTTAATAAGGTTTGCCTGATGGTACATGGTGGGGTACAACTCACCGCGAAGCATGTATTGCACAAGCTGGTCGCTTTCGCGGTTGATCACATCGGCGTAGGTTTGAGCAACGGTGAAAAAGGGTAAATTGGTGCCGGTGATCCGCAATAGGCCGTTGGGGCCGTAGAACAAATTGTATTCGTCAACCAGCGAACCATCCATGCCATTATTGGAGGTGGAAGTGTTGTAAAAGATATTGGTTGCGCGGCGGGGAATGTAGAGAATTGCCGATGCGTAAGGGCTTCGCACGCCAGTGTTGGGCTTGGCGGGACGCCAATCAGGGCGGGAAAGATCGCTGACCAGATACTTTACGCCGAGGTCGGATGCGGCCTTGAGAAAGTTCAAATTTCTGAGACCGGAGATGCCGGGGGTAACCATGCTGGCGCGATCGACGGGAATGCTCATTGCAACGGAACTGAGGTTGAGGGCTATTTCATCGTAGGATTCCTGATAATCGGCGGGAGTACAAATCCCGCTGTTAGGAACCGGACTGTAGCAATCCAGATCCTCATGGTCGTAGGTGTGGCTGAGCCAGAAGAAATCATTTCGGAGGGCGATTGCTTGGCTGCTTAGAGTATCTTTTCTAGGCGCGCCGCCATCCGCCGTGAGGCCATTAGCGTTGTAGGCCAAGGCGATCTTAAAGTTCTTGAATTGGATGTTCTGCTGCCACTTAGACTGCCAGGAGCGGACAGTGGTGAGGTCCGATCCGATCATGCGCTGTTCAGGGCAAGTATCGGGGAAAGAATAGGTGGGATCCACTAGGAAGCCGGAAGGCTTGCAAGCCGCGGGAACTGCGGTGTAGAGGTTGTTGGCGAGGAAAAGGTCGTCAACTTGAGGGTTCATGTAGACGCGGCGTTCGCCGAGGAAAATGCCCTTAGTTACCCAATTGAATACGCCGTAATTCAATGCCAGCGAATGCAGCAGGTAGGGGTTGTGATCCATTGTCAGAGCAAGAAATTCGCGGCCGTCCACTTTTTTGTGGGTGGCGCCAACGGTGTAGCCTCCGGCGGTTAGGAACGGAGTGGTGGTTTCGCCGGTGGCTGGCGTGGGGTTTGCGAAGTACATATACGAATAAATCACCGGGAGCGCGTTGGTGCGGTTGAGATACGGAAAGACCGTGGAAGCGGCTGCCGGAAAATTCAATTGGACGGGCGTGGAGGGCGTAGTGGATACGGCGGAAACCATGGTTAAGCCGTATCGGGGTTCAGGGAACGTATACATGCTGGCGGTGCGGACGCCGTACGCCGTCATGTAATTGTCAAGAGTGGCCCACTGGGCTGGAGTCAATGCGCTGCTCCAGGTGGTTCCGGTTAGCAACGCCAGGTTCCCGGTGCTTAATACGATACCTTGATAAAAGCCCTTGGTGGCGTCGTTAAGCGCCGGAAGAGGGGTGGTATTTAGAACAATGGCATCGTAGGGGATGGCAAGATAATCGAGGAAATATTTGGCGGCATCGAAGCTTGGCTCGGTCCCGTCGGCAGATAGGACAAGCAGCTTCATGTCGACGGGTTTCAGGTACAGATTGGCGAGAGAGCTTGGAACTAGTTGGTTGGTAACCGTGGGGGTTGTCGTCGGCGTAAGAATTGGCGCAAGAGGCTTCGAGGGGGCAATTTGTTTGGGTTTCTGTTGCGCTTGAAGTGTTGGCGAAATGAAGGCAAACAAGGTAAGAACCATTGTCTGTTTG
>JAYVXT010000046.1:0-8983 GCA_043785065.1 Bryobacterales bacterium | reverse complement strand
CCGTCAGCGCAACAATAATGCGCCGCCAAGTTTGCCAACTCTCCGGAGGCGCGGCGATTACCGCAGTCAGTAACAGCCAGAACCATGGCGAACACATCAGCATGCGGCGGAATGCGGCAAAGCCTGACAGAACCTCAGTGTTGTCAACCACGATGTGCATCTTCTCTTCAAGCGCCGGTATCGCGATTCCGTGCTTTTTTCCCGTGTCCGCCGGCTGATCTCCAACACCTGATTGATCTCCAACACCTGGCTGATCTCCAATATTTGATTGATAAGCGCTCCAAACAAACATTCCATCAAAGTCCACCGATTCGCAGGTTCTCCGAATGCGATTGCACAACCCGCAATCACCGTCGTAAATCACCAGAATTTGCTTCGGCCAAACAACAAAGGCGAGCGTAGCCGCCTCCATGGCATAAAAGAACATGGTGAAAGTTGTGCCGGTAAACTCAAGCAGACCAGCTTGAAACAGCACATTGGCCCATAAGGCATATGGGGCCGCGCGCGCGAACAATAAGCCCACGGAAGCTCCAAGTTCCGCGACCGCCGTGAACCAACACATGAACTTGCCTGCAACCAGCGGAGGCAACATATCCGAGACTACAACGTACACCGGATTCTTAACCTTCATCCGAGCCCAATGTTCGAAGAACAATCCGGATTGCCAATCGCCATCCATAATTTTATTCAGCCCCGCCCCGAAGTAGACAAGGCTAAGTTGCCATCGCAGTAAATAGAGAGGGCGGTCATAATCACTCAGGCCGGCGAACAACAACATCAGCCCGGCGAATGTCTTGTTGTTCCCATAATAGGCCTTGGAGGCTACCACTGAAACCAATATGGATGCTCCCAATGCAAGCGCGCTCCAACGCACGGCGATATTACACAGCAAAGCAAAAGCTGCGCAAAGAAACACGGCTTTCATCGTGAATTGGAAAGCTGCCCCTGGAAGCGCGTCGAGCACCGGAAGGAAAGGAAGAAACGGATCGGGAAGCAGGCGCGCATGATTGGTAAGAAGTAATGCCAGTGCAATAATCTTTACCAGCAAGAGCAAATTGGGAGGCATCTCCGTGCCCCCAGCGCGCAACGGATTCCAGGAATTCAAGGACGGGCGTAATGCCATACCTGCTCCGCCTTGCCGTTGATACGATATTTCATGGTCACTTCCGTTTTGTCCCGTGGATGATAGCGCTGCTCTGTTTGTTCGATGATGTCAATCACGTGTTGGACAGAACGATTATCAGTTCCTTTTTCCGGCCTGCGGTATCGTTGGCGAATTTGGGCAGCGTTGAGCCTTTCTCCATTAACCGACGCCTCAATCCCGTAGTCGGTTTGCATATCGAACGGGGCCCAACAAAAATAGCGGGAAGGCACAAAACGCGCATAGACGATTGCCCCGAACTGGAATAGCAGCAGCGCAACCCCGATTGTCCACCTGACTATGAGCACAGTATCCATTGTATCTGCTAGCTCTCTTGGGCACCATCCCGGCCATGTAGACCAGAAGGTCAAGCCAACCCGGGTTCATTTTGACGATCATAGTAGGGAACCGGGAAAGTCTCGTTTATCCCAGTATTTTAATGCTTTTTCACCCTGCGGTTGTCAACAAAGTTAAGAGAGTGAAGAGTAGGTAAAAACAAGCGCCGGATTGCAACGATCCACGCCAGTGCAGCCGTCTACCCTGATGACACTTGACCAGCGTTTCACTAATATTCCAATGTAACGAGGTAATTAAATGAAAAACTACACGTATTTGAACCTGATTGCCATTGCCGGCTTAACCGCGCTTTCAGCAATGGCGCAATCCGTCACAACCACCACCGCCGCCTTCACCCGGACGACGAATCTCCCGCCATTCGGTCTTGGCACAACGGAAACAGCCCGTATCAACTTGACCAACATTGCCGTCGCTTCTCAAGCCGGAACAGCGGCATCGTGCGAAGGCGCTATTGCATTTCTGAACGCGGCCGGAGCAACCATCGGGACGGCCACACCATTCAAGATCGGGACACTTGCAACCACCTCAGTTAGTCTGCCCTTCTCCGGCGCTGGATTGACTGGACCCCATGGCGTACTGCGTGCCGCAATTACCGTGAACCATCCGGCCACGACCAGCACCTCTCCCGCCCCTCCATGTTCTCTTTTGTCCTCGCTTGAGACCTTTGAAACAATAAGCGGAGCCACTCATTTGTACATTCCCGGCCAGATTGCAGTTGGCGGATTTGGCGGAGACCGTTAAACCTTACCTCTCCAAAGCAGGAAACCCAGCGCAACTAGGAATGCAATCAGCGCATTGTATTCCTCGTTGCGCAAATAAAGAGACCAACGAAAGCCGCCAGGCGTTTCTAGTCCGGGGAACTTTGGCCATAGCAGCGGTACTTGTTCGGCATAGGCAGGATAGTCCTTAAAAAGATTCCGAAGGTGCTGATCTTCCAGTTCCATCCGCGGCCAGTAGACACCCAAAAATACCGCACCGAAAAAGAAAGCCAACCCCCATTGCCTGGAAGCAAGAGTAAGCCCGGCGGCCACAAGCAAAGTTCCACCGTACAGCGGATTGCGCAGAAACCGATACGGCCCACTGGACACAACTTTTTCGTTCTTCTCCAAATGCCCAGCCGCCCAACCCCGCAGCAATAAACCCGCAATGGCAATAGGAACACCCCACAGTATGGAGCGCAAATTGGGATCAGCGAACCAAAGAAACGCGGCCATCAAAAGAAAGCCACTGGGAACGCGAAGCTTGGCTACCGCGTCGGCGTAGGATTTTGGGAATAGGTAGCTAGGCATCGTTTCAATTCATCCACAACCATGCGCGGAGTAATGGAGCGCATGGCCTTATTCTCATCCTCTCGCCGCTTGTAAGTAGTTTCGGCATCAGGCGTGCGCAACACGGAAATGGATCCGCCATAAGGGCCGTTGCGCGCCGGATCCGTTGGCCCAAAAATCGCCACCCCCGGCTTGCCGATCGCAGCCGCCATGTGCACTGGTCCACTATCGAGCCCAACCACTGCAAGCGCCCGGCGCGTTGCCCAAATCAATCCCGGCAAATCCGAACAGTGCGCATGAACTGAGCCCATTGCCCGCAATTGTTCCTCCGCTCCCGGCGGGCCGTTCAGCACCAGCGTCAATCCCATTTCACGTTTCAACAAATCACCAAGCTCTCCATAATAACTGGATGGCCACTGCTTTGCTCCCCATCCTGCCTGCGGACAGCTAAGCACGAATGGCGCCTCTGGAAGTTGACCTTCAGCACGGCCCTCAGGCAAGTAAAATTCCGCCTTCGTGGAATGCCCTCCCGCAACCGTAGCCAACTCAAGATGTCTATCCACCATATGCACCGCGATAGGCGCATGAGTCTGTGTGTAGAACAGCCCCGCCAATGGTTCGCGCAATTGATCACGGCTGAATCCCAACCGGTTCCCCGCCCCTGATCCAACAGCAATGAGCGCCGACTTCAACAGCCCCTGAAAATCAATCGCCAAATCAAACGGCTCCGCCCTTAACTTTCTAATGGAAACCAAAACCGTGCCGGCGGATTTCCGGTCCATTGCCAAAAGCTGATTTACAAAGGGACAACCTTCCAAGATCGGCAGCCATTTCTTTTCCACTACCCAAGTGATTCGCGAAGCCGGTAAACCGGCCCGAATCCTTGCCACTGCGGGCATGGCATGAAAAATATCTCCCATCGCTCCCAAACGAATCACGAGTATTCTTGGCGAATCAGACATTGTTCCGTTTGCGGACATGGCTAGCCAGCGCCTGGTAACGCGCCTCATCCCCGTAGCGTTCGTCAATCACGCGCGGGCCAAATTGTTCACGGGTTGGATCATCGGAGACAATCGCAACGCGCTCCACAACTCCAAAGGAAGCCACCAACTCCGCACGCGCCAGATCACTCAGCAAAGCGTCTACTTTCGGCTCCACCAGCACAAGCAGCTTGGTTGAGCCAGCAAGCTCCTTCAGCCGCGACGCGTGTGGAGCCCACATCGGATCAAAATATCCGGCAACGATAGTAAGCTCGGGATGCGCCTGGGCATAGACAAGCAAGTCGGCTGACGAGAGAATTTTGGCGCGTGTGTCGAACATGAAGGTAATCTTTTATTGTCTACGCAATTGAACTAAATCCCAAGCCTCGCCGGCCACTCGATCAGCGCTAACCGCCTTCATGCAGCGATGGTCGATGGGGCATTCGCGCAGCAGGCAGGGAGAACAATCCACTTGCTCGCGGACAACTCTCGCCAATTCCCCGGTCGGTCCCGTGGCGATATGGTCCGTCGCCCCAAACACCGCAACCGTCGGAACTCCAAGGGCCGAGGCTATATGCATCGCCCCGGAATCATTGGTCAAAAACACTTCCGCCGACGCCGCCATTTGCACGAATTCTGCAAGCGAAGTTGCCCCGGCGAAGTTAGTAGCGAAAATCCCAGCCCGCTCAATTTCCGCAACAATCCGCGCACAAAGTTCCCTTTCGTCGGACGAACCAAACACACCCACCCCAGCCCCAAGTTGCCGCGCCAACGTCACTGCCGATTCCGCAAATCGTTCCGGCAACCAGCGCTTCGCCGTGCCATAAGCCGAACCTGGAGAAACCCCAACCATCGGCTTATCCCAACCTCGCGCTTTCAACAGCTCGCGTCCCTCCGCTTGAAGCCGCTGAAGCCCAGGCAAGCGGATCTGGTCCACCCTGGGCAACTCGGAAATGACTCCCGCCCGCCGCAGTAATTCCAAATAGTAGTAGCGCTGATGATCGGGAATCTCGCCGGCCCTCGGCACCTCAATCCGATGCGTCAAAATGGCGCTGCGCCCATCACGAGCATAACCAATACGCACGGGAATGCCCGCCATCCAAGCAAGCGCCGCCGCCTCGAAGGCATTCTGCAAAAGTATCGCCGCATCAAAATTGCGGCCGCGCAAATCCGCCGCCAACACCCGCTTCGCCCCCAACTCTTTCCACCCTTTCGCTGCCGTGTAAGGGATTAATTCGTCCACCAGTTCTTTGCCATAGATACCGGCCACCCAAGGCCGTGCCAGCACGGCGATATGCGCTTTCGGATAGCGCGCACGCAACGCCTCAAGCGCGGGCACGCACATTATGGCGTCGCCCACCCAGTTCGTAGCGCGCACCAGGATTCTTGAAAACTCCATGCAGTATAATTTTGAGCGTGACAGATTCCGGCCGCCAACAACTCCACGATCAAGGTTACCTTATCCTTCGTGGATTGATCGAACCTGATTTCCTGGGCGAACTTCGCCATCGCACGGACGAGCTTGTTGCGCTTGAGGGCACCGAGGCCGGCGCAGAATTCCGCAAAGAGGAAGGGGCCATTCGACTGGCAAACCTCGTTGACAAAGGGGAAGTGTTCGAACGGCTAGTAAGCCACCCAGTGCTGCTCGAATACATGCAGGCAATCCTTGGAGATAAGTTTAAATTGAGTAGCCTCAACTACCGTTCCACCAATCCGTTCTCCAAAGACGCACAGCCGCTTCATTGCGATAGCGGCGCCGTTGTGGACTTGATCGGCTATTCCGTGGCGAATTCAGTTTGGCTGTTGGACAACTTCACTCCAGAAAACGGAGCCACGCGCTTTGTCCCAGGTACGCACAAGCTTGGAAAACTGCCGCTAGAAATGTTGGCGGATCCACAAGCCCCGCACCCCGATGAGCGACTGCTTATCGGCAAGGCGGGTGACGTAGCCATCATGAACGCCCACATGTGGCATGGAGGCACAGCGAACCGGACCGCCATCCCTCGACGCGCCCTACATGGGTTCTTCACCCGATGGGACAAGCCCCAGCAGCAATATCAAAAGCGGCTGCTGCGCCCTGAAACTATCGCCCGCTTGACTCCAACCCTGCGTTCCGTGCTGGCCATAGACGACCCTTTGAACGATGAATTGTGCGCCAAAACTACTAGTATGACGGGCTTCCTGAAGTAGCCAAACAAGAAGCTCAATCACGCGCCCACTTCAGAACTTGCAGCACAAACTTATCACGCCTGGCCTTTACTTGATCCGCATTCTTTACCGACCAATCGTAAAAGCCCTTGCCCGTCTTCGCGCCCAAATTCCCCTGCGCCACAAGATCCCGCAGCAGTTGCGGCGCTTGCCGCTCACAGTTCAAATCGGTAGCCACATAATCCACAATGCTCTTCGCCATATCCAGCCCAACGATATCCTGATGCTCGAAGATGCCATACATGGGCAGCCGCAATCCAAACCCGCTCCGCGCCGCAAGATCCACGTCCTCCACATCGGCTATGCCTTCCTGCACAATGTGCACAGCTTCGCGCACCAGCGCCATTTGTAGTCGATTGCCAAGCTGCCCGGGCGTGTCGCGTTTCACAATTACCGGAACCTTGCCGCAATGCGCCAGCAGGACCCGCACTTCCTCCGCCACTGCGGGGTTGGTTTTCTCCCCTCGCACAATTTCCACCAAAGGCATCAAATGCGGTGGATTCCAGAAGTGCGTCGTCATCACGCGTTCCGGTCTTTTACATTTACTCGCAATGGCCGTGATGCTCAAGCCCGAAGTGTTGCTCGCCAGCACTGCGTCATGTCTCGCGATTGCATCAAGCTTTGCGAACAGGTCCTGCTTAAATTCCATGTTCTCCGGCGCCGATTCCACCACAAACTCCACATTTGGAATCAGCCCTTCAAAATCGGAGGAGGCATCCAACAGCCCGCGCGCTCGCGCCGCCCTATCCGCATCCAGCAATCCGTTTGCATCCAGCAGTTCGAGTTGCGCCAACGCTTTTTGCAAGCCCTCGCTAGCGCTCTCCGCCGTGCGGCTCAGGATCGTTGTCCGCACTCCGCCATATGCCAGCGTCCCAGCAATGCCCGGCCCCATCATGCCGGTTCCAATGATGGCAGCCCTATGAAAACGGCTCATTGAGCCTTCAACTCAATCGACAAAGAACGGTAAGGCTTTGTCCCAAGATTCGTCAACACAGGCGCATCCTCGCCCTTATCGTGCCAAATCACCTCGCCGGCTTTACGAATGCGAACCGTCTTCTCACCCGTCGTCGAATCCTTACGTTCGTACTTACAATCGTCAAGGAACACAATCACCTGATCCGTGGGCCGGATGAAGCGTTCCCGCGGAATGCCAGGATTGTAGGTAACCTCGGTTATTTTAACCTTGGCGTTTTCCAATTTCACGGCCACGGGATTCGGCGGAGCCCACCCCATCACCCGCAAGGAAAGAACCGTAAGTAGCGATGCGCCGAGCGCTGTGGAAACAATTATTTTTGTCATGCTTCTGCCTTTGGTGCGTATTTTTGTTGAACCAGAAAAACATAGGCGGCGATCCCCGCCAACAGGAAAATCCAGATAGCTTTCATCGGCGCGTCGTAGCTGCCGGTAACATCGATCAAGTATCCAGTTAGCACTGGCGCAACCGCGCCCGCCGCATTGGAAGCGAAGTTCTGCACTCCAGCAATGCGTCCCGCCGCCGCACCCGGAATCAACAACTGCGTCAGCGCCCAATAGTTTGCCGTGGCAAGGCCCAGCCCCGAAAGCGACAGAATGGAAATGTAGGCTGCCGTATCCGGAGAACTAGTCATAGTGCCAAACAATTCCGTCGATGCAACAACCAGTCCAGCGATTGTAAATCCTTTACGCACACGCAATGGATCCCAGCCAAAATCGATCAACTTATCGGCGGCATAACCGGCTAATATCGCTACGGTGGCCATCCCGGCAAAGCTGAAGAACGTATAGCTGCTCATTTTCTCCAGCGAAAATCCACGATGCTCCTTGAAATAGGCGGGCAGCCACGTCATGCAAAAAAACACGAAATAGTTATAGGCGAACGTGCCAATGATCACCCCGTAAATCAGCGGCGTCTTCCATACCTGGCTGAACGCCATCGCCGGCTTTCCACTCCGCACCAGCGCCGCGGCTTCCAGTTGCTTATCATCGTCGCGAACCATCGTCATCCACGGAATCAGCCAGAGCAAACTGCCGGCGCCCAGAATCAAAAACATTTGCTGCCAACCGTAATACTTCACAAGCAGGGTCGCCATCGGTACGCCTAGCGCCGGCCCATACTTCGTTCCAGCCATATAAATTCCCACCGCCAGCCCACGCTGCCGCTCAGCAACATTGAAACGGATCCAACGCATGCTCGCCGGAGTGACCAACGATTCCCCAATTCCCAGCAGGATGCGCAGCGTGACAATCTGCCAAGCGGCCGAAACAAAGCTGGTGGCCGCGCTCATCATGCTCCAGAACAGGAAGGCAATTGCGTATGGAAATTTCACCCCATAACGGTCCACCAGATATCCGGCCGGAATTTGCAACAACGCGTACGACCAAAAGAACGATGAGGTCAACAGGCCGCGCTGCGTATCCGTCAAGTTGAATTGCTTTTTGAACTCCGGTAAAGCCACTGCAACGGAAAGGTTGGCCCGGTCAACATAGGCGATAATCATACCCAGGCTTAGTAGGCAAACGATGCTCCAGCGGCGTTGAGGAGTGATATGGCTGTAACCGGAAGATGCGTCGGTAGTGGACAAGTAGTCAAGGTATCACAATCCTCTTTTTCATCGCTGTCTACGATCCATCAAGTCTGGAATCATTGAAGTTTGTAGTGACTCCGGATCCTGAGCAGGGCGTCCTAGCGGGCCGCCCGCCGAAGTGGCTTCGGCCCCACTAATAGCGATGAAGTTCAAGGCAGAATGCGATATGATACGGAAACTATCCGGGAGCTCCATGCACACTAACCATTTCTTAGTCACATTTCTGCTCGCTGTCTTGTTGGCTTGTTCCACTCAAATGCAGGCCCAACAAGTCAGCGCCTCCGTCTCAGGAACCGTAACAGACAAAAGCGGCAGCGCTATTGTTGGCGCAAGCGTAACCCTGACCTCGAAATCCACCGGAGCCAAGCGCGAAACCACAACCGTCGAAGACGGCAACTTCCGCTTCAACGCGATCCTGGCCGGCGCCTACACACTTGACGTGCAGCATAAAGGCTTCAAGAACTA
>JAYVXT010000045.1:0-8999 GCA_043785065.1 Bryobacterales bacterium | reverse complement strand
AACGGCTTCAGAACTGTCCAGCACCAGCACTTGGAACGAGCCCAGCTTTGCTAGATAAGGAGCGGAGTATTCAACGCACGCTTCCACCATCGGGCGCGGATCGAAATAGTAAAACCAACCTTTCCAAGTGCGTTTGCACGATTCGTGATTACCTCGCGTCATCAACCATGGAGCTGCTTTCAACAACTCTTTAGCAGGCTTGAAGAAATCGGCGTTCCAGGCGGCCCATGTATCGCCTGACGGGCTTCCGGCGCAATTCACATCGCCTTTCGCTGGGCAAGGTTCTTCGCGATAAAGCAGGTCGCCCGAATGCACCACAAGGTCTGGATGACGGGCCGCGGCGGCCTGGGCAACACGTTCAAATGGCCACTCCTTCGGATCGTTGCAAGCCTGCAAACGTTCCCCCTTCAAACGGCATCCGGTATCTCCAAGGATGACCAAATGGCTGGGATCTTTTTTCGGGAGCGCCAACTTTTGCTCGCCGACTTTAGCTGATCGCGCGTCAGGAGGCAAGAGGAACTCGCACGCTGGGGAAAGTCCTTCAGGCACCGGCCGGCGCACCAGCATGGGCTTAGGCGCTTCGTTGCCGATCACAATCGATGGGCAATCACTTGCCTTTTCCACCACCACACGCGCTAACGCCAAGCCATCTCCGCCCACCGCAACCCATACGGGTGTTAATGCCGCGCCATTTGCCAGGAATGCAAAAGTCACAACACCAGCCAAACATTTAAGCACTAACTGTTCCTCGTCAGAATCACGTACCGAACATCGGCGACCTGACTGCCTTTGATTTCCAGAGCCTTCAACCTCAGCTTGCCACGGCCTTTGGCTAACTTGATGTTTCCCAGCCGCAGCGGTTTGAAAGCCTTCACGTAGGATTCGCCCGCTCGTGGAGAACGGTCAAATTCCTTGCCAACCAGGGGTGGATCATTTGCCACAGCGATCTTCGTGGCGACGCGACCGTCGAGGAACGAGAGTTCAATCGTGGAGCCGGCATCGGCGGCAGCACAGGTGTAGTGGACCTCAGCGGTGAATGTTCCCGCCTCGCCGACTTCGATGTCCCAAGTAATGGCGTCCTCCATGGTCTTCCAATTGGTGAAGAAGGAACTATTAGGCGCCTGGGCGCTGCGCCGGATGCCACCTTCAGCAACGCCGTCGCGCGCGGGCAGATAAGTCATCTTGGAAAAGCCTACCGTGTATGGCCGGTCGTCCTGCCCCACCAACGGCAACATTTCCTTGCCCCAATCAGCCACGGCTTTGCGAAGTTGCGCCGCCACAACCGGTTGCTCCGCTGCGATGTCGCGCTTCTGGCCGGGGTCGGCAATCATGTCAAACAACGCGCCGTCCGCATCCAGCCGATGCTTTTGTGTTCGCACGCTGATGCGTTTTCCTTGCAAGGAGAAAATCATGCGATCGGCCCAAGCCACGCGCTCGCCAAACAGCAGCGGCTTCAGGCTTCGCCCGTCCAAGGGCTTCTTCACATCGACCGGCACACCGGTAAGTTCGCAAAGAGTCGGCATGATGTCTATCGCTCCCGCAATCTGCGCAACCTTCGTGCCAGGCCGGATATGCCCCGGCCAGCGAATCAGAAACGGCACGCGCAAACCGCCTTCGTCAACGCTGGCCTTGCGCCCCTTCATGCCGCCGTTCCATCGCCAGCTGTTCGGTCCGTTGTCGCTGAAGTAAATTACGATTGTGTTGTCGCGCAACTTCAACTCGTCCAACTTGGCGAGCACTCGCCCCACGTTCCAATCGACGTTTTCGCACATGGCCAGCGCCGCGCGGGTGAACTCGATGTCTTCCCGATCCTTGCCGTAATCAAGCATCGTTAAATCTTTCTTCGCGAACTTCTGATAGAAACGGTCCGGAACCTGCATGGGAGAATGCGGTGAATTGAAGGGGATGTAGCAGTAAAACGGTCGCATGCGATTCTGCTCGATGAAGCTCATGGCGTGGTCCGCCTCATCATCAATGATGTAACCCTTGCCGCGCACCAGTTGTCCGTTGTGGTCCATTTCGGTATCGAAGTATTGGCCCCAATGGCCTGAAGTAAATCCGTAAAACTCATCAAAGCCACGTGCGTTTGGATGATACGGATGCTGCGATCCGTTATGCCACTTACCAAACGCGCCTGTTGCATAGCCGGCGGCCTTGAATGTCTGGGCGATGGTGCGCTCATCTAAATTGAGCCTCTCCTGCCCAGTGGAAACGCCACGGACGCCGCCTCGCGCATGATAGCGGCCGGTAAGATATTCGGCGCGGGTTGGCGCGCAGACGGCGCAAACAAAGAAGCGATCAAAGATTGCTCCGTCGCGCGCCAAACCATCAATATTGGGAGTGGAAAGATTGGTGTTGCCGTGAACGCTGAGGTCGCCCCAACCTTGGTCGTCGGCGAGAATCACAACGATGTTTGGCTTTGAATCGGCGGCCCGGAGTAAGGAAGTAAAGCCAAGCCCGGCGCTCGCCAGCAAGCTGCGGCGTGTTAGAGTGGTCACCCTAATATCTTACGCCGGTTAGCGGAAAGAACTCTCCAGCAGCTGATGGATGGATTCATTTTGAGATGCGCCCGTAAACAAGAGGAGGCACGCGAGGATGGCGCCTAGCCATAAGGCGGACGGATCGTTTTTCTCAACGGGCGCGGATATCGCATCCGAGTTCAGCAGCCGGTTCACACGCGCGGTTAACTCTTCCCTGCGAGTGATAAAGTAGCTGGCCAACGGGCACGGTGCGGGAACGGCGTTGTATTTGGCTGCTCGCACCAAGGCCGATGCAAGGGCCACGCCGGAATTGACGTCGCCGGCAACGGCAAAATCGTCGGCTGATAATTCAGCAAAATGATGCCAAGCCAGTTCGATACTTCTTGAACCAGGAAAAGCCGGAGATGCGGTAAACAAAAACCGCTTCCAGTTGTCAAAGTTCAAACTATGAGCGAGTTCATGCCGCAACGCCAACTTGAGTTCATCTTCAGGAAAAAGTTGAATCAACTTTTTGGACACGATGTACCGGGGTTTCAGCAAGCCGGCGACAGCAAGGAAGGGCAACTCTCCTGGAATGACCCAAACTCCGGAACGATCCCGCGCGAGTGCGCGGCATTGCCTCAAGTACTTATGTGATTTGATCAAGGCCCCGAGAGACTTGAACGCGGAGGCCAGGCAAAGACAAAGACTTGCGGATGCAAGAACAAGACATAACCACCCTGCCCTTTCCAGCCCAACATTCACTTCTAATGAAAGATAGGCAGACAAGCAAATGGCAAGCGCGGCGAGGGAACCAAGCGACGGAATCATGCGCAGCCAAGCCATGAGGTTCGCGGCTCTCTTTGGATGCCAGCGCTCCGCGTGCCGCACCAAGCTAGGCGTGGCTAGCTTCAATAAAAACCCAAAAGAAAAATAAACCAAAAAGAATACTTCGCCGGATAGCAATAACAAGCGAACCAAATAGGAGGCGTTCATTTTTCTTTGCCCCCTTCCAACTCTTGCCGCCGCTTTTTGATCTGTTCTTCAAGTTCATCCAGCATGCCTGGTTCATGCCGGTGCACTGCATCCACCAGACAGGAAATCAATAAGCCGTTGGAAACGCTGGATTCCGCCAGCAGACCGGAAATCAAACTCCGCGCGCGCCGCCTTTCGAATTCTTCCTTGGTCAAAAGAGGCGAATAGACAAATGCGCGATCCACTTTTTTGCGGCTAAGGATTCCCTTTTTGTACAGCCGGTCAAGTGTGGTCATCGCTGTGGTGTAGGCGCGTGGAGGATCGCCGCCTTTGTTTAGAAGCTCAACAATTTCCCGAACCGCGGATTCGCCCCGCTGCCACAGAATTTCCAAAATACCGAGTTCCAGGCGCCCCAGCTCCAGAACAGACTCTTCGGAGCCTCCAGCCAGACGCCGCTTCAGGTTGTTCATCATTGAAAAAGGCAAAATGTCCCCAAAATTGAACTATACCTCATTGATAAGGCCGCGGCCAGTGCGACAATGATCTGCATGCGTAGTTCTCGCCCTCTCATTGCTTCAATTCTAGTTTTACTGCTGCCTCCGCCCCAGCGAGGCTTGTTCGCGCAAGCAGCCGCCATCCGGAAGTCTGCACTGTCCATCGATACGATCATGCGTGGGCCCGGGCTTACTGGCTACGAACCGCAGAACGTGCGCTGGTCACTTGATGGATCCAAGCTATTCTTTCAATGGAAGAAATACAGCGACCCGGTTGAAGCGCCGTTGGACACTTATGCCGTGAATCGTGACGGCTCCAACTTGAAAAAGCTGAGCGACGAAGAAGCAAAGCAAGCCCCGCCTATTTTCGGCCAATCCACCAAGGACAAGAAGTGGACGGTGTTTGCCGATCAAGGGGACCTATTCCTTTATGACCACGCAAAAGGCGAACGGCGGCAGTTGACCAAAACCTCCGATGTGGAATCGCAGCCTCGATTCTTGAAGGACGAAAAGCGGATCAGTTTTGTCCGTGGCGGCAACCTGTTCGCAATGGCCCTTGATACGCCGTTTGTGGAACAATTCACCGACATTCGCGCGGCTGGCGCAACCCCGGTGGTTACCGTTGCGCCTACCGCCGGCCGGGGCGGACGAGGCGCTGGCGGAGCCACCGCGCCGATTTCAACCGAAGAACAAAAGGGAACGGAAAGCCAAGAGTTCCTAAAGAAAGAAGAACGGGATTTGCTGGAAGTTGTGCGGGACCGCGCCACGCGGCGGGAAGAAGCCGATGCCAAGAAGAAGAAAGAAAACCCGCGCAAACCGATGACGCTGACCGCCCGTCAAACGGTGATTGCCCTGGAGCTATCGCCAGACGAGAAGAACGTCATCGCAACGATCCAGGAATCGGGTGAAGGTTCAAAGACCGCCGCTATTCCCAACTTCGTCACTGAGTCCACTTACTCCGAACAAATTCCTTCGCGCACTAATGTTGGGGATCAACAAGGCCGCAACCGTCTGGCTCTAATCGATGCCTCAAGCGGCGCCGTAACATGGGTCGACCACGGTCAAAACGTGGCGCCGGAAAAAGGCACAATGCCCATTGAACGCCCGGCCCAGTTGTCCGCGCCTATATGGAACGAAGAAGGCACGCGCGCTGTGGTGCAAGCCCGGGCCGCCGACAACAAGGACCGCTGGCTTCTCTCCCTGGACCCTGCCACCGGCAAAACCAAAGTGCTGGTTTCGATGCACGACGATGCCTGGATCAATCAGTTGGGCGCATTCACTCTTGGCTGGCTGAAGAACGGCCAGGAGATCTACTATCAATCCGAGCGTGACGGCTACGCCCATCTCTACAAGGTTTCCGCGGATGGCGGCGAGCCTGAGCAATTGACGTCCGGCAAGTTCGAGGTGACAGGCGTGCAATTGTCACGGGACAAGACGAAGTTCTACCTCACAAGCAGCGAAGTCTCCCCCAGCGAATATCATTTCTATTCAATGCCGGTGGGAGGCGGGGCTCGCACGAAATTAACAACAACCATCGGGCGGCACGCGGTGACCTTATCGCCGGACGAACAATGGATGGCCGATATCTACTCCTACACGACCAAGCCGCCTGAGTTGTTCGTTCAATCCGCAACCTTAGGCGCGTCCATGGCGAAACTGACTAACTCACCGGCGCCTGAGTTTTGGGATTACCCATGGCTCGATGCGCCTATCGTTCAGATCGCGGCGAAAGACGGCGCGATGGTTCCGGGCAAATTTTTCAAGTCCGCAAATTTCAAGAAGGGCGGCCCGGCTGTGATCTTCGTGCATGGTGCGGGCTACGCACAAAACGTGCACAAGGGCTGGCCCGCTAACTACTATCGTGAATACATGTTCCATCACTATCTGATGCAGCACGGCTACGCGGTGCTGGATCTGGACTACAGGGCATCTTCCGGATATGGCCGCGATTGGCGTACGGGCATCTACCGCTTCATGGGCGGTAAGGATTTGGATGATCAAGTGGATGGGGCCAAGTGGCTGGTATCGGCGCAAGGTGTGGATGCCAAGAAAATCGGGATCTATGGCGGCAGCTACGGGGGCTTTATCACTTTGATGGCGATGTTCACTCAGCCGGGAGTTTTCGCAGCGGGCGCGGCTCTGCGACCCGTCACCGACTGGGCTCATTACAATCACGGATACACGTCGAACATTCTGAATGTGCCGCAAAAGGATGCCGAAGCGTATCGTAAGTCTTCACCGATTTATCATGCGGCAGGATTGAAAGGCGCCTTGTTAATTTGTCACGGCATGGTGGACGTAAACGTGCATTTCCAGGACACCGTGCGTCTAGTGCAGAAGCTTGTAGAACTACGTAAAGAAAATTGGGAGGCGGCAATTTACCCGGTGGAAGACCACGGGTTTGTTCAGCCCTCAAGCTGGGCCGACGAGTATAAGCGCATCTTCAAGTTGTTTGAGAAAAGCTTGAAGAATTAGCGCCTTTGAACATGGGAAAAAGTCCGGTGCGAGATCCCCCTATTATCATAGGGGCTAGCCGCAATCGGTCAGAGAACTAGCGCCGCGCGTACTTCAAATATACAAGCCCTTTTGCAAGCGATTTGCATTCGACCAACTGCAAATCCAATTGCCCAAAGCCAGCCGGGAAAAGCGGGATCCCGGAACCCTAATAAAATGGTTACTTGGTTTGATAAGTATGTTAAGAATCCCCAGTAACTAGCGGCTTCGTAAAGTTATATGAATCCTGCCTGGAGCCGCTAACCAACCGGTAGGCGGCCCCGTCTTGTTACTTGAGAGCGATGGACATCAAGTCATTCGCACCGGAACAAATCTCAACTTAAGGAAGCAATTCAATGAAATCGATCCCGTTTCCGCCTACTTTGGATCCATGTTGCTTCCAGCGGGCCACTATTCCATTTCCCAAATTCATTATTCTAACAGCCAGCCCATTCTGGAAAACGAATCGATCAAGGGGGTGCACTTTTTCCTGAATGCCAATCGCATGGAGTCAAACAAAGAATCTGACAAGACCGAGGTTACTCTTCATCAAAAAGACGGATCCTATTACGCAAGTAAATTGGAGCTGCCCCGGCAGCAACGATTACTTTGAACTGCCTGCGGTGGAAAAGAAATAGCGCAACCGGCCGGGTGGCCGAATTCAGCCAGAGGGCGATGGCCGCCCCTAAATTGTTAGGCGCATTTTCAATAGGTTGGCGTTTGGCATTCTGCTTGCATAATAAAGGGCGGGTAAGGAAGGTAAAGGTCATGAGAACTTATTTAACAGCAGCCGCGTTGGCCTTGGCGGTATACCCCGCTATCGCACAAACGCAAGGTTCCGGAGGTTGGAGGAAATTTGGAGATGGAGATGGCGCCGTTGCGAGCGCTCCGGCCACGGCGACTCCGGATGAATCCCAATCCGCGCAGCGCCCCCAGGAATTTGAAAGGAGAGAGCAAGCGCCGCCTCCGCAATATCAACAGCCGCAGCATATAGCGATTCCATCGCGAGTAACAATACCAGCTGGAACCTGGTTAACAGTGCGTGTGGATCAGCCCGTTTCCAGCGACCACAATCATGCGGGCGATGCCTTCACGGCAACCCTGACGTCGCCCGTCGTGGCCAACGGCATTGTGGTGGCGCGGCGTGGTCAAACTCTGGCGGGACGGGTTACGGAAACGGCGAAAGCAGGATTTGTGAAGGGCACTTCGCGGTTGGGAGTGGAACTAATCGACCTTAGCATTGTCGATGGCCAACGCGTGCCTATCAAGACCACTTTGATGAAGTACGAAGGCGGCAGATCAATCGGCCGGGACGCAACGGCGATAGGAGCAACAACCGGCATTGGCGCTGCGATTGGCGGTGCGGCAGCCGGAGGGTTTGGCGCCGGTCTGGGCGCGATTGCCGGGGCAGGCGCTTCGGTTATTGGTGTTCTAAGCACCCGCGGGCGCTCTACCGAAATATATCCGGAAACAGCAATTACGTTTCAGTTGTCGGAGCCGGTTGACATCTCCACCGAACGTGGTATGCAAGCATTCCAGCCAATCCGGCAGCAGGATTACGAGACGCGGCAGTTACAATCACGGCCGCAAGTACACGTAGTGGCTCCGCCTTCCTATTTCGGGAATGGATATGGCTACGGCGGCTACGGTTATCCCTACTACTCACCCTATCGCGCCTATGGTCCTAGCTTTTACTTCCGTTCCGGCGGAGGCTACTACGGCGGCCATCACCGCAGATAATACATACTATAAATCAGGAATACGGCGATCTGGTACATTCCAGATCGCCGTATTTGTTTGTCTTCTTTTTCAATTTACTTCCGGCGTTTTTGACGCCTGCTCCACCACAAGCACCGCAAGCGGTCCCTTCCGCGCTTCTAACTTCAAGCCAAGCTGTTCTTGAACGGCGGCAAACAAACTCGGCCGGTCGGGTGGCGGCCCGGAAAGGTCTTCCGCTTGAAGAGCCCGGTCCGGAGCCCATTCCAGTTTCACTTCAAATAATCCGTCGAGTCCGGTAAGGTCGATAATCGTTTGCCGCTCGAATCGGGAAAGCAATGTGGCAAGCATGCTCATCGGCATTTGATTGTGGATAATACGGCCTCTCACTTGTGGCCCGAGGTTAGCGGCGGCTTCGGCCTTCGCCTTCCGGAGCTTAACGCCACCCTTGCCGGTCACCAGCGCTAAATGGCGAACTGTCTTATGCTCACGCCTCAATACCAGGTGCAATCGCTCAACAAGCAATTCCCGCGTCATCGAATGGATTTGCGAAAGGGAGGTCCCAGCCGGGGCCAATGCTTCAATATCGAAGCGAACTTCGCGATTCCAATCCGGTCCTGCAATCAGATCGTCGGAAACAAGCTCGTAAGCAAACTTGATGGCGTCCTTCAATGTCACGTTGCTAAGGGTGAGGCGGCCGTTGAGAAACCTGCCTAGATTAATGTTGATGGAATCGCCCTGTGGCGGCAGAGACAATTTCAAAGTAGCCACTTCAAACTTTGGCGGTGTGGGTTGCGCAAGAGTCGGGAAAATGCACGACACGGCTACGGCAACAAAATATTTCGAGTGATTCATTTATTGT
>JAYVXT010000044.1:0-9000 GCA_043785065.1 Bryobacterales bacterium | reverse complement strand
ACGATTAGTAAGGGTTTGATTGAATTGATTATTCGCTGTTGAATCAACCCCAATTGCAGATTGCGATGGAACACCTGCTACGCCGGTCCCAAACCCGCCGCTATAGTCCAATTTTAGGGCACCGAAATAGTAACGATTGGCGGTTTCTGCCGTTCTTAACGCTGCAATTTCATTCAACATCGTGGTCCACGTTCCATCATACCCAGCGGAAACAGCAACAGAAGTCGTGTAGGTCGCGCGTACCGTCGCATCTATTGCCGCAGATCCCGACGCAAGTGGATATACCTTCCTGGCATGACTCAGCCAAGTTTCCAAATTGGCATTGGTCACATCACCCAATCGTCCATTCAGACTTTGCAGCACAGGAACCAGCGTCACTCGGAAGGGTTGAAGCGTTCGCACATCCTGCGCGAGAGGCACACCGTTGGCCGGGAACACATTGTTGTCCCTCGTGGCTTCCTGGATCGTATTTCCAGGATCCAACTCTGCAAGGACTTGAAGCCCAGGCTGAATCCATGCGCCAGGGACAGCGGCGTTCCAATTCGACACACCGCTGGCTTCGTTGATTGTGGTCGTCACGGAGGAGGATGCAGAAGGGATTGTGATGATCTGAGTTCCTGAAGTGTTTATGAACTTGACTCGAACCGTTGCGACGGCAGAGTTGGGTAAATTTGCTTTCACGAATACCCGCACAAATGCATCCCGGTCCTTCACAAGCGGAATGGCTCCGTCAAAACGTTGAGTAACCTGGGTCAAGTGCATCCCTTCGATGGATAAATCAAGGGGCACACCACCCCGCGTGTAGTTCAAATTGATGTCGTCCAAATAGAAAGAGGTTGTGTTCGTGGAGTTTTCAAGCCCCAGGAAATGCAGACGAATGGTTTGCCCCTTGTAAGCCGTCAAATCGAAGCTGCGCTGTAGTGAGCCTCCTGAAGCATCGAGGTTTGAATAGGTCCACAGGGTTTGAAGAAGGGAACCGGACGAATTTCTGACTTGAACCTGAAGAGTGTCAAATACCGCACTGATGGTCTCTGCGGTTTCGACTTTCAGGAAGAAGGACAGGGTGATCTGAGCTGCATCTGAGGGAAGGATTACAGTCTGGTAAAGGGTGGCAGTGTTAGCGACCCCATACCCATTCATCCAAGCCAATTTGACACCAGAATGCGCTCTGAATGGGTCTGTCACTGCCACAGGACCAGGAATAGATGCAAACTGGTTCCAGGCAGAGCTTCCCAGTTCAAATCCCGGATCAAGGATCAGCTGCCCAGCGGCATTTCCTAAAAGCACAGTGAAGGGCGCGGTGGAAGTCCACGTTCCCCCCGGTCCGATCACCGTCAAGACTCCGGTGGATGCACCACCCGGAACTGCCGTGACGATCCGAACAGAACTTTCAATAGAGAAGGCAGCGGAGATTCCGCCGAACCTTACATCCGTGACCCCGGTGAGGTTTGACCCCGCCAATTCCACCCTGGATCCAATGGGGGCAGAACTCGGATTTGAAGTGATGATGAGGGGGGGTGCAGGTAGCACCGTTACCACAACTTGGGAGGTTGTGTTGGTGAACTGGTTCGCCACCGTCAGGGTGTAGGTGTTGGAGACTGTAAGTGGGCCGATGTTCACGGGGACACCACTCTGCACGGTTCCAACGCCTTGATCCACCGTTCCAGTCCCATTTGCGAACACCGCTGTGAGTGTAGTGGAACCGTTATAGGCGACGGAGGTGTTAGTGACTGAGAAGCTAGTGATCACTGGGTCCGGCGGGACCGTAATCGTTGTTTGGGCGGTGGCATTGCCCCCAATTCCAGTCACGGATAGTGTAAAGGTCGTGGTTGATTGGAGTGTCCCAGAAGAAATGGATACGCCCGACTGGACGTTGCCAACACCATTGTTGATGGACCCCAATCCGTTCGTGAACACCCCTGTGATCGTGGTTGAGGTTCCCTTTTGGATTGTCCCTTGAGCCGGTGTAAAACTAATGATAGTAGGAGTTGGAGTTGGTAGTGCAGGTGTGCTGCCTCCACCCCCGCCTCCACCACAAGCCAAGACGAGTAGGAGACCTGCCGAAGTTAGAATCCCTTGGATCAAACGGCGCATTCGTTTCTCCTTCGGTCAGGTGAGGGGATATGGAGCGCCAAGTCTCCGCTCAACCCGTCACCATGTCAAAGGATCAATTGGAGATTTCCGTCATGTAGGCAGGGGTGGGGAGGGTAACTTTCAGACAGGCAAACGGGGAGTGCAAGCAGAGCAATAGAACCACACCCCCATGTCCGGGAGCCTCGTATCCGAAGGGTGGCTATGTGTGCCTTTCTTTTCCTGAAGGGGAATTGTCATAGCTCAGATTTTTAATTTTTCGGTTTTATGAGGGGGTGGCTGGAGATGCCTCGCGCGCGCGATCTATAAACTATGTGTGCTTCCAGGAAGCCATTCTTAGGTCTGGATCAATGGGTTGGGATAATGCGGGAGTGTGAGGTTGTGAGGGATGTATCACCCCGCCACCTGAGGGCTCAATTCATTGGTGGCCCCCTCGCACTCCAGAACTTCACCGCCGCTTTCCCGAAGGCCGCAAAGGTTGGCGAGGTCTTCCAGCGTCCATGGAAGCCCAATCATGCGGCGCTGCTCTTCGGGCGTGAACCTCAGCCAGTATTCGAGCCCTTCACGGTAGCGTTTTAGCTGTTGAAGGTCTGGATCATGCGGTGCGATCAGGGATCGTTGGTGCGGGGAGAAGGCAAGCCAGGCCAGAAGCTCAGGCTTCAGGTCTTCGAGCACGCGCCGATCCGCTCCACAAAGCCCTGTGACGGGCTCAATGTGAAGCCTTTCACCTGTCGCCCATAAGTGATGGCCTGAGTCCTCAAGCACCCCCAAAAGGGCCAAAGCCCCCCGCGCTCGGGCTCCACAAGGGGAGAAGGCTGGACCTGTCATATCTCCCACCCTTTAGAGCCTTGTTCCATCCGTTCCTCCGCCCTATAGGGGAGCGGAATGGACGGAACAACTTCTCGAACCTCTTGTTCCGTTTGTTCCGGTCCACTTGTTCCGGCGGAACAATGGCTTGGGTGTTGAGTTCCAGGTGGATTGGCGGGGCTTTCGTTGGTCCGGGCGGAACAGAACCCAAGCGTTCCCGCACGGACGAGCCCAGCAGGGGTCAATTTGGGGTCGGACAGGAAACCCATTCCTCGAAGCTCTGATAATTTCTTTCGCCATTGGCCATCGGCATTCTTGGAAGTAGGCCACAACTCCAGAGCTTTTTCGGCTTGGTCTAAGCCGTTCAACCCTCCTGCTTCTGCGATTGCCAGTAGCACCTTATCGGCAAGGATTAGTTTTTTCATGCTGGCTTCACTCCGAAGCGCGGCAAGAATCCGCTCCGAATCATTGTGGGGACATAGGAAGCCCGCACCCGCTGTTCCGCTGGGGCGGCGCTCTAGTAGAAGCGTGGAACCATGTTCCGCATAGTTCATCTTCCCAAGATGTAGCGCAACGAAGCCCCCGCGCTGGGCTTGCTCCAAGTCCAATCCAGCCCGTTCCGATTCAGCGGTAGACAAGGCGGCCATGGTGATGCCAAAGCGAATCGAGCTTTCAATGGCACCCGAGCCCCGCATATTTTCAATGTCCAAGCGCTCCCAGAGATTCTTATCTGAGGAAACGTCATTCCCTTTTCGTACATGGTGGATCGCCATGACCGTGGCACCCGTAACCTGCACGAGTTTGGATTGTGCCTCAAGGAACGGGCGGGTTCCATCCGCACTGTTTTCATCCCCAAACGAGAGGCGAGATAGCGTGTCCAGGATAATGAGCCCGCACCTACCGGGGATGGCGTTAGCAATATTCTGAATGTTGTCAGTTTGGCGTTCGAGACGGAACAATGCCTCAGAGGCAAAGTTCGGGAACAAAGGGATGAGCCGTTCCGTCAATTGTGTCTCGTGCGACTGTCCCCATTGTGGCTCTTCTCTGAGAAGGTCCAACGCCCTGCGATAACGACGGTGGAATTCCGGTTCATCATCTTCCATCCCCACATAGACCACGCCAGAAGCGGTATCAGAGCTTACAGCGCGGCCTAGCACCCCAAACCCAGAGGCCAAACCAATCCCGATAAGCAATGCCGTCATGCTCTTTCCGGCCCCGGCCCGCGCTGCGAAAACACCCGGCACTCCGGCGGGGATCAAGCCTTCAACTATCCATCGAATTGGTGGGGGTTCCTCTTGAAGATACCGGGCAGTATTTCCGATGATCCAGGCGGGGCTTGACGATTCTCCCTTCGGAAACATTGGGGATATGGTCGCGCTCTCAACAAGCTGATGGAGCATGGCGAGGGTTAAATCCTCGGGCAACTCGTCTGCAAGGTCCCAGCCCAGTGACAACCCTTCAGGCAGCCACACACATCGCACCGCTTCTGCGAGGCTTTCCGTGGCCTTGGTCACGGCTTCCGCATACTTTCGTCCCGGTTCATCGGCATCGGGCCAGATGGTGACCTGACGGCCCTTCAGGGGGCTCCAATCGGCACTCCCACAAGAGGTTGCGCTTCCACTGGTGACGACCACGAATTCGGGGAAGAGAAACGCAGCGGCAAGGGCGGTTTTCTCACCTTCTACAATCAACACAAGCGCATTGGGTCGCGCATGGAGTTGATCGAGATTGAAGAGGCTTCGCGGTGAAGGCGGGAACTTCCATTCCCATTTCAACGATCCATCCGCTCCTCGCCAAAGGCTGAGAGGCCGAAATTCCTTCTTGCCGCGGCCTTGGTCCCAGCGGAAAACGGCCCAGGATTTTGAGCCGTCGGCATTCAGATAGGGAAATTTGGAAGTAGGCTCCCCAAGGCTGGAATGCTTCGGCGATGGTGGGCATTTCGGCGGGATGACGGGAACCCATTCACTCATGGAGAACCCCCATCATCCGCGCCAGTTCCTGCGCCGCTTCGCCCTGCTTGAGGCCATGAAGGTACGCATAAAAGGAAATGGCATCGTTACCGAAATCACCAGTCGCGAATTCACCCCAGCGGCCCGTTTTCACGTTGATGGTAAAGCTCCCAGCGTGGCGATCCTGGCGTGTCGGATTGACCACTTGGTATTCATTCCCGATAATTTTTCCGCCTGGAACAAGCTCAAAAAGCAAGGCGGGGCAACGGTCCAGAGCAGCTTGTTTCAATGCTTGGAAATCCAGGCCCCTAGACATTGGCGGCCTCCAGAAGAAAATCCACAGCCACATGAATGGCCGTGTCTGGAATCGGCACACTGAAGACGACTCGCCATCGCCTTTGCTTGTTTCGCCGATAGATCGTGAGCCGGAACTCACCACGAACGCTATGGAGCACGCAGCTTCCACGTGCGCAGATCCATGAGTGAACGAGGACACCGGGTGGAATGGGAAGCAGGTGGTTTTTCATCGGCCATCCCCATTTGGATCGGAAGTGGAGGTCGCCGTTTGGCCCGCGATCCAGGCCTCGATGGTTTCGGGGCGGTACTTGCAGCGGCCCCCAACACGAACGTGAGCAGGGCCGTAACCCTCGACTCTCCAGGCCTCCAAGGTCCGATCCGAAAGGCCGAGAAGCCCCGCGACTTCGCGCTGGTCAAGTAGTCTCTCCATGTCGCGTACCTCCGAAATAGCGCGGTGAATCGAATGCGCTAGTAGGAGGTTGTGGCGTCAGGGAGCCTTGAAATATACGGGGTAAATCAGCCTACCTGCTTTAACTTACGGCGGCCTGGCCTTGAGGTCTTCTCCAGTGCGGTGAGAGCTTCAAGATTACCCCGATTTGCCTGATTAATATGAGTTCGATATCCAGCCAACACAGAGGGAAGGTAGTCTCGGCGTAGCGTAGCCTCTGAAGGTAAATTATTTCCCCCATCAAGCCTCCGTGCATAGGTCAACACAGATTCAATGAACCTTGTAAACGCGGAGTGCTTCCTTTTACCTCCACCTTCAGCTACGAAACCAGGAGTTGCAGAAGTTGGATAGGCTACGAAGCGATTGAATAGGTCCGCTAGATGAATTAGGAATTGGAATTCTGCGGTCTCCGCTTTTTTGGGTGCCCCTTCATGAACTTTCCCCCTGGGGTTCGGTGGCTTGCCCTTACCGCAGGGTTCTGGAGGAATCGCCTTCTGGCAGGCCTTCACCCAATTGTCGAACCACTCCACAGACCCTGAGACAGTTATGAGTTGATCTGAATATCCCAGGCCCCAAGCTTCCCGAAGCTCCCAGCCATGCAGGCTGTGCGCCAAGGGACTCAATTTTTTGATGGCTTCCAGAACCTTTTTACTGGCATCACTCAGCACGATGAGATCACCACGGACGTCCCGATGGTCCTCACTACGGCAGATGATGAATTCGGAGGTGGTTTTCTTAATCCAGTCTCCAATCCTCGACCTGAGTAGTTCGATACTGTTTCGATTTTCCCAGAGTGTCCAACCCAAAGAAAAATATGCCCCCGTTAGTACGGGGTTTGGAATTCCAACATAGAAAATATTCCGATCACCATTCGTATCCGTCTCCCAAGTAGCGACTTTTTTCAGCCATTCGGGAAGATGGAGAAGATTTAGGGCTAGGGCCAGCTCAACCCCGCCAGCTTCAGCAGGGTCCGAAACGTTCCCACCTTGAGCGGCTGGCTTCCGTGGACCGGGACCGTCAGTTTGGCCCGTTCCCCTGGCTTGCCCATGACGTGATGGCTTCCTTTGATTCGCTCCAGCTTCCATCCGTGGGTCTCCAGGAAGCGGATGAAGTCCAATCCGCTGGGCGGCGTCACACCGCCAGTTCCAGTTCGAGGCCCTTCTCTATGGGTCCAGCCTGGGCTTCAGAGGCTTCCAGCCAACCCTCAATCGCTTCATTCAGGTTCGCCTTCAAATCGTCCATGGTTTCGCCTTCGGTGACGCAACCCGGAAGGGCCGGGACTTCAGCCCAATAGCCGCCTTCTTCCGCTTCGTGAATGATGACCCGTAGTTTCATGGTCCAACCTCGTTCCGCTCCATTATGCGCCTTTGCCCTTCAGCTTGCGCGCAACCACGTCCCCTATCTTTTCACTAGCCGCTTTACGAGCGGTCCCTGCCAGTCGTGCATAGATTGCCGTGGTGCTAGTTTGCTTATGCCGCAAAACCTTCCCGATGGTTTCATGGGTCAGGCCTGCTTCACCGGCTCCAAGGGTTCCAAAGGTTCGGCGAAGGTCATGCAGGCGGACTCCGTGGATTCCCGCCTTCTCGCACAACCGCATCCAGGGTTTGCGGAGATTCACGAGAGAGCCCTTCAGTTCCTTGCCAGGGAATACAAACGGATTTCCAAGAACGCGATGATTGTTCATAGCGTCCAGAACGGCGGCCATTGCGGGGTTCACATCAATAGTGGCCGCGCCACTCTTCGTATCGGGAAGCCTCACGAGTCCGGCTTTTAGGTCCAGATTGGACCACTCCAGTTTCAGGGCTTCATTCAGCCTCCAGCCAGAAACCAGCAAGAACCGAATGGCATTGCAGACCACGGGGGATTCCGACGAGTCAGATTCGGATTGATCCAGGGCCGCTCCCAGCCGCTCCAGTTCATCATCCGAGAGGAACCGCTCCCTGGATGCTTCGCTGTATTTCTCATGGCCCAGGGTTGGGTTCGATCCATGCGGGCGAAGGCCCCAGCGTTCAGCGGCATGGAACATCTTTGAGAGTAGGGCATGGACGCGGTTTGAGAGGGTAGGGGTTCCACTGAGCTTGTGGTGAATCCGGGCAATGTCGGCAGTCTTCACGGAAGCCACTCTGAGTTTCCCAATGAAGGGAAGGATGACACTATCCATCTGCCTGCGGTATTCATGGGCCGTTGTGGGCTTCAGCTTCGGCGTGACGTGCTCAACAAAGAAGCGTTCTGCGACTTCCTGCACTGTGGGATCGGTTTTCCAGGCCCCGCGCTCCGCTGCCAAGTCTTTGCCTTCGGCAAGTTCTCCGAGCTTTTTCGCGGCGATCTTCCGGGCAGCATCCACCGTCACCGGGCCGAAGGCTCCAAGTGTTAGCCAAGTCGCCTGCCCCCGCCGCTCGAATTTCAGAAGGAAGGTCTTGGAACTGCTCCCAATGCAGCGGACCCCCAAACCCTTCACTTCGGAATCCCAAATGAAAGTTCGCTTCCCAGGACCGGGATTGGCCGCTTCGATGGCCCTTTTCGTGAGTTTCTGGACTGCCATGGCCGACCTCCTGATTTTGAATCGTGCAACGGTAGTGCAACGGTGCAACGCCGAATTCAAACGTAGGTCAACGTATCAAAACGCGCAAGGGTAACCATCAAGATGCTTACTACCACTGCAAACTAGAGCACTCCATCGAATTTAAAAGAATTCCATAGTAGGCCCTAAAAACTGATTCGTAATCAGCAGGTCGTAGGTTCAATTCCTATCGCCGGCTCCAGAAAATAAACACCTGAGGGCCGCAGCGATGCGGCCCTTTTCGTGCCGGGTAACCCAGCGGGAAACATTTTGAAGGTGCTCCGCTACCTGGAGATGCGCCGGATACCGGCCGATCTTCACGCTCATAGCGATTGCCTCCGATTGTCAGGTGCACTATCCACCCCCTTTCGATGTTCAGTGCCTAACTTTTCGGGGTCGGGTTGGGCCTTATGAGCGATCCAAATATTTGGTTCAGAGAAGATTTAATTCTTGCAAAGGAAGAGAATAAATTTAGATGTTTAAACAGCCTTAACAATTATTAACAAATGCCAGAGTCGTTTAACGGTAGGCTTTTATTCATAAAGACGATGGATGGGTTTCCTGCGCGTTATTGACAGGGGACCCTTTCTTGCTATTGAACCAGGCCGCCGCGCCTTACTTTGCATCGGGTTTCGCATGATCTCTCGAGGACTTCGCGGCACGCTTGCTCTGGCCCTTGGGCTTTTTATGCCCGCAGTGCCGGGCATGGGCGCGCGTAGCCATTCACATGCGAGTCCGACGGCCCCGGCGGTGCGCGTGATCACCCATGCCGCAGCCCTAGCAGGCGCGAGCCCGCTTCGCTCCGGAGCTTTGGCTTCGGGGGAGTTGCACCTTGTAGGGCTCCGATT
>JAYVXT010000043.1:0-9010 GCA_043785065.1 Bryobacterales bacterium | reverse complement strand
CGACGAGCGCCCCAACGGCGAAAAACAACGGTGACGCCATCAAGATGCAAATGAAACCCTCCCCCAGCAGAGGACCGGACATCAACAGGAAGATGGTGATGGTTTGCATGATTGTGGCGGTATAAGACCTGCCCCTCGGAATGATTGCGACGAAGATCGCTAGAAACGTGGGCAGCCCAATAAACAGCATGGCAGTCTGTTCAAGATGTCCGGCAACCAATACGCGGTAGAGGAGAGAGGCAATGCCCCAACCTAGAATAATCAGTATGGCCATGAGAGGGTCTATTCGCGAATTCATAAAATCCTTAGTTCAAAATCAACTCAGCGATTTCAACCACAGCTTTCCTGGCGGGCCGCAGAAACGGCAATCCGGACGCCTTCACCAGCAGCGCTACAATGTGCGCACTCTTAGCCAGCAGCGCCTTCGATTTTGTTTGGCCTTCGGAAGAGTCATAGATCCAGAACAGAATAATGCCCATTTGGTAGAGCCAAAGCAGACGTGGCAACAGCGTGACCAGGTCGGGGGTAACCTTGATTCCGGTCTCTTTCAATAAGCGGTCAAAGTGCTTAAAATCCATCTCACGAATAGCAGCGGTCTCCGCGGCAAACGGGGATGCTCGATGAGCAGGGTCGGCGGCCACGCCCATCAACGCCCCAAGAAAATTGCGGTGCGGCGCAAAGTACGCCATTTTAGTTTTCACAATGGCGCGGATGCGGCCTTCAAACTGCTTGCTACCGAGGTGCACGTCTTCAAGCAAGGGCTGCAAATCCGCGTTGGCTTGCTTATAGAAGGCCGCCACCATGTCCTCCTTGGAAGGGAAATAGTAGTAAGCCAGTCCACTGGCAATCCCCGCCCGTGTGGCGATTTCCCGCATTGTGGCGGCGTTGAATCCCTTTTCCCGGAATAGACTCAGGGCGGCATCCAATATCTTTTGTCGAGTTGCTTCAGATTTGATTGACATGGTTGAACGTGTTCAAAAACAGAATAAACTGCTTCCGGCTAAGCGTCAAGAACATTTTGAACGCGTTCAATACAAGTTGCCCCAATCCTGACTGAGGGGTTTTCCATCCAGTCTTAGGTCAAATCCTTATCTCCAATTGCTTGCGAACTGTCGTTCTTACACTTATATGTTTTATTTCCGGATCCTGCGCCTTGTCTGGACAATCGTCAGCAAGATTATCAACCACAAGAAGGAATCGGATGAAATCAAACAGTCATTGAATGCCGAAGAGTTGCGGAAGAACCCTTACAAGGACCGCAATTTGCCTCTTGAAAATGTAATTGGCGCTTCCAAAAGGGGATTTTACGAAGCGGCCCTTAGCGCCACCGAAAAGCTGATGGAGGATGGAAATCCGACAGCTGAGTACTGTTTTTATCGCGGCGAAACACTGTTGCACATGGGGAAGATGAAGGACGCCGAAGGCATGTTGCGGCAGTGCCTGGAAATGCAGCCGGAGCAATCCCTAGCCACGCAAGCGCAACGCTCCCTGGGCAACTTGATGTTGGCGCTTGGGCGCTGTGATGAGGCGCTCGAAAATTACCGATTGGTCCTTCAGCGTGCTCCGAAGAATGCGATTGTGCATCGCGCCATGGCCGAAGCAAATTTAGTGAAAGGGGAAAACGCCGAAGCGTTGCGGCTTGCACGACTTGCTGTGGATATGCAACATGCGGACAGAACACTCACCCACAATTTGCATTGCCGTTTGCTAGGCGAAGAATTGGCGACACTGGCCTGGGCTTTGGCTGCAAACGAGGGCTCCCCCGAGAAAACTGAAGAACTGGTGAATGAGGCCGTGGCCACCGTGGGACTCGATTTTGTTTGCTCTACCGCACAAGTTCATACGCAAGCCGGGGCGGCATACGCCGCGCTTGGCCAAAACGAAAAGAGCGCCTACCATTTGGGGAAAGCTGCCACCATCGATATGAACGGATTGTGGGGCCGCCGGGCCAAGGCGATGATGAGTGCGAAATAGGAACGTTTCTTGCCGTCTTGCCGGCACTAGATGGTTGCCGCTATTCATTGCTAGCTCCGCACCGCCGCTGATCGATATATGCCCATTTTTGCCCTATTCCGCCTGTTGTGGCAACTGCTCGGTCTTTCCTTAAAACCCACCAAATGCCAAGCCTTGCACAGGCATCCATGTGGAAGGGCATTCTTTTGATGATTTGGCGCATCTTCCAAATGAAGATCACCCCGTCGTTCTTGAGAAAACGAAGGATGAAATCGTTAAATGCGAAAGGCATGCTCAAGATTGAATTCTGGGATCTGAAGGGCCTGACTTCCGGGGTTCCGCAACCCTTTCCCCGTTTCAACGAAGACCTTAACGTTTGCTTGCGAACAAGCGGGAATTGTGGATGATTCGCACCAACATTTGGCCCCTATTCCGTTGCCCAAAACGCCCGAAGCACTTGGTGTCCTGGCGGAATGAAATCCTAACGTGTCAACATCGGCTCAACCTTGCGCAACACGCTCAACGCCACTACACGGTTGCCTTTGCCGGTGGCATGAATGCCATCCTGTTGCATCATGCCGGGAACCATGGCCGCGCCTTCCAGCAAAAACGGAATGAACGGAACCTTGTATTTTTCCGCCAGCGCTTTGTACATGTCGTCAAATTCGTGAATGTAATCCATGCCGTAATTGCGTGGCAAAGTGATACCGGCAAGTATCACCTTCACTCCGGCGGCCTGGAATTGTGCAATCATCTTTTCGAAATTCTCAGTTGTGGTCTTAACGGGCAAACCGCGCAAGCCATCGTTGCCGCCTAGCTCAAGGACAACAATCACCGGCTTATCGGTCAACACTTGCGCCACGCGCTCCACACCGCCGCTTGTTGTGTCGCCACTAATTCCGTAGTTCGCCACGCGGTACTTATAGCCGCGTTCTTCCAGCAAATCCTGCAACTGATGCGGATAGCTTTCCTTCTCCTCAACTCCGAAGCCTACTGTAAGGCTATCGCCGAAGGCGGCGATTACCGGGCGGGTATCGGGAGGGGGCTTGGCCGGCTCTTGCGGCGAGGACTTTACTTCATTCTTCTTTGTATCAGAAGAGCTACATCCGTAAAATGTAACAGTGAGCGTGAAGCTAAGCGTCAAAAGGACATTTTGTAATTTCATAGGATGCAATAATCAAAGTATCTCAGGTTTTGACCCTCCACCCACTAGCAAAAAACATCGAAACAGCAAGAATGACAATCCAAACCAATATGATTGAAGTTGAAGGGTTAACGAAATCAATCGAAACGCCGACGCACCGGGTGGATATCCTCAAGGGTTTGAATTTTGTGATTCCGAAGGGACAGTTTGTGGCGATTATGGGCCCATCGGGCAGCGGCAAGAGCACGTTGCTGGGGTTGCTGGCGGGCCTCGATACGGTGTCTTCGGGCACGATCCGCCTCAACGGGACCGACATCACGAGGCTTGAAGAAGACGATTTGGCGCAAGTTCGCGGGCGAACGTTAGGCTTCGTCTTTCAGTCTTACCAACTGATTCCCACTCTTACGGCTGAGGAGAATGTAAGGTTGCCGCTGGAATTGACCGGCGGCGGCGAGGACACAGCGCGGGCGCGCGAGTTGCTGGAAACGGTGGGCCTTGGCGACCGGCGGGATCATTATCCGGTACAGCTTTCGGGCGGGGAGCAGCAGCGCGTGGCGCTCGCCAGGGCGTTTATGTGCAGGCCTCCGATTCTGATGGCGGATGAACCGACGGGCAACCTTGATTCGGCGAACGGCACGGTTGTGTTGGACCTGCTAATTCAATTGAATCGCCAACAGGGGACGACGCTGGTGATGGTGACGCATGACAGGGAATTAGCGAGGCACGCCGACCGGCGTATTGAGTTGCGCGACGGAATGATTGTGCATGATGTGTAACTGCTCTTCACTGGCTACCGATGGAAATCGGGAAATGTTGGTTCTAGGCTTCGAACATTTTCTTAGATCTGGGGCAGGCCGACCGGGAGGTCGGCCGCGGACCAGGGGGTCGGCCCTACCTGGAGCGCTACCTGGAGCGCGGCGGCGCCATGAGTAACTTTCCTTGGCGAACGGCCCTGCGCATCGCTTGGCGCGAATCACGGGCCTCCAGCACTAAGTTCCTGTTCGCCCTACTTGCCGTCTCCATTGGCGTCGGTTCGCTCGTCGGCGTGCGCGGCTTCAGCCGCTCGTTCAGCCACATGCTGCTGCGCGAGGCTCGTACCTTAATGGCGGGCGATCTTTCGGTTCGTCTTTTCGACCTTCCGAACGAGAAGCAACAACAAACCTTCGCCGACCTGGAAAAACGCGGCGTGCGACGCACTTGGCTTACCGAAACGGTTTCCATGATGGGGTCGCCCAGCGCTCCTGATTCAGTGCCTCTATTGGTCTCCGTCAAAGCGGTCGACCCGGACGTTTATCCCTTCTACGGGCAAGTAACTCTCTCCGAAGGAACGCTACGCGCTAAACTTACTCCCGACGCCGTGCTGGTTTCCGAGGACTTACTCACGCGCCTGAACGTCAAGGTAGGGGACAAAGTACGTCTCGGCAAACTCGACCTTCGGCTGGCTGGCGTGGTTACTGCTGAACCAGACCGCATGGCCGGTAGCCTGAACGTGGGGCCGCGCGTCATGGTGCGGCGCGAAACTCTGGAGCGAGCCGGGTTGATCAATCAAGGCAGCCGCGCTGCCCAACGGCATCTATTCAAACTTCCGGCGCCTACGCCTGGAACGGGCGTGGAGGAAGTTCGCGCCGAATTAAAGAAAGCCTTCCCCGACGCGATTATCGCCGACTTTCGGGAAACGCATCCGCTATTAACGCGCGGTCTTGAACAAGCCACAACATTCTTAAGCTTGATCAGCCTGATCGCACTGATAGTAGGTTCGATCGGAGTCGCCACCGCCATGCAATCACACCTGCAGCAGAAAATGGATTCCATCGCGGTGATGAAATCGATCGGAGCCACTTCCTCGCAGCTAATCCGTATCTACATGACGCAGGCAATGATGCTGGCGTTGGTGGGCGGCTTCGGCGGACTAATCATTGGCCTGTTCGTGCAGTGGGCCTTCCCTGTTTTGCTATCAAGATACTTCAATGCGCCGAAGCTGGAGTTAAGCTTCTTGAGTGGTGTTGAAGGCATCACGGTGGCGATTCTTTCCACCATGCTTTTCACCTTGCCCACGTTGCTTTCGATCCGCCGCATCCGGCCCAATCTGATTTTGCGCCGGGAAATGGAAGAGACGCAATCGGGCTTGACACGTTGGGAACGATGGCGGGAAGCGATTGGCGCGGCGGCGCTGATCCTGCTTGGCATCGCGGGCATCGCCGCATGGTTGGTGGGCGGCAGTTGGGAACTGGCGCTGAAAGTCAGCGCCTGGTTCGCCGGTGGTCTTGTGGCCGCGCTTATGATTTTGACGGGTCTGGCTTGGATGCTGCTTTACGCATTGCGTTCGCTGCCCCGCGCGTTGAAAATGCCGGCTCCGGTACGGCATGGCATCGCCAATTTGAACCGCCCGGGGAACCATGCTGAGGCGATTTTAGTTTCGCTTGGCTTGGGAGTCATGTTTACGCTGACGGTTTATCTGGTGCAACACACCATCCTGAGCCAGTTAATTGAAGGCGCGCCACCGGGCATGTCAAACGTGTTTTTGTTGAACATCACGCCTAGCCAAAGAGGGCCTATCGTTTCGTTTTTGAAGAAACAGCCGGGGGTGGAAGGCGACGTTAGCATCATCACCTCAGTTTCGGGAAGGCTGATCTCTGTTGATGGGCAGCCGATTGAGGGCCTAACGAAAGAGGGGCCTTCCCGCCGCTTCGCGCGGTCGCGATCCATGACTTGGTCGGCAACGGTTCCGCCAAATACACAAGTACTGAAGGGCGCCTGGTGGACTAAGTATGAAGAAACGGCTCCGCAAGTGTCCGTGGTTGAGGATGCCTACAAGCTGCTGAACTTGCATATCGGAAGCCTGTTGGAATGGGATGTGTCGGGAAAAACGGTACGAGCAACGGTGGCCGCGGTGCATAAAACCGAAAACATCCGGCCGGGATCGAACATTGAATTTGTGTTGACGCCGGGGCCGCTGGATAAGATGCCGGCACTGTATTTCGGCGGGGTGAAGGTGAAGGCCGCGGAGATCGCCAAGTTGCAGCGGGAAGCGTTCAAACAGTTCCCGGCGATCACGGTGATCAACATCGCCGATGTGCTGGACCGGGTGCAGGAAGTGGTGGATCAGATTGCGGTGGTGGTGCGGTTTATATCGGCATTTTCGATTCTGGCCGGCATCACGATTCTGGCGTCGAGCGTAGCGGGCACGCGCTTCCGCAGGGTGAAGGAAGTGGTGATCTTGAAGACGCTGGGCGCGACCCGGCGGCGCGTGGGGTCTGTTTTCTTCATTGAGTTTTTGGTGTTGGGGACAGCCGCGGGTTTGTTGGGCAGCTTTCTTGCCAGCGCGTTTAGCGGCCTTTTGCTGAAATATCTGCTGAAATCGACGTTCCACTTTAGTCCCTGGCCGAATCTGGTGGCGATTGTGGGGACCGCGGTTATCGCAACGGTTTCGGGCTGGCTGGCCAGCTATCGGATCCTTGGACAAAAGCCTCTGGAAATCCTTCGTCAGGAGTAATGGCCAACACTGTTCACTTTAGAACCCGTTGGTAGCCCCCCATTCCCATCCGGGGCTGGTCAAGAATAATGCCGCGGGAGCGTAAATTTCGGAGGTTCGAAACAGTGTTAAGCTAACAGAAGGAATGGACCTAGGTCCGGCTTCGCGCCGGACCACGTTTAGAACAAGTGATCCGCTTCCAACGAGGCGCGGGCGCAGTCAATCTATTGGTTTGAGGAAATTATCATGCGGCGATATTTTTACGCTGCCACTGGCATGGCCATTATGGTCCTTTTGGCGCCGGTGGACTCCTATTCCGCGGTAAAGAAGAGAACAACTAAGACCGGCATTGCCGCTGCTAAGCGCAAGACTGCCGCTCCTGTTCAAAACAACTGGAAAGAGCCCTCTTTCGCGGACTCCGCGCTGGGCGACAACATTGAAGGCGAAGATTTGGTTGTGCGCAAAGCGGCGGTGGACGCGCTTGGCCCATTCAACGGCAGCATCGTTGTGGCTGATCCAAATTCGGGACGTATCCTGACGATGGTCAATCAGCGGCTTGGACTGCGTGGCGGCTTTCAACCTTGCTCTACCATCAAACTGGTTTGCGCGATGGCCGGGCTGAGCGAAGGCGTGATCGACCGGGCGACACCCGTTCGTGTGGATCGCCTGAAGCGGCTGACCCTGACCGAAGCACTGGCGCATTCCGATAATCCTTATTTCGCCAACGTGGGTAGCATTCTTGGATATGATCGCGTGCTCCGTTATTCCAAAATGTTTGGGTTGGGCGAGAAGGCCGGACTGAACATTGCGGGGGAAAAGGCCGGGGATTTCCCGACGGCGGCTCCGCGATATGGCGGGGTGGGCATGATGACCAGCTATGGTTTGGGCATCACTATTACCCCGCTGCAACTGGCGTCGATTCTGGGAACCATCGCCAATGGGGGCACCATGTACTACTTACAATATCCGAAGAATGCCTTGGAAGTGGCGCAATTCAAATCGAAGGTGAAGCGCGTGTTGGACATCGGCGACCAGATTCCGGAGGTCAAACCGGGGATGATGGCGGCGGTGGAATATGGCACGGCGCGGCGCGCGGCGTATGATCCGAACGAGCCGATTCTGGGGAAGACCGGTACTTGCACCGACAAGGATTCGCCGACGCATTTGGGATGGTTTGGGAGCTTCAACGAAGTGGGGCATAACAGACTGGTGGTGATTGTGCTGCTGACTGGCGGCAAGCAGGTGAATGGCGGTGTGGCGGCGGGTGTGGCCGGCAACGTTTACCGGAACCTTTCGCGGCAGCAGTTCTTTGCCGGGATTGAGCCGAAGTATGGCGCGTATGCGTCGAGCGGGTTGGATTAGCCGGGTTCTTTCCAGGTTAGTGTGAATCATTTTGTAGTTCAAGCTGGCCATTGATTGGCCGGCTTTTCTGTTTGTGTATAAAGACACTTCTGCGTTGGGTTGGGTTCTTCGAGTTTTGAAATTGGCGGAACCGCCCGCACTTCACCCGTTTTCGCTGCTGCCCGCCCGCTTCGTCTGCTTTACAGGCTCCATGCCTCTGGTCTCCCAACCTGAGACATGTTTTCGAGTATTTCGGTACGCCCGGTTGCCACCAATTTGTTTTTTTAGAGCTGCTCGAATCAATCCGAGGGCTGGCTCCCGTTACCGGGAGCGCTTCAAAAAGACCGGTGGCAGTCCACGCCGTCCCGGCCAGTCCATTGTGGTGAAGCCGGCAAGAAAGCCCATGTCCGGCTACTCTTCCATCGACTTGACGGCTGGATTGTGCGCCGCATTCGGTCGCATCGATTCAAGAGATGGCGCAACGGTGGCTGGCGACAGCTGCCTGAAACCAAGCTCTACGGCGAGTACGGATTGGTGAAATTGATTGGTTTGATTCCTTCGATTACTTCTCGCGCAAGCGCGTCGACGTGAAAGCTGTATACGGCAAAACCGTCTGTACAGTTTGAGCAGCGGACGGAGGCCAGCGCTTCAAGGCGCGCCTCCTCCGACCCGACACGAAATGTGGCGGAGGCGCGCCAGGGTGCGAACTGGCGTGGAACGCTTCCCTGGGGCCCTTAACTCAGCGGTTAGAGCAGGGGAACTCATAGTCCTTTAGCCCGCGATTTCCTAGGGGTTGGCGCACTCGATGGCAGCATTTGCGACGGTGCAATTCATGATCGCCGCCCCGTCCGGGGTCCTCGCCGTGGCGGTCCATGCCGTCCCATTCCAGTCCATTATTGTGAAGCCGAAGTCACGATACATGTTGCTATCAACCACAATCGCGCCGCCAATTGTCATGCCGTTGAAGTTGGCGATTGTGGTGGGATAATCCTGCAGTACATTGCCGCCATTGCCGGCAATCATTTGAGGAGCGCGCGCCGGGGCGAAGGTCAGGGTTTGAAACGTATGAATGTGTCCGGCCAGCACCAGTTGAACCCCAG
>JAYVXT010000042.1:0-9014 GCA_043785065.1 Bryobacterales bacterium | reverse complement strand
CCAACAGCTACTAAACCCAATATGACGCAATGACTTTGCGTTGAATGAAATACTTCGATGAACGGATTTGACGCGCTTGAATGGCGAACCCCCGGGCTCTCCTAGTGAGGACAATCCTGAACCCAAGTCCACGCCTGTCTCGCATGGGACGAGTATAGATGCCCACTTCGACTTTCGCAGCGATGGGGGTACGTAAAGTGGATTTTACTGAGCATAAATCATACTCGAGCTATTTTGTTCTAATACCAACGGAACTCTATGATTACAGGCAGGTCCGAGTTCCTAGGTACTTAGGAAAGTCCGTTAGGGAGCTTTCAGTCGGCACGAAGCGAGTTCCGGTTAGTTGTTTGTGTTCAATGCTTTGCGGTATGCGCTCGGGATTTGTGGTCTTTGTCCCTAAAATTCCTAAAATTTCCCTAATTGGCGCGAGAGAGCCCGGACTGGCCGAGTGCTTTTTCCCTTTCGATGTCCTATTCGACGCGGCGAATAGAGAGTTTGGCGTCATTTCTGAAAGAACTTGACTCCTTGGTCCCGTTATGGGAGCATCGAGCAAGTCACAGATGCGTATAATAAGCCACAAGGCAATTCGAGAGTTTTCCGACGCGCATCCAGAAAGCAGCACTGCAATAGCCTATTGGTACAGAGTCACCAGGAAAGCCTCGTGGGACAGCTTTACCGATATCAAGCTAACTTTCAACACTGCTGACTACGCACCCCCATTCGTAGTTTTCGACATCGGCGGTAACAAATACAGGCTTGTTGCGGAAATCAACTTTGGTCGAAAAGTGGTTTTCATCCGTCGGATCATGCCTCACAAGGAATACAGTAAAGGGAGTTGGAAACAATGAATGCAATCCTGACAGTAGATCCCAAGAAATATATCCGGCTTGCGAATCGAATTGTGATCAAGGCAATCGAAAACGAAGAGGAATACGATCACATGGTTGCGTCAGTGGAGCGATTGATGGGAAAGGGTGAGGACAGCCTCTCTCCTGAAGAGTCGGCGTTGCTTGAAACAATGGCGATCCTTATTCAATCGTATGACGACCGGCAACTCACCGCTTCGCCAATCCCTGCAAACAAAATGCTCGCCTATCTCATGGATTCAAGTGGCCGGACCGCTAAAGACCTTCTCGCCGTCTTTGGCACACGTGGAAGAACCTCCGAAGTTTTGTCTGGAAAGCGGTCCATCAGCAAGGAGCAGGCCAAGAAGCTCGCCACAGTGTTTAAGGTTGCCGCCGATCTGTTCATCTGATGGCAAAAAATCAAATACTTCTGCGTTTTAATTAAGGCACCTTGGCTCGAATCCAACACTCTTTGTGCGCTGATAACATTAATTATGCTGCGGCTTTCATGGTTGATTCAGGCGGCGTTTTTGCGTATTCGAATCTTAATGTCGACCCGCGAACCAAATCTGTTTAGGATCATGATGAGCCGATCCACCGTGAACCTCCCCAATTCCGCATTGCGGATGCGGGAGAAATCAGCCGCTGCAACACCGGTGCGCTCATGCGCTGCGCGCAGCGTGAGTGTCTCCCGGTCGAGCGTCTTGATGATTTCCGCCGCCAGAATACTTTTAAGCTGCTGGGCATCTCCGTTCTTGTGCCCGAGGTCTCGAAATACATTGCCGCTTCCTCGCACTATATCCAGTGGCTCGTTTTTCATTGCAGCATCTCCTTCACTCTCTTCAAACGTTCCTTGATTAAATCGATATCGCGTTGCGCCGTTTTGATCCCCTGCGTCGATTTTTTCCGGAATGCGTGAACCTTCTGCGGCGATGGTGAGGGCCACCAAACAGATGGACTTTGCCCCTTCGGGGAAGGCCTCAAATTCTTTCAATGCGGACTTGATCCATGAAACCGGCCGAGTCTTCCTGATCATTTATTTCTATGTTGTCGTATATGACAACACCTGTCAAGAAGCCTTCCAATCGTACTGGGAAATTTTTGCGTGCGACCATCAAGGGGCAGTCGAAATCCAGGATTTCGCCGCTGCCTCATCCTCGAAATGTGGCAGAATTCCTGAGAGCTTCGTTGTCTCAAGCAAATGTATAATGCGCAGAGACGGATTGACCAGACAGATGCGCTGTTGCTGCTGTTCAGCGGTTGTATACAGAATCACAAGTTCTCCTAGACCTGCACTGTCAATGTCCTGAATCGCTTCCACCGCAAGCAGAATTCCCGGTCCTTCCCCTGAGACAATCAGATCCCTGATTCGTCGACCGAAGTCAATTAATTGTGGGCCTAACGTCAGTCGGCCGCTCATTCGGACCAGCACAGGCGCACCACTGATCCTGGGTCGCTCAATAGTGAATTGAAAAGCCATCGCTACTTCTTGATTGCCTCCCGAATCCCCAGGTTTCGCACCAATCGCAACAGGTACGTTGGATTCAAGCCAAGCAATTTTGCGGCGCCTTTGTAGTCTCCTCCGGCTTGCTGATACGCCTTCACAATGCTGTCGCGTTTGGCGTCGGAGACTGATGATTGGAATGCCCCAAGATCGCCAACTGGCGCTGCATCCCAGATGGATTCAGGAAGGTCCGTCGCAGCCACAGTACCCAAGCCTCCCAGTGCTACGGCATGTTCCATAGCATTGGAGAGTTCGCGAACGTTGCCGGGCCAATCGTAGGCTTCAAGGCAACGGCGAGCCTCCGGTGAAAGGGTTTTCAAAGGCTCGCCGAAGTGCGCCAAAAAATGCTCAGCCAATAACGGGATGTCCTCTTTGCGGGCACGCAAAGGCGGAGTGCGCAAGGCCACCACATTGAGCCGGTGATACAGGTCTGCACGAAAAGTTCCATCTTTCACCCTCTCCGCTAAATCGCGATTCGTGGCTGCAATGACGCGGATATTGATCTTGGTCGGGCGCGTGGCACCTACACGTTCCACCTCGCGCTCCTGCAGCACACGTAGCAATTTCGCCTGCAGAGGAAGCGCCAGTTCCCCGATTTCATCAAGAAAAAGCGTTCCGTTTTCGGCTGTCTCGATCTTGCCTTTTTTAGAGATGGCAGCACCAGTGAAGGCTCCTTTCTCATAACCGAAGAGTTCGCTTTCCAGCAACGTTTCAGCGATAGCGGCACAGTTGATTGCGACGAACGGGGCATCCGCGCGAGGGCTTCCCTGGTGCAGCAAGCATGCCACCAATTCCTTACCTGTGCCGCTTTCGCCTTGAATCAGCACCGTCGTATCGCGCGGGGCAAGCTTTTCAATTTGATCCAGCAGTTTGAGAATCGCCGGGCTGTGGCCCAGAATTCCTCCATTGCCAAAGACCCTGCGTTCCAGCGCGGCACAATCGGCACGTAGGCGTTGCACTTCGCGAACACTCTCTACGGCAACAGATGCAAGGCTGGCCACCGCGCTGAGCATTGGAACGGATTCCGGTTGGACGCCATCCAGAATAAGCGCACCCGTCAATATGCCCGCAGCGTAAATTGGAACAATGGCTTGCTGGTTCGCTTCGTGTTCACAATAGGAAGCGCCTTCGGTTTTGAGACGGTTCCAAAGTTCCCTATCTGTAAACTGGACTTCCAGCTCTTCTTCCGATCTGCCGAAGATTACAGAGCCAGAACTGAATGGGACAAAGTCGGAAAGCAGGCCTAGCAGTTGGGTCGCCACATCCTGACGGCGTTCTGCCGTGCGTCCACCAGCCAGGGCTCGAAACAGAAACACCAGTACCGATGCATTGAGCAGAAGTGTGGAGGAAGAATCTGATGTGGTTTGGGCTGAGGTCATGCGGGCTGGCTCACACTATTATCAAGGAAGCACGATGGTGACGCTAGTACATCGCCACAAAGGAATGCTTCCCTTTATTATCTTTTTAGTATCGTTCACTATCTAATTGCTGCCATCCGCAGACAGGAATTCTCAATTTTAGGCCATTTTCGCAATGGTCATCAGGTTGCAATCAAGTGGAAGCATGTCAATGATAATTCAACAACATACTTCAGGAACAATTGAGATTCTAACCATGGCCGGGCGGCTGACGCTTGGCGAAGGGTGCAGCGCATTGCGAGAGGCGGTGCGCCAATTGGTGGATCGCAAGGCAGATCTGCTTGTCGATCTGTCGGGTGTCAACTACATTGATAGCGCTGGCCTTGGCGAACTGGTCGCATCCTTCAACACCATCACTGCCGCCGGACGAGAGATGAAGCTGCTTCGTCCAGCCAAACGCGTGGACTCAATGCTGCACATGACCAGGCTCTATTCCACGTTCGAGATCTTCGAAGAAGAAACCACGGCACTCAACGGGTTCAAGGCACGCTGATGTTGGATGTGCTGATGAAGGATACTAATACGATGCCCCCAGCAGACGCATATCGCAATGAGACCATCGATCTGCAGCAGAAGCTCGCCCGCGTGCAGAGTCTACTTGAAGCGGCCCGTCGAGTGCATTCCACCATCCGGCTGGATGAAGTGCTTTCTGGAGTACTGGACATTGCAGCCAAGGAGCTGGAAGCCGATGGCGCGTTCTTTGTTTCCGTTTCGCCGGAATTACAGGCGCGCACCAGCGTGTATGGCGAAGTCCCAGACGATTGGTCACGATGGACGGAGGCCGCAGAAATTCCGGGCTACTCCGGTGCTGTCGTCCCCGGCGAACGTGGTGAGACTTTGGCGCACCTAGTCATCTATCGACGTGAACCCTTGTCGCTGGAAGAGGCGGACTTTTTAGAAGGCTTGGCCCTGCAATCGGCTTTGGCCATTGGCAACGCGCAGCATCATGAAAAGTCGATTGAATGGGAGCGCGTCAAGCTGGATCTTGATGCTGCCCGGGCCATCCAACGCAGCCTGCTCCCTCACAGTGTTCCTGACATTGCTGGATACACGCTCAGTTTCCGTTCCACGACATGCTACGAAGTTGGCGGCGATTATGTAGATGCGGTATTGCTTCCAGATGGCAAGATGATGATTGTGCTGGCCGACGTAGCGGGCAAAGGCTTCGCTTCGGCCATGATCAGTACCACTTTCCGTTCCAGCTTCCGGGCCATGGCAGGCGCAGGGTTGCCGCTGCATGAGATGGCGGCGCGGATGAACAATCTGCATTGGCAGGAAGGCCTGGAAGCCCGCCGACGCTATGTAACGGCCATCCTCATGTGCCTGGATCCAACAAACCATACGGTGGAAGCCGTGAATTGCGGGCACAATCCAGCATTTGTTGTTTCGGGATTGGAGCGCTGGCGCATTGGGGCGAGTGGTCCGCCGTTGGGGATGCTGCCCGATCGCACGTATGAGATTGAACGGTTTCCCACACCAGAGGGAAGCCAGGTGTTGCTCTATACCGATGGCCTGACCGAGGTGTTTTATGAAGACGAAGAATTCGGTGAGGACCGGCTCATGGCTCTAATGCATGATTCACCAGCGCCCGACCTTTTGGATCGTATGTGGCAGACGCTGCATCGTTATTCGCGGGGCGCTCACCAGACTGATGACATGACTGCCCTCTATCTTTGCCGGGCAGAATTTAAAGGAGATGGTGCATGACGATTGATCCAATCGTTACGGAGTTGCGATTGCCCACCAGGCTTGGCTTTGAGAAGGTGGCCATGAATACTGCCGCCAGCGTGGCCGAAATCATGGGGTTTTCAAGCGACCGTGTGGAAGATCTTAAGACCGCTGTATCGGAAGCTTGTATCAACGCCATTGAACATGGCAATCAGTTGAACGAGTTATTGGGCGTGGTGGTGACAATGTCAATGAGCGTGGAGTCGCTGGAAGTGAAGATCCGCGATCATGGGCCGGGAGTGCACGAAGAGATGCATGTACCGGACATTGACCGCAAGATGTTGGGCGAAGAAGATCCGCGAGGCATGGGGATGTTTCTCATTCAGGCGCTGGTGGACGAAGTGGAATACGTTAGTGAGCAGCCGGGCGGCGGAAGCTATGCGCGGTTGGTGATTCATTTACATCCAGGGGGAAAGAACTAGATTATGGTTACGCCAACGAAGACTAAGGTGGAACAGAACGGCGACTTGGCGGTGATGCGCTTTGAGGGCGACATCACGAGCACGTCTGAAGATGCCGTATTGGGGCAGTACAAGTCGCTACCTGCGGAGACGAGGAAGATCCTGCTGGATTTTTCAAAGGTACCGTACCTGAATTCAAGCGGCATCGCCCTGGTGATCCAATTGATGATGGCGGCCAGCAAGGTTCCGCAGAAGGTGGTGTGTTTCGGTCTATCGGCCCATTTTGTAAAGGTGTTCACGATGCTCGGTTTGGCGAAGTATACGACGCTGCACACGGACGAAGCCGCCGCCCGTGCTGCGGTCGCCTAAACGAACACCGCAGGCCAGAGCAGAGCAGGGGAATGCATCATGAAACCGTTGATTTGGGGGCGGTGGTGATACGTTTCTTTCGCGCAAATGGTGCATGGACCTGGGCCGCAACGGACTTCGATGATTCGGCTATGCCGCTGACCGTGCTTGCAACATCCAAAGCCTGGGGCCAGAACGACGACGTTACCGTAGTAACGGTGCGGAGGCTAGCGCAGTGAAGTTACTTGCGGCGATGGGCGCTGGCCAGCCGCTTCACGAATGCCGTGTGCTCGGGAGTCTTCAAGCCCGGCTCGGCAGCCTCAAGAACCTGACCGTTCCACAATCCATCGGGACTGAGCCACAAACCAGGAAACACGCGCGAGCGGATAATGCCGTCGGCATCCGGTGCAAGTTCGTGGTAACGACCGCGCACCAGTTGACGCCAGGTGACCTTGCGAGGGGACAATTCCACGGTCAGATATTCGCGAACACCAGTGCTACGATACAGCTCCAATTTCGCCCCCAGGTCGCGAGAGCGGCTGGAGCCGGTGACTTCCACAATCAGTTCAGGAGCGCCCGCGCCATACTTGCCGCCGACGGATTCGCTCGATTGTCCGCCCCACTCCGGCAGAATGCGAAGAAAGATATCAGGCTGGGGCACGTCCTTTCGCCCCATTACCCAGGTTGTGTCAATCCCGCCCTGGCAGCCCGGCGTCCGGCTGCGGTAGATACCCAGCCAAGTGTCTATTTCGTGATCGATCGTTCCGTGGTCGAGACTAAGTGGCGAGCCCAAAAAAACAACTCCATTGATAAGTTCGGCGTATTTCAGATCGGGCAAGGCTTCCCAACGACTGAGAAACTCGGCGGAATCGAGATGGTCGCCTTCAAACAACGGAGGCGGCAGTGCGATGGCGGCGCTAGGCATGAGGACGAACTCCAGCTTCAGAGTAACATGGCAGGAATATCTAAGCCCGCCAAGGCCTGGGGCCAGAACGACGGCATCACTTGTAGCTGCATTGAGGGAGACCCCGTTGACAGAGTCTAGATTAAAGTTGAATGCCCTTCCAAATGCGTTCAAGCCGCAAAGTGAAGCCTTCCACGGGACCAACACCTGCAACCTCGGCTGGCTCTTTGATCTCTTCAACCGAGCCGTCTGCCCGATAAATTTCAACCGAGCGCGTCTCAGGAATAATAAGCCATGCCAATTCGGCACCGTTGCTGGTCCATTCCTTCATTTTGGCGCGCACTATTGGCAATCGGTCAGAAGCGGATTTCAGTTCAATCACGAATTCAGGCGTAACGTGCCACATGGCAGCGTCGTTTTCCAGGCCCTTCAGACGTTCGTGCGAAACCCAAGCAGAGTCGGGCGATCGGCGAGCACCGTTTCGCAGGAAAAATCCAGAGCTGGAATCAAAGGCTTCCCCACGTCCGTCCTGTTCCGTCCATGCGAAAAGCTGATAGGTAATCGCCGCATTCCGCTGCCCTGTTCGAGGATGCGCCGGGGACATGATGAGGATGTCTCCTTCGGCGCTTGTTTCAATGCGGTAATCCGGGTATTGAGCGCAAAGCTCCAGAAACTGATCGTCTGTCAGCGGAGCCTGGACTGGTTGAAGCACGGCTCCGGCAAACTTCTCGAATTGATCGACCAGCAACTGCATACCCTTGAGTCTATCCTGAAACCCTCTCGGCGGGCGGCAGCGGCCAAAACCTGGGGCCAGACCGACGACATTTCGGTGAGAAGGGTTTTATCAGCGTCCGGCAAGCAGCGCTGCAACGCCAACCGAAAAACCGGGCAACAGAGGGGATTCCAAAGTGTCGCTCCCTTCCAAAACACGGATGCCGGACTTCGTCCGCACATGCAGCTCGACGTTTTCGTGATCCAGCAGCCACACTTCCCGGCTTCCGGCACTGAGGTAATCCCGAACTTTTCGGTTCACATCCATCACGTGTTCGGATGGGGAAAATACTTCCACCGCGATGTCAGGAGCGTACGGAAGGGGAATTGTTTTCAGATCCAGTTGTTGCCACCGCTCGCCGAGAAAGATCGAAAGATCGGGTCTGCGGACAGTATCGTAGCTGACGCGGCAATCAGTCTCGCTAATTGCTCCGCCGATGGGATTCTGGCCGAAATAGAATTTGACGAGGTAAGTTGCCTGGTCCCTGATAATGCCATGCAACGGGATCGGGCTAGACAATGGGATCAATTCTCCGTCAACCAATTCATAATCTTCATTTTCCGCCGTGTCCATTTGCACGAACTCTTCGGCGGTCATCAGCGTTTTGGTTGCCATGCGGTAATGCTCCTTGCTGGAATCTACATTCATGTTATCGCATTGGACAGAAACTATTTCAATGAGGCGATCTTCCTTCGTAAGAGTCGGCTTCCGGGTAACTCGCGCAAAACGGACTACTGGGCGAGACGGTTACTTAAGCTATTGGCCTTGCGAATCGACTCATACTCACGCTTTCGGATTGCGCTGGCGCTTGGCGGCGGGAGCGACCTTGTTTGAAAGACTTCAAGAGCGGTTCGTCGAGCTGGATCAATTTGGAAGGCTTACATCAATGACAATATCATCGAACGATATCAAGTTCGCAGGGTTGGTCGCTCCACTTGACCAAGCTGCCAAGGCATGGGGTCAGACCGACGACATTACCGTGGTAACGGTGCGAGCGACGAAATGCTAATTCGCCAACGGATCCCAGACATACGTCAGGTCCATCACGAAGTCTGCAAGCGGACCTTCGCCTTGGATTTTATCAATGCCCGTGC
>JAYVXT010000041.1:0-9022 GCA_043785065.1 Bryobacterales bacterium | reverse complement strand
CCATCGGCAGCAAACCGCCGCGGCCGTACGCGCTTGCATCGTCAACACGAACCCAATCGTCAGCCTTGCCCGCAACCTCGGGCATGCCGTAATGTTTTGCCAATACCGGATTGACGAAGGTGCGCTTTGAATACAACATGTCCAAGATGGAACGATCATTGCGAAGCACATCTTCGATGAAGCGAATCGGCTCTTCAAACATCGCCTGGCGAAGGTCGTTATTGAAGCTAGGGAAACGTTCCCGATCCACGGAATTATGCGTTTCAAAACGGCGGAAATCCAGCCAATTGCCAGCAAATTCTATCGCCAGTCCTCTGGAGCGTTCATCCTTCAACATTCGGCGAGTCTGCGCCACCAGCACTTCCGGCTTCTGCAATTCGCCGCTTGAAGCCAGGGCCAAAAGTTCCTTATCGGGCATGCTGGACCACAGGAAATAGCTCAACCGGTTGGCCAGTGCGTTGTTTGGCAACGGCCGTCCTTGCGTTGGCGAAGTCTTGGCGGCAACAGCCATTGTTTTGGCCCGGCCCTTCTTTGTTGACGAAAGAACGGAAGGCGCCGCGATCACGGTAGGATCGATGCGGTAACAGAATTTGGGCGACATCAGAATGCTGACGATGGAATCGCGGATCGCCTCTTCATGAGTCAATCCATCTTTCTCCCGCAAGGATTTGTAGTAACTAAGTATTCGCTCGTGCTCATTCTGCGTCAACGTCCGGCGAAAGGCTTTTGCCGCAAATCCAACCAGCGCTTCCAGGTGCTTGGGCTCCGCGTTCACCCGCATTGCCTCCAGCGACCGGATCGTTTCATTGACTCGCTTGAAGTGATCCTGGATTGCTTCCAGCGCAATTGGGTTCGGCGGATCGCTCTTGTCGGCCTTAGCCAAATAGGTGTCGCGCAATCCCAGAATGACGGGGGCCGCAATCACGGCGGCATCCGATGGACGAACGCTACCCGATTCGCGTCCCTTCCCTTCAACCTCTCCACTTTGATTGAAAAAGTACTGCACCCATGTGCGAATGGTGTAGTCGCCGATGAAATCAAATTCATCCCATAATGCGTTGAGTGCCTTTTGACCTTTCTCATCAAGGATTAGTTCCATCAATGGAGTATCGTCGCGGAAGTAACCCATCACGTTGTGGAAGCCCGCGCTCAACAGGCGGCCTTTGTCCTGAGAGTCGTCCGGGAAAAAGCGCCCGCGTTCCCGGACATAAAAAACGTCGGGGAAAACGTTGCTTAACCGGGCGAACGCCGCTTCGTAGGCCGCCCGTTGCCCATTCGGCACAATTAAGTCGGTATCGTCCGCGCGCGCCTTCAACATCAGCGCCGCCGCCCGCACGGCCGATTCCTGTCCAAGCCCCGCATACCGCGGCATATTCGTAGGCGCTTCCGGCGGTGGATCACCCTCCATGCGCAGCGCATTTTTATCAAACTTCCGGCGGTTGGCGGCAAACTCCCGCAACTTCCATACCATCAACGGTTGCGAAGTTGGGCTCAATCCGCTAACCTTTGGCGCACTGAATTCCATGGCCGTATGCTTCCGGATTCTTACTACAAAATCATGCATCTCCACGCATTTCGCCCGCAATTGTTCCGGTTGACTATCGCCTGGTGAAGGCAAATCGCGCCACATTCCTCGAAGTTTTGCCAAGGGACCAACCTCGTCCTCCTTGCCTTCCAAAATTCTCCAGACCAACGGAATGTACTTCGCGGAAAGTTTGGATTCAGCGGCTACGCTACCCAGCGTTGCGCTGGAAGTTCCAAGCGCCCCGCGATGCTTGTAGCGCCAAGCCGCCTGGAAGTACTCGGCGTAATCGGTAGGTTGGCTCTCGTAAAAATCGACGATCCGCTTAATCGGGAATTTTTCGCGATCCGTCTCCACCAGCATCGGATGTGGTGAAAAAAGGATCGTGGTTGGCGTCAGCACCAGATGATTGGCCACTTCCCTGGCCGCTTGCAAATATTTGTTTAGCAGCGCGGGCGACATGGATAAGGATTCGCCGGAATTATCGAACCCGGCCGTGTTTGCCGGATCCACTGGGAATTCCTTGGTGGGCTGCATGTCAAATCCCGTCAGGTCGCGAATCGTGTAGTTGTATTCGGCGTTACTCAATCTACGCGCCAGCACATCCCCGGGGTCTCCCGCGTGCTTCCGTGCCTCACTGGTGCGCACCGCGCCGATCCAATTCATCACATCCTGCCGCGTGTCCTCGCCCGGCTGCTTCAATCCCTTCGGAGGCATTTCCTTCGCCGTCAGCTTTTCCAGCACCAAGTTCCAATGGGGATAGTCCTTGATTACCGTCGCCATGGATGTGTATGGATGTAAATCCAGTTGTGCCGCAGGCGTCGCGCCGCTATGGCAACCGATGCAATAGCTGGCGAGAAAGGGCTTCACGGTTTGGCCGAATTTACGCTCCAATTCGGCGTCGGAAGGCTCGACCGCCCATAGCAAGGCCGGGATAATTCCAAGTATCAATAACTGCATGATTGCAAAGGGTCTGAGCACAGATTTCCATCGTTAGAATATCACATCGCTAACTACTTGATTAAAGCCTTAGACGTCTTTGCGATTTCCACCGCAAAAACATGCGTCGGCCCCAGCATATTGGACCGAAACACAATCCACTTCATATCCGGAGAAAATGTCACGTTCGGCTCCAAACGGTAGTCGTGTTTGTTCATGTTCACTAACCGCTCGGCATTGAAGAATCCCGCGTCGATCAAACTATCGGAATTCGCCGCTTTCACACCGGCCACATCGGGCACACGCTCGGGCCGGAACATATAGATCCATTTTCCGTCCGGCGCGCGGGCCACCATTTCGCTGTCGCCACCATCCCCTGCAAACATGGTTCCATCGGGCGAAACGTTAAAGTGAACGGACCACTCATTCCTCTGAAGGTGATACCAGGTGCGCTTGCCTGATGCCAGGTTGTAACCGCCCAACCAAAAATCCTGCCCCCGAGGCGTCTGCAAATCGTACCAGATCATTTTCCCATCGGCGGAGAAAAACTCATGCCCGGCAATTTCCATATTCATTGTTCGCGTATGCATCTTCATCAAATTGGTTCCATCAGTGCGGATGGTCCAAATGCGGTCCACTTCATGCCAGGTGCCTTCATGGCAAAACATGATTAAGCTGGGATCGGTTGGCGAGAACTGCAGATGCCCCAGCCATTCATGCTCCTTGAAGATGTCCTTCAATTCCCCGGTCTTCGTGTTCACTGTGAAAAGCACCCTCGGCGCCCCAGCGCGCGTCGCCAATAACGTGTTATGCAGCCGTAGATCTTTCGCGTCGGCAAATGTCATGGGCTTGCCGTCCGCCCCCACTGCTTCGTAATTCGATTGTCCGAAGCGGGTATCGGTGGCAGTCCGATTGCCGGCCGGCGGAGGCGTTCCTCCTTCCACGTAGGTTCCCAGCAGCAAGGTTTCATCCGCGTTGAGAGATCCGACGCTACGCCCCGCGGGCAACTTCACCACCTCCCGCGTTGCGCCTGTTTCCACATTGGCCGCATACATTATCGAGCCGCTGGAGCCGCGCGCGCCGGCCCCGCGCTTGGTGAAATAAACATCGCCTGTCTTATGCCCGGCGACAAGCACCGAAACGGGCCCTGCAACAAGCGGCTTAACTTCGCGAGTCGCTAAGTTGATGGTGGCTATACCGCCCCCGGCCGTAGTCACAATCAGTTTCTTGCCGTCCGTCGTATAGGCGTTTTGATGGAAGTAGAGGCTTTGCGTTCCATCATCGCGCGACAGACGAATCACTCGATGCCCCGTATCGGGGTCCACCCACTCCTTAGGCAACTCCGCCGCAGCCAGCAGGCTGCACCATGCCACCATTAAAATCATTATCATTTTTCCACTCCGGCTTTCGCGATTTCCACTGCGAACACATGCGTCGCCCCCAGCATATTAGAACGGAAAACGACCCACTTCATATCGGGCGTAAATGTCACGTTGGGTTCTAGCCGGTAGTTGTGCTTCGAAAGATTCACCAACCGCTCCGCCTTGAAATACCCCATGTCGATCAAATCCTTCTTGTCGCGATAAGAACTAGCTTTCACCATCACAGGGCGGTATAGATAGATCCATTGGCCATTGCCTGGCGGGTCTAACTTTTCTCCATCGGGGGAACGCGCCGCCACGCTCTCGGGCCCACCCCCGTCGCCTGCAAATAGCTTCCCGTCCGCCGAAACGTTGTAGTGCACCGACCATTCCTTACGTTCCAAGTTGTACCAGGTGCGATGCCCGGTCGCCAGTTCTACCCCCGCCACCCAAAACACCGAACTCTTCGGCGTTTGCAAATCGTACCAGACCGTCTTTCCATCGCCGGAAAAGAATTCATGCCCGGAAATTTCCATGTTCATCGTCCGTTCGTGCATCAACCGCAAACCCGTTCCATCCGTGCGGATGGTCCATACCCGGTCGTTATAATGCCATGGCCCCTCGTGGCAGAACATAATCAGATTCGGGTCGGTGGGTGACATCTGCAGGTGATTCGTCCAATCGTTCTCGGTATAAATCTTCCGGAACTTACCGGTCTTAATGTCGATGGTGTAAAGCATTTTCGGCGTGCCCGCCGCCCAATTCCTTTCCAGTGATCCACCCATCCCATTTGGCGGAGGCGTGCGTGGCTTAGTCTTCCCGTCGGGGTCGGCAGCCACGCCCACCAGCATCGTTTCATCGGCATTTACCGCGACGGCGCCCCCACGACCGGACTGCATAGGCATTTTCGCCACCTCGCGCGTTGCCTTGGTATCTAAATCGGTAGCGAAAATTGCCTCATCTTTCGTGTAGTAAATCTTTCCGGTCTTGTGTCCCGTCACCAGAATATTGACCCGCCCTTCCACCACCTGTTCAATCTCGCGAGTCGCCAAGTTTATTGTCGCGATGCCATGCGTATTGGTCACCACCAGCTTCTTGCCGTCAGCCGAGTAAGAGTTCTGGTGAAAATATAGCGACGCGGTTCCCCCCTCACCTGACAGCCGCACCACTCGATGCCCGGTGTCAGCATCCACCCACTCCTTTGGCAGGCTGTCTTGCGCCACCAATACCCGTATAGCGACTAACGCCGAAAGCAAGATCTTGTACATGACTAAGAATTGTATCCGATCCGCGCTTCGGCATCCCAGCTGTTGAACTCCCCTTTTCATGCGCGAATTCATGAAAATGTTGGCCGAGGCAACGGCTGGATGAGCATAACTTGACTTCGCCGCAAGCAAGACCAAAATACGGGCTTCGATCAATTTAACTGCCGCCCTAAGCAGTCTCGCGCACTCGTATCGCGCGAATCGTCAAATAGAACAAAGCAACAGCAGCGAACTCAAACCCAGCACTGGCGGTGGCCATGGCGGTCATCGAGCGGTCATACAATTGGCCCAAAATCATCGACCCCAGAAACCACCCGCCGCCGAACGCGGTGTGATAGAAACCATAAGCCGACCCTCGCTTGTCACCCGGCGCCAGCATCGCAACCGTCGCCTTCACTAAAGATCCAATCGCGCCCAACCCCATTCCCCAAACAGCCAATCCGGCAACGATCCAAGGGCGGCCTCCAAGAAACATCAGTCCCACCGCGCAACTGACTGTACCGCACACCACCATCAATGCTTGTAGCCGCAAATTGTCCAACCACCGGCCCATTATCACCGCTGAGACGCCATCGATCGCCATCGCCATTGCATACAATACTGGAATCACGCTGCTCGTGAATAATTTCTGCTTTTCTAAATGAAATGCGATCAATGCGAAATCGGCAAACCCCGCCCCCATCATTGCGCATGCCCCCAGGAATAACCAATAGGCGCGTGAGAATTGGGTGGCATCCTTACCCGTATCCGTTTTTGCCAAAGTTTGCGGATCGGGATACATCCGCCGCGCTACAAGCAAGGTCACAATTGCAAGTACCGCTGGAATCGTCAACAGTTGAAATCCCGCCCGATAGTTTCCCCAATGCGCAAGCGCCCAAGCCATCAACAGCGGGCCGCAAAGCGCCCCCGTTTGGTCCATCGCCTCGTGCAACCCAAATCCAAAACTGGTTCCGATGCGCGAAGCACCGTGCGATAAAATCACATCCTTGGCCGGAGCCCTCACCGCCTTGCCCAAACGTTCCAGCATCAGCAGCAATGCCGCCGCGGGCCACGTCCAAGCCACGGAGAGCATCGGAACGGAAATCAGGTTGATGGAATAACCGAAGATGGTGAAGCCCCAGTAACGCTTCGTCCGGTCCACCAGCGCGCCGCTAACAAGCCGAAGCGCATGTCCCACAAATTCGCCAAAGCCGCCCAGAAATCCCACCATCGCGCCGCTTGCCCCTAACGACGCCAAGAAGCTACCGGCCACGGACCATGCGCCTTCGTAGGTCATATCGGCGCACAGACTCACCACGCCCAGCAGCGTTACTAAACGAAGGGCGGCCTTCTTTTGTTGGTCCTCATTCACAGCAGGCGTCGCGGTTTAGGCTTGCGAATCTTCGTCTCAAGTCTTGTCCGTCTTTTCTCCAAACCCGGGTGCGGAGCAATTTCCATCGCCGTCAGCACAAACTCCATGGCCATCGATGGATTGCGTTCTTTATGCTCGTAATGCTTGGCCAATTCTTCGCAGGCCGCAGTCTGAAAAGGATTCCCCGCACCCGCCAGTTCCGAATAAATAGCTAATGCCGCATCGTGCTTTTCCAGCTTCCGTTCAAGCGCCGCCAAGTCCCACATAGTCCGCCAAGTCAATTCGTCCGTCAAGCCGCCTTCAATCGCCTTGCGGAACAATCGCGTTGCCTGGTCAATCTGCCCCGCCTGCCGCAGCCATCGTCCAAGCCCAACTAATTCCGCCGGATGCCGCACCGGAAACTGCTCCCATCCTTGCGGCTGAAAGGCGCGAGGCACAATCGCCGTTAAACAAGCCAGAGTAACAATGTCCAGAGTGTTGTGCTCAAACACCGGTCCCAGCCGTAACGAATGGCCCGTTCGAACATATTCAAAATAGACATAAGGAATAAGTGAGCCCGGAATATCGCCCACCCGCTCCACGCCAAGTATCTGATTTTCTAGCTCCACCAATCGGCAGCTTTCAAAGCGTAGCTTCCACAGCCGCCGTGCCCCAAACAACAAATCCAAATGCGCCAAGCTTGCAAAAGGTGGCCGCGCTCGCGACATGCGATAGCGAGTCTCAAGCAAAGGTTGATCGTAGGCGCGGCCATTGTAGGTAACCAGCACGTCAAAATCGGCCAAGTGCCGCGCCAGCGCATCCAGCAAACTAGCTTCCTCGGAAAAGTCGCGCATGAAAAACTGCTTCACGCGAAAACCATCTTCGGTGATGCGCCCCACCCCAACCAAAAAAGCATAAGTGCCGCTGCCACCGGCCAGCCCCGTCGTTTCCGTATCCAGAAACGCCCAGCGGCTTACATCGCAAACTGGAAACCCCTCATCCGCCAGCCCGGCCAAATGATCCTGAGGCAGACTGAATAGGTCGCTGACTTCCACACTGCCGTGCCGTTTATGAGAAGGCCACAAGCGCTCACATTCGAAGTGCTTGCCGAACGAAGTTTCTACTTCCTCGGCATGGCTCCAGCTTTCAAGCATCTCTTGAAGCGCATGATTCGCCCGCGGACGATGTTGGGGAGCGGCCGGCGGTAAGGACGTACGCCGTTCCACATTAGCGATTTTTGCCCGTAGAATTGCCAGTTGCCCTTGTATGTCCGCCAATTATCTCTTCGCCCTTTCTTTGCCTACTGTAGCTCCTCAAGGGCAGCCGCGGCAACTTCCCATTTTTCCATGGTCGCGTCGCGCTCCTCGATCAGTTGCTGCACCCGTTGCGAAGCTCTCAGTAATTCATCCTGCGAGGTGGGATTCGACATCAGCTTTTCGCAATGATCAATCTCGGCCTCAAGTTCGCCAACGCTGTTTTCCAGCTTCGCGCATTCCTCTTTCATCTGCTTTAGCTTGATCGGATTCACGCGCTTTTTCGAAGCCTCGGTCACCGGGTTCGATTGCTCGACGGCGGACTGAGCAGCAGTTGACACCGCGGCCTTGATGCCGGCTTCCATAGCCGCCGGGCCGCCTTGCTTGCGGAATAAGTAATCTTCGTAGTTGCCTGGATACACAATCACTTCATGGTTGTCGATCTCAAACACCTTGGTCGCCAGCTTGTCGATGAAGTAGCGGTCGTGCGAGACCAGCACTACCGTTCCCGTAAAGTCCGCCAACGCTTCTAACAACACGTCCTTGGCCCTCATATCCAAGTGGTTCGTCGGTTCGTCCAATAGCAGAAAGTTCGAGGGTTGCAGCAACATTTTTGCCAGCGCGTAACGATTGCGCTCTCCACCCGACAGCACGCCGATGCGTTTGAAAACGTCGTCTTCGCTGAACAGGAAGCAGCCCAGCAACGAACGCAGCTCCGTCTCAGTCTTCATGCCGGCGATGGCGCGCAAATCTTCCAGCATCTTCGCGTCACCATCCAATTCCTTATACTGATCCTGCGCGAAGTAATCCACCTGCACGTTGTGCCCCAGCGTAAATTCGCCCGTCGAAAGCGGCTCAAGCCCCGACAGCAACTTGATCATCGTCGATTTGCCGGCGCCATTCGGACCTACCAGCGCAATCCGTTCCCCACGCTCAATGATGAAGTTTGCCTTGCCGAAAATGAACTTCTCACCGTACGATTTCGATACGTTCTTGAACTCCGCCACGGTCCTTCCGCTGGGCTTCGGCTGCGGGAAGGAAAAGTGAATCGCCTTTTCATCCGGCGGAATCTCGATCCGTTCAATCTTCTCCAATTCCTTAATGCGGCTTTGCACCTGCTTGGCTTTGGTGGCCTGCGCGCGGAACCGGTTTATGAACGTTTCCAACTGCTCCACCTTCTCCCGTTGATTACGATACGCGGCTTCCAGCGTCGCCTTCCGCATCGCCTTTTCGGAAAGATACTTTTCGTAATTGCCGGTGTAGAAGTGAACGCCCTTGTTCCAAATCTCCACGGTCTTCTTCACCGTTACATCCAAAAAATAGCGGTCATGGGAAATTAGCACGAACGCGTA
>JAYVXT010000040.1:0-2750 GCA_043785065.1 Bryobacterales bacterium | reverse complement strand
TGTGCACGATCGCGGTTGCCGGAATCGGCGCATTGTCCATCCAAGCCGGAATGCGGAAACGCACCCCGCGGCAGATTGATTAACATTCCCCAACGCCTTGTTTCCGTAACCACGCTAAACTAGGTAAACGAATGGAAGAAGATTTTCCCTTAGGCATCGAAGTTAGTCCGCCGCCCAAAGATCCGGCATGGGAACGCGTCCAACTTGCCCGCCATGCCAAGCGGCCCCATGCGGTTGACCACATTGAACGGCTCTTCACGGATTTTAGCGAGATTCATGGGGACCGCTATTTTGGCGACGACCCGGCCATCATTTGCGGAATGGGTTTTTTCGACGGCAAACCCGTGATGGGCATCTGCCAGGAAAAGGGCCGCGACACCAAACAAAAAGTTCACCGCAATTTCGGCATGCCCAAGCCCGAAGGCTATCGGAAAGCCATGCGCGTGATGCATTTGGCGGCCAAATTCAAGCGCCCCATCATTTGCCTGCTGGACACGCCGGGCGCCTACCCTGGCCTTGACGCCGAAGAGCGGGGCCAGGCCGAAGCCATCGCCGTCAATCTTCGCGAAATGGCGCGCCTGCCGGTACCGGTGATTTCCGTGATTATCGGCGAAGGCGGCAGTGGGGGAGCTCTTGCGCTTGGCGTCGCCAATCGCGTGTTCATGCTGGAAAATACAGTGTACAGTGTGATCAGCCCGGAAAGTTGCGCGGCCATCATTTGGCGCGATGCGGGCAAGGCGGAACTGGCCGCCGCGGCGCTGAGGCTTACTGCTCCGGACCTGCTGGAGTTGGGGCTGATCGACGGGATTATTCCCGAACCGCCGGGCGGCGCGCATAACGATTACGATTTAACCGCCAGCTATTTAAGCGATGCGATTAAGCGGTCGTTGGCGGAGTTGAACGCCATGACGCCCGAGCAGTTGATCAATCAGCGCTACGAACGGTTCCGCAAGATGGGCAACTTTTTCGAGGAAATCGGCTAAGTGGCCACGCAGCATAGAATCAGCGCGAAGACGGGCGTTGTGATTGTGGCAACCATTATTGGCTTGGCCGTTTTGGTGGTGTGGTCCAGCATGGGGTTGACTGCGTATCGGGTGGAAGTGTGCATGGCCTATGAAGGGCGGACGGCTTGCCGGACGGCGTCTGGCGCAGATAAGGAATCGGCGTTGCGGACGGCATCGGACAACGCATGCGCGCAAATTTCGTCCGGTATGACCGATTCCATGGCGTGCGGGCGTTCAACCCCTACCAGCGTAAAGTGGCTCGAAGGGAAGTAATGTTTGTATAGCTAACCCCATCTTTTTCAAGCACTGTGTCCATCGCCATAAGCGCCGCGTTAAACACCTGCCGCCGGTTTCGCGCGCCACGCGCACCAGCAGCGGATTCACCCGGTCGTCAAACTGCTCCGGCATCATCCGGACGAAAAAGACCGGAATCCCAGAACCTCGCGCAGCCGCCAAGGCTTTCTCGAACTCTTCCCCCGCCGAGCCCTCTTTCGCCGAACTCATAATCACAATCGCCCGGGGAGTCCGCATGCCTGGAATTTGCCCCAAAGCTGTCATCGTCAAAGTATTCCACAGCGCCCTGTTGCCGCATCCGGTTTTGTCCGGCATTGCTTCCCCAACAGGTTGCGTAAGGGGTAGCCGAAAGCCGCTCCTCGAAAAGCACGGATAGCAGGGGGCGGGAGAGGTGACCACGCCACACCAACCGCGCTTCGCGTTCCAGGGTAATCATGTAGAAAGGAGCGCCTCCAACGTTGCGCGCCGTTCCGGTCCTGAGGCGCGACGCGGGGGAAGTCATCGTTTCTGAAACTTTTAGAGTCTTAAATGTTTCGGAGTTTGTCCACTCTTTTCTTCATCTCGGTCCCGCGAACTACCTGAACTGTTACAGTGGATCGGTGATGAAAGCCTTTTCAATCGGCCAACGCAAAAAGCCCTGCTCAGACTGCTCAGACAAATACTACGACCAAGGAATAGAGACTAAGAAACCCGCCCCTTCAAAATATTCACCATCCGCCGCAACGGCTCCGCCGCGCCCCACAACAGTTGATCGCCCACCGTGAACGCGCCCAAATATTCCGGCCCCATGCGTAGCTTATGCAGCCGCCCCACAGGCACCGTCAATGTGCCGGACACTGCCGCCGGAGTCAAATCCCGCAACGTTGCATCCTTGGTGTTCGGCACAACTTTCGTCCAAGCCGATGAGCTGGCCAAAATGCTCTCCACGTCATTCATTGGAACGTCGCGCGTCAGCTTCACCACCAAGCCTTGGCTATGGCAGCGCAGGGTTCCCACGCGAACACAGATCCCGTCAATAGGAATGGCTTTCGTGGAACCCAAAATCTTATTCGACTCGGCCTCGCCCTTCCACTCTTCCTTAGTCTGGCCGCCAGGCATATCCTTGTCGATCCATGCAAGCAGGCTGCCTGCGAGCGGCGCGCCAAATTCCTCAACCGGCAATGCAGCGGAGCGCTGAGCCGCCGTCACCGCACGATCCACCGTCAACGCGTCGGTACCATTGGCGGCCGCGGCATTCAGCACGCTCATCTGCTTCATCAGTTCCAGCATCTTCGCCGCGCCACCGCCCGATGCAGCCTGATACGTCATGCTGCTGACCCATTCGACGAGCCCTTCGCGGAACAAGCCGCCCATGGCCATCAACATTAGGCTTACCGTGCAGTTGCCGCCGATGTAGTCCTTCACTCCCGAATCAAGAGCCTGGTCAATCACGTCGCGATTGACCGGATCCAG
>JAYVXT010000039.1:0-9033 GCA_043785065.1 Bryobacterales bacterium | reverse complement strand
AAATGCCCGTTTGGACAGCAGCGCAATTTGTGCTAGGAACCACTAGCCCCCGATGACAATCGGGGGAGGATCGCGCGCCCCAAAAGGCCTGTTTTTTTATTGCGCGCCCCGGCCCAATAACACCGTTTTGGCAGTGTTCAGCAAAATGTACAGATCTAGAGCCACGGAAATGTGTTTGATGTAGTACAGGTCGTATTCCAACTTAGTGATCGTATCCTCAATCGTATCGCCGTACTTATGATTGATCTGCGCCCAGCCTGTGAGACCGGGCTTCACCGAAAGCCGCTGGTTATAAAAAGGAATCTTCTCGGAAAGGGTTTTAACAAATTCGGGCCGTTCAGGTCTAGGTCCCACCATCGACATTTCGCCTTTCAGCACATTAAAGAACTGCGGCAGTTCATCGAGCCGGAATTTACGAAGATACTTGCCAATTGAGGTGATGCGAGGATCGTTCTTTTGCGCCCAAACAGGTCCGGTTTTCACTTCCGCATCGGCTCGCATGGACCGGAACTTGTAAACGGTGAATTCCTTTCCCCGAAGTCCGGAACGGATCTGGCGGTGAAACACAGGTCCTGGGGACGTGACTCGCACAAGGATCGCAACAATCAGCATGATAGGAGCGGTCAACAAGGTGCCAATGACGGCGATCCCCATGGACAGGGCGGTGTGCAGGCCTTGCGTTCGCGCACTGGGACCAAGAGCAGTTGAAAAGATCAATTGCGAAGGCCGAAGTTCTCGCGTACACACCCGTCCAAAAGCCTGCTCATACGACGTTGCCGCCTCTTCCACATAAATGCCGCTTAGCCGCATGTCCAGTAATTCCTGCACCGGCATTCGCGAGCGGCGTTCCGTCATTCCGATAATGATCCTTTCGGGTTTCTGGTCCGCCACCAACGATTTCAATTCATGAAGTTCGCCAAGACGAGTCAACCCCGCCACTGTATGATCGGGAAATTCCTGTTGGCCAACATACCCCACAATGTGATGTCCAAATTCCGGATGAGACAGCAAGCGTTCGGCCAATTCTTGCAATACCGATGACGCGCCAACCAGCAGGACTCGCTGCGTGCCAACCGTACTGACGGCGAATCGGACGTAAAGCACCCTCCAAGCCGGAAGAGCCACTACGACCATGGCGCTGCCGTAGATCATTAAGTAGCGCGGCAACATAAGGCTGCGGTCGATATAGGTGAGTAATGCCTGGATCAGGAAAGCGATGCCCAACACCATGGAAATTTGCTGCATGAGCAGCACACGGCTGCTGATTCGAATGCGGGTGTAGAGGTCTTGCAGGTAGAGCCCAATAAGGATGCTTGCAACAACGATGCAAATCCGGAACAGGCCAAGCTCTTCAAATAAGAAAAACTGCGGGTCCACTTCGATAACGATTGCCGCCGCCAAGAGATAGCAAAAAAGAAGGACAAGCGTTTCCGAAACAAGCAGCAACAGAACAGACGCGGGTACAATGGAACGGATTAGCTGAATCATCAGTTCAATACCGGCTTTGCTCTTTTCTTATGAAAACCCATTTGCTTGCAAGGATTTGCCCCAGTTAAATCCTATCAATGGACAGAATAGCATGTAGCAACACCCTATTTACAATCATCACCCGCTCCGAGGGATATTTTACCGTCTCACCATACTATTACCCATAAATATAAGATAAATTTGGTCTTAGTTTAAGTTGCTGAAAATATACAGGTATTTTCTTGACTCAGAGCTCCGGTGTGGTCTATATTGCATATAAGACTATTTTAGTCTGATATACTTAGATTGAAGAAAGATGCTGAAGCTAACCAAAAAAGCTGATTACGGATTGATTGCCCTTAAGGACCTGACCGTCCGCCATCCGTTGTCCGCCAGTGCGAAGGACATCGCCGACCGGTATGGCGTACCTTTGCCGCTCCTCTCGAAGGTATTGCAAAAGCTGGCCAAAGCTGGCTTCCTGCGAAGCGAACAAGGGGTCAATGGTGGCTATCGTTTAGCGAAAGATCCAGAATCGATAAGCGCCTTTGAAGTGATCCGCGTCATCGACGGGCCGATTTTCCTAACCGCTTGCTTTACTGAGCATGGTGGTTGCGAACACTCCGGCAAATGCAATGTGCGCGACCCTCTTCGCAAGGTACATGAGGGAATCGTAAAGTTGCTTTCCAGCATCAAATTGACAGACATCGCCCACGAAGATCCGCCACCACCGCCGCAAGTGATTATTCCCTTGCCTGCAACGGTTGAGCCGTTGACAACAATATTAAACAGCAGTCGAGGAAATTGAACTATGTCCAAAGCCCCAATCTATTTCGATAATCACGCCACTACGAAAGTCGACCCGCGCGTCGTCCAATCGATGTTGCCCTATTTCACCGAACACTACGGCAATGCCGCCAGCCGCAATCATGCCTATGGTTGGGCCGCTGAAGAGGCAGTTGAAAAAGCCCGCAAGCAGATTGCATCATTGATTGGAGCAACGGCCAAGGAAATTATATTCACCAGCGGCGCCACCGAATCGAACAACTTGGCGCTAAAGGGCGTTGCGGAAATGTATGCCGAAAAAGGTAACCACATCATCACCGCCGCAACCGAACATAAAGCGATCCTCGATTCCACCAAGCATCTTGAAAAACAAGGCTGCCGCATCACCTATTTGCCTGTGATGGCTGACGGCCGTATCGACCTCGAAATGCTGCGCGAGGCAATCACGGACAAAACCATCCTGGTTAGCATCATGTACGCCAATAACGAAATCGGCGTAGTACAGCCCATCAAGGAAATTAGCAAGATATGTAAGGAACGTGGCGTTTTGTTCCACACCGACGCGGTGCAAGCAGTAGGAAAGATTCCGGTAAACGTAATGGAGGACGGAATCGACCTGATGTCGATCACCGCCCACAAAATATACGGACCTAAGGGCGTGGGAGCCCTCTATGTTCGTCGCAAAGGTCCACGCGTGCAACTTGCAGCCCAGATGGACGGAGGGGGCCACGAACGCGGTATGCGCTCCGGCACTCTGAACGTTCCCAGCATCGCGGGGCTCGGCGAAGCTTGCGAATTGTGCCAAAAAGAATTGACCGCCGAAATGAAACGGCTTGGCTTTCTGCGCGATAAGCTGAAGAACAGGATCATGTCGGAACTAGACGAGGTCTATGTCAACGGCTCGCTCGAACACCGGCTGCCCGGCAATCTGAACATCAGCTTCGCTTATGTTGAAGGCGAAAGCTTGCTGATGGGCATTAACGACATTGCGGTTTCCAGCGGTTCAGCCTGTACTTCGGCAACCCTGGAACCCAGTTATGTGCTGAAGGCTCTGGGCGCGGGCGACGACTTGGCTCATTCGTCCATTCGTTTCGGCCTTGGCCGCTTCAATACGGAAGATGAAGTGGATTACGTGGCAAGCCGGGTTATTGAAGTTGTTAAGAAACTTCGCGACTTATCGCCTCTTTACGAAATGTTCAAAGAAGGCATCGACTTATCCAAAGTTCAGTGGACAGCCCACTAGAACTAACCAAACAGATTACCGAAGGAAAGGAAAAATATCATGGCATACTCCGACAAAGTTCTCGATCACTATAACAATCCGCGCAACGTTGGCTCGCTCGACAAAAGCAGTGAAGACGTTGGCACCGGAATGGTGGGCGCTCCCGAATGCGGCGACGTAATGAAGCTGCAGATCAAGGTAAATCCGGCAACCGGCATCATTGACGAAGCCAAGTTCAAGACGTTCGGCTGCGGTTCGGCCATCGCCAGTTCCTCGCTTGCCACCGAATGGCTCAAAGGTAAAACGGTTGACGAAGCTCTAACCATCAAGAACACCGACATCGTGAATGAACTGGCCCTACCACCAGTGAAGATTCATTGTTCGGTGCTGGCTGAAGATGCAATCAAAGCGGCTATCAGCGATTACAAGACCAAGAAAGGCGTAACGATGGAAGCCGGGGCGTTGGCGGTCCACTAAGGCATCATGAGCACTCTTACCGCAATAGAATCAGTTATCGACGTTACACCCAAAGCGATTCAAAAGATCAAGCAAGCTTTTGAAAAGCAAGGTGTCAAGGGTGGACTGCGTCTAGGCGTTCTGGGTGGCGGCTGTTCCGGCTTAAGTTATCAGTTCAAGTTCGATACCCGGCCTCGCGCCACCGATAAGGTGTTCCATTTCGATGGCGTCGAAGTTTGGGTTGACCCCAAGAGCTTGCTCTACTTGAACGGCATGGTGCTCGACTACAAGGAGTCGTTGATGCAGTCCGGCTTCGAGTTCGACAATCCGAATGCCAAAAAAAGCTGCGGCTGCGGAACTTCATTCACTGCCTAATTGTAGGGCGGACCCCCTGGTCGACCTGCCCCGGAGTACGGAAAAATCGGGAACAATGACAACCTGTTGGCAGTGCAAAAAGGAATTTGAAGGGACGCTGTTCTGCCCGTCTTGTAATGCTCTGCAATCCCCCCCAACGGATTACTTCACCTTCTTCACCCTACCCCGCCACCTAACCATCAATCTCGAAACCCTGCAATCCCAATTCTACGACCTTAGCCGCAAGCTCCATCCCGACAAATATTCACGCAAAAGCGAAATAGAGCGCTCCAACTCCACAGCCGCCACCGCCGTGCTAAACGACGCTTGGCGGACGTTAAAGAACCCGATCTCCCGCGCTGAATACCTCCTCTCCCAAGAGGGCCTGGAAATCGGCGAACAACGCTCGAAAGACGTCCCCCCAGAACTACTGGAAGAAGTGTTCGAGTTAAATATGGCCCTCGAAGAATTGCGCGACGGCGACCAGTCGGCGAAAGTGGGCTTAGCCGAAGCGCGGACAAAATTCAAAGCGATGCAGTCGGCCTCCGACGTCGAACTGGAAAAGATATTCACCAAGTACGATGCCGAACCCGGCCCCCCAACTCTTGCGGCAATTCGGGCCGTCCTGAACCGCCGCCGCTACATCAGCAATTTAATCCGAGAAGTAGATAAAGAACTTTCCTAACATGTCATCTTCCTTTCAAATCGACTTCAGCGAGGCTGGAGTAACCCAACGGATCATCGGTATCGATCTAGGCACCACCAACTCTCTTGGCGCCTTCATGGACTTGACCGGTCCCGCCATCATTCCTGGACCCGATGGCGAGCGCATCGTCCCTTCCGTCATAGCTGTCCTTGAATCGGGCGGCCCCATCGTCGGCGTCCAAGCGCGCGGGATGCTCACAACGGATCCGGATCGAGTCATCTATTCCGTCAAACGCCTGATGGGACGAGGTCTCTCCGACGTCAAAGAAGAACTAAAACTCTTCCCCTTCCGGATTGCCGAAGGCAGCGAATCCGTCATCCGCCTCGCGATCGGAAACAAAACCCTGACCCCGCCCGAAGTCTCCGCGCTCATCTTAAAGCAAATCAAAGCCAACGCCGAAGCCTTCTTCAACCAGGCCGTCGACCAAGCCGTCATCACCGTCCCGGCCTATTTCAACGACGCCCAACGCCAGGCCACAAAGGACGCCGGCCGTATCGCCGGTCTTGAGGTTCTTCGCTTGGTAAACGAGCCCACGGCGGCCGCCCTAGCCTACGGCCTCGACAAGCGCAAGGAAGGTATCATCGCCGTGTATGACTTCGGCGGCGGTACGTTCGACATCTCAATTCTGAAACTCCACAACGGCATCTTCGAGGTCCTGGCCACCAATGGCGACACTCATCTGGGCGGCGACGACATCGACAATCTTTTGATTGCCGTAGCCCTCGAAGATATCCAAAGCGAGTGGAACGAAGACATCAGCGGCAATCAGGAAGCCGTCCAAACGCTTCGCAAAGCTGTGATCGAGGCCAAGGAACAACTCTCCTTCGCTCCGGCAGTCATGCTCACGCTGAAATGGAAAGGCAAAACCTACCAACGGGAACTCACCCGCGATGTTTTCAATAAACTAATCACGCCAGTGGTAGACCGTACTTTGTCCCCATGCCGCGGCTGCATCGCCGACGCCAACGTCACGGTAGAACAAATCAACGAAGTAGTTATGGTGGGTGGTTCCACGCGCATCCCCCTAGTCCGCGACGCCGTCGAGGCTCTGTTCAAAGCCAAGCCCCACACCGAACTCAACCCCGACGAAGTGGTGGCGCTTGGGGCCGCCGTGCAAGCCGGCATCCTCTCGGGCGACGTCGAAGACACTTTACTTCTTGACGTAACCCCACTCTCGCTAGGAATCGAAACCATGGGCGGCGTGGTCTCGAAGCTGATCACCCGCAACAGCACCATCCCCGCCAGCGCCTCGGAAAGCTTCACCACGGCTGTGGACGGCCAACGCAACGTGCTGATCCACGTCCTACAAGGCGAGCGCGAAATGGCCCGCGACTGCCGCAGCTTGGCACGCTTCGACCTGAAAGACATCGACCCCATGCCCGCCGGCCTGCCGCGCATTGAAGTGAAATTCCTGATCGACGCCAATGGCATCTTAAGCGTGACAGCCCGTGAGACGCGCACCGGCAAGGAACAATCCATCGAAGTGAAGCCGTCGTATGGTCTAACCGACGAACAAGTGGAGGCTATGATTCAGGAGTCCATCGAAAAGGCCGAGGCCGATTTCATCGAACGCCAAGTCCGCGAGGCCCGCGTGGAAGCCGACCGCATCTTCAAGGCCGTCGACAAGGGCAAGCAGAATCCAGCATGGGATGTTCTGACCGACGACGAGCGCGCGGCCATTCAGAAGGTGTATAACGAACTGATCCTGGCCTACCATAGTGACTACTATGACCTGATCCGCGACAAGATTCACGAGTTGGATCAGGTGACCAGGCCGCTTGCCGAGCGGATGATGAACACGGCCGTGAGCGTCGCGCTCGAAGGGACGAAGATCGAATAGTCATGATGAAACTAACTTGGGATAAATTTGAAGATATCGGTATGGCGCTCTACGAGGAGCATCCTGACGTGGATCCGTTAAAGGTGCGGTTCACGGATATGCACAAGTGGATCGTGGAGCTCGATGATTTCGAGGATGACCCGGCGAAGTCCAATGAGGCGAAGCTGGAGGCGATCCAGATGGCGTGGCATGAGGAGTGGCAGGATAACCAGTAGGCGACTTCCTATTCCACGCGCCTCCGCTACATTCAAATCAAGCTTTCGTGAATGCTGGCGACACTTCAACTTCTTCCTGGCCGCGAGACTGGAATTCCCTCATTTTCGATCAGCCTGTATATTTTTCAAGAATCTGTGAGGCTTTGTTTTTGAACGAAGATGATTGCGCCACCTGTCAGATCGAAAGTAAAAGCATATTTCTTGGCACTGACGCTTTCACACCGGACAACCAATTTCAACGGATCAGGTAATTCTCTTCCCCTAATGGAATCGAACAGTATTTGATCGAAAAGCACCATGTGGGGTTTTCCATTTCCTGCTACAAGCATGAAGGTCGTGGAGACGGTGCTGTTAACCTCAATCAAATTATTCAAGCATTCTGCTTTGAGCATTCTTCCATCAACAACCGATTGGTCAAATGAGACATTGAATGCTGGTCCCTTACCAATGTTTCTCACCTGCAAATATTTTTGAATGGTAAGAACGTCAGGGTCTCTTACGATCATTAGGATAGGCATCACAGAACCCTCGTTTTGTAGTCGAGCTTCGTTCAGCAAACCCGTGGTTCTTTTTGTGTAATCAATTAGATACTTGAGGGTAAACGCTGAAATACTGAAATACTCAATGACAGGGCCGCCAACACGGTACTTCCAAACTTATCCCACCAGTTCTTCGTCTCAAGAACTTTCAAGTCATTGAGCAGTTGAATGATCTGGACCAAGTAAGGGTTCATACGTTTTTACTTTATCAACCATCGGCCAAGCGGCGCCGCGCAGTTGCTCCTCTGCATTGCAGGTTTCCTGCATCCTCTGCCCACGCTCCGAGACTGTTGCAGCAACTAAGGAGCGGGCCTGACGCATTTGGAACAAAGCCAGACAACGAACTTTTATCTGCGGGCCCGTCCAGACACATTATCGTGCACTGTGCAAAGTTTGCTGATCGGATTGAAAGACTTCACGGAATGCTCTTTGTATGCTGAGCGGTAGCTGCGGTGTTGGCGGTCGTTCACTCTTGTGGCTATCAACACGCCATCCCTTGTACGGGAATAGATTTCAGTCCAATAGAACATTTGAATAATCGTGTTTCTTGTCCATCTGCGATACCGAATCGACCTCATCCGAACCTCATTGACATTAACCATCTCGGGATACCCTCGAAGTTGAGGAGTCCGTAGTCCAATATGAACGTAAACCTATCTACCGAGTTGGAACATATAGTCCAACTTGAACTTGAAAGTGGTCGCTACACTTCCGCCAATGAAATGGTTCGCGATTGGTTGCACCTTTTGGCCGAACGAGGCGAGTTGTCGGAAAACCGCAAACAAGAGCTTCAAAGCAAAATCGCTAAATGCCTCGATTTGCTGCAACGTGGGGAAGGAATTGACGGGGATGAATTCTTCGCTCAGTTGGAACGGGAGGAAAACGACGCTGCTCGCACAATGCAACCGGCATGAAGCGGTTTAAGCTGTCAACTGAGGGTGCAAAGGACATTCGCGACATCTGGGACTACATTGCAAAAGACAGCGTAAAAGCCGCGCGGAAAGTACGCTTGCGGTTGTTCGATGCCTGCCAACTCCCGGCGCAGAATCCAACTATCGGTCATCGCCGCCAAGACTTCACCGGCGAACCAGTATTCTTCTGGCCCGTCGGTTCCTACTTGATCATTTATGACCCACGTACGAAGCCGATTTCGATTGTCAGGGTCGTTCACGGCGCTCTATATGTACCGCCAATATAGTGGCGGACGCCATGGTGTGCCCACGGTTCTCATTCAGCCAGCACGCAGCTTCCGCCAACCGAGCCACGCAAGCATTCGAGAGACAGTTGGACTGCGTTTACTCTCCGGCCTCAAGCATATTTTCAACTCGGGAAGAATCGCCATATCCTTCGGCCCTTCGGCGCTTGCGAAGAGTTACCCACCTCTGCTCGCCAAAAATGACCCATCCGACTGAAATGCGCTTGTTTGATTCGGCATCCATTCTCCAAGAAAT
>JAYVXT010000038.1:0-2754 GCA_043785065.1 Bryobacterales bacterium | reverse complement strand
TTAACCATTCGGGCCAAGCCCCTTCGGTTACCATTTCTTTCAATCTTAAGCCAGGCGTAGCGTTAGGGGAAGCGGTGAATGCAGTGCAGGATACGGCGGCGCAAGTGTTGCCCCAAGGCATAACATACAGCTTCTCCGGCACGGCGAAAGCTTTCCAAAGTTCGCTTAAAAATCTGACGCTGCTGTTACTCATCGCCGTGGCGATCGTCTACATTGTCTTGGGTATTCTATACGAAAGTTTTGTGCAGCCGTTGACCATTCTTTCCGGCCTTCCCTCGGCCGTCTTTGGCGCATTGTTGACTTTGTACATGTTCAATATGGAACTCAACATTTACGGGTTTGTAGGTTTGTTAATGCTAATCGGCATTGTGAAAAAGAATGCAATCATGCAAATCGATTTCGCCTTGGAAGCCGAACGCAAAGATGGCTTAAGCCCTGAAGAAGCCATTTTCCAGGGCTGCTTGGTCCGCTTTCGTCCTATCATGATGACCACTTTGGCCGCATTACTGGGCTCTGTGCCGATGGCGATCGGCTTTGGGGCAGGAGGGGAATCGCGCCGTCCTCTTGGCATGGCGGTGGTTGGCGGGCTGATCTTTTCCCAGCTGATCACGTTGTATTTAACGCCCGTGGTTTATACGTACATGGACGGGCTAAAGACGAACGTCTACAAACTATTGACACACCGCAAGAATAAGAGGCTGGAACCAGCAGTAACCACCGGGGATTAGGAATTTTTTAAGTGGATATTTCACGTACTTTTATTGAACGGCCTATCGCTACAACTTTGCTGATGGTCGCCATCGCGATGTTCGGCATGGTGGCTTACCGCTCTTTGCCTGTAAGCGATCTGCCGAACGTCGATTTTCCGACGTTGCTCGTGACGGCCGCGCTTCCAGGCGCAAGTCCGGAAAATATGGCGTCGGCTGTGGCCAAGCCCCTCGAAAATCAGTTTTCGATGATCGCCGGGTTGAACAGCATGACCTCGTCAAACTCACTTGGTTCGACCCTGATCACTCTGGAATTCGATTTAAGCCGCAGTCTTGATGGCGCCGCAGTGGACGTGCAGGCCGCCATTACGCAGGCCTCGCGGCTATTGCCTCCTGGTATGCCCACGCCTCCGACCTTCACCAAAGTGAACCCGGCCGATCAGCCAATCCTTTATTTGGCTCTAACCTCTCCCACGGTTCCGTTATGGATCCTTGACGAATATGCGCAGACCCGCATGGCCCAACGCATTTCGATGGTTGCGGGCGTGGCGCAGGTTCAAGTGTTAGGAGCGCAAAAATACGCCGTTCATGTCCAGTTGGATCCACACGCGTTAGCCGCAAGAGCAGTGGGGTTGAACGAAGTGGAAACGGCCCTGAAAAGTTGGAACGTGAACCTGCCCACCGGCACAATTTCCGGTCCGCAACGCGCCTTCACGCTGCAGGCCAGCGGTCAATTAATGAATGCTTCCGAATACCGTTCGCTTGTGGTTTCCTACCGTCGCGGGTCGCCGGTGAGATTGCAAGAGCTAGGCCAGATTGTGGATAGCGTGGAAGACGACAAGACAGCATCCTGGTTCCATAAAAAAGAAAGCTCCGCCCGCTCCATCGTTCTCGCGGTGCAGCGCCAGCCCGGCACCAACACGATTGAGGTGACGGAGGGAATCAAGCGTGTCCTCAAAAGTATCAGCGACAACAAGGAACTGCCACAAACGGTTGCGCTCGATTTTCTTTATGATCGTTCCGAATCTATTCGCGAATCCTATGACGACGTGCTGTTCACCATGGCTCTAACGCTAGCTTTGGTGGTGATGGTCATTTTCGTCTTCCTGCGCAGTTTCTCGGCAACTCTAATTCCAAGCCTTGCGTTACCTTTTTCGATCATCGGCACGTTCGCCGCGATGTACATGCTCGATTACAGCTTGGACAATCTTTCCATGATGGCCTTGATTCTGTCCATCGGGTTTGTCGTGGACGATGCGATCGTCATGCTTGAAAACATCGTACGGCATATCGAAATGGGCGAATCGCCGATGGAAGCCTCTCTTAAAGGGTCACGCGAAATTGGCTTCACCATTGTTTCCATGACAATTTCCCTTGCTGCCGTGTTCATTCCCGTGTTGTTCATGGGCGGGGTTTTGGGTCGATTGTTCAAGGAATTCGCCGTTACCATTACCGTCGCTATTTTGATTTCCGGCGTCGTATCCATCACGCTCACCCCGATGTTGTGCAGCCGCTTCCTGCGCGGTGGCCACGTTTCACATGGCTGGTTTTACCGCGTTACCGAAAAATTCTTCGATGGCATGTTGCGCTTTTACGACATTACCCTGAAATGGGTTCTGGGGAAACGGCCGCTAATCATGGCGCTATCTTTATTGGTGCTGATCGCCACGGGTTGGATGTTCGTTAAGATTCCGAAGGGCTTCATTCCCGATCAGGATACCGACCAGTTGCTGGCTATCACGGAGGCCTCTCAAGGTTCGTCATTTAAACAAATGGTGAAGTACCAAGAGGAGGTTGCCCGCATCTTCCGGAGCAACGAAAATATTGAGGCGCTGGTTTCGAGCGTAGGCGGGCCGGCGGCATCGGCAATGGGCGGGCAAAATCTTGGCCAGTTGGTCATCCACTTGAAACCGCGTAAGGAGCGGAAGCTTGGCGTGAACGAAGTAATTGCCCAGCTTCGTCCTCAATTGGAAAATTTGCCGGGCATGAAGGTGTACATTCAAAATCCACCGACAATTCGACTGGGGGGCCAAGTTACAAAGAGCGT